>NZ_CP045652.1:2161463-2470243 GCF_009557615.1 Sphingobacteruim zhuxiongii
GTTTTCTTTGATTTGACCGGAACGGTGAACACTTCGGGCTTGCTGAACACATTGGCAGGAATGCACCACATCTTTTCGCCCATCACGGCAGACCGTGTAGTCATGGAAAGCACATTGAGCTTTACCGATGTGCTGACCAATGTCCTTATGAAACAAGGTCAGACCTCCATCGAAACCATACGGCTGTTTTGGAACATGGTCGATGGCAGGGAAAAATCGCAACTGTACGAAATCTACGGCAGCGTCATTAACGAGGTCGGACTGCAAGCAATGGAAATGGAGTTGCTACCTTTAAGTGGAGACAGATTTAAAATAAAATAGAATTAAATTTGTTAAGACATGGCAAGAATATTTGATGAGTCATTTAAAAAAATGGCAGTAGAGTTGTCCTCTCTAAAGGGCTCGGTTTTGGAAGCAGCAAAAGAGTTGGATCTAGATGCAAGTAGATTAAGTAAATGGCGTGTAGATCCTAGATATAATGGAGGTACACTATTACCAAAGAATGATAAATTAACTCCAGAGGAGCAAGAGATTAGGGAGTTAAAAAAGCGTTTAAAGGAAGCAGAATTAGAAAACGTAATCTTAAAAAAGGCGGTAGCCATCTTTTCCAAGGGCGACTGAGAAAATATGAGTTCATAAAATCGCATATGAACCTATTCGCAGTTGAAAAGATGTGCAAGATTATAAATACAAGCAGTAGTTCGTTTTACAAATGGATTTCTAGACCAAAAAGCAACAGAGATAAGAGAACAGAGGAATTATCTATACTGGTAAAACAAGCACATCAGGACAGTGACCAAATATACGGCAGTCCTCGAATTACTTTAGAACTGAATAAGAAAAATCATAAAATATCACGTTCTTATGTCGCCAGATTGATGAGAAAATTGAATCTAAGAAGCAAGATTCGGAAGAAATTTAAGATAACGACAGATTCCAAACACAGTTTTCAACTTGCTGAGAATCTCCTTGGAAGAAATTTCTTTACAGATGGCCTATCGCAAAAATGGGTTGGTGATATTACCTACATCAAGACTGGATCAGGATGGCTGTATCTTACTACTGTTATCGACCTTGCCGATAGAAAAATCATAGGTTGGTCGTTCAGTAATGACATGACGGCAGAGCATACAACTTTAAAAGCACTTAAAATGGCTATTGCACAAAGGAATGTAAAACAGGGTCTGATTTTCCACTCAGATAGAGGTGCTCAATATGCATGCAACGAGTTTAAGTCTTTCTTAGGAAAAAATGAAATTATCCAAAGTATGAGCAGGAAAGGTAATTGTTGGGATAACGCAGTCGCGGAAAGCTTCTTCAAAACACTAAAATGTGAATTAGTTTATCACAGAAAATTTGCAAACAGGGAAGCTGCGAGATTAGAAATCTTTAGATACATCGAAGGATTTTACCATCAAAAAAGAATCCATTCTGGATTAGGTAATAAAACACCAAATGAAATGGAAAAATTTTATAAATCAACTAGTTTATTAGTGGCATAAAAAGTCTCCACTTTTAAGTTGCAATTCCAAAACACGTATTGCCGATAGCAAACGTTTCCGCAAGGAAAGCGAGGCAACGGCAAAAACTGTCTTCCGCTCCACGCTATTGCCCCCCGACAAAAGATTGATGAAAGCCTCCGGCTTGGACTTGTTCATCAGTGAATTTCTAAGAACCGTCAAACTGTAACCGCTATGGAGAATGAAAATAAGAAAAAGCCGAATGCTCCGATTGACGAGGCATATCTCATGTCCATCATGGCGGGCGAAACAAAGAAGCCCCAACAGGCGGTAGCACCGCAAGAGCCGAACGCAGAGCCGACAAAGGAAACGCCAACGCAAAAGCCAGTAGCCAAAGAGCGCACCCGACAAAAGAGGGCTTCCGATACGGGCTATGGCGAGCGTTTCCTCAATAGCCACACCATGACACGCCGTGGCGATAAAAGCATCTACATCCGGCAGGAATACCACGAACGGCTTTCCCGTATCGTGCAGGTTATCGGCGAGGATAAAATACCTCTGTACGCCTATTTGGACAATATTCTCGAACATCATTTTGAACAGTTCGAGAAAGCCATTACCGATGATTTCAATGATAAGTTTAAACCCATTTTTTAAAGTATTCGATTATGAACAAGAGACAGCAAAAACAACCGGAAAAGGTATTGCGCAAAGCGCATTACAAATCGGCATTTTTAAGACCGACAGGGGTCGTGGCAAGATGCGGAAAATCGGTCTACATAAGCCCCGATTTCCATAAGAAATTATCCCGTATCGTCTTTCTGCTCGGAGAGGGAGAAATTACGCTTACCGATTACCTGCACAGTGTACTGAAACACCACTTTGAGGAGTTCGGAGACGAAATAAAGATTATCTATGCCGACAAGCAAAAGCCAATCTTATAGCTATGGAAACATTGATTGTAATATGCCTTATCATCGTCATCATCCTGTTGCTGAAAGATAAGGTGGTCATCCATAAGACCATCCGCAGGGAAATAAAGCCGGAAAAGAAAAGCCCCGACCTGCCGGATATTATGGGGCTTCCCAAGCCTGTGGAACGCCACACCTTGCCACCGAATGCCACAAAAAGACAATCGGGCGAACGTGACGGGATAGCTGATAATTTTGGAACAGAAACCTACGGGATAGGTTTCGGATTGGAAAATCCGCAGATTGAGGGAGAGCCGGATGAAGTTTTCGGGAGTATGTCTGATTTTGAAAATGAGGAAGACGAATGGGATGAATACGGGTTTGAGGACAGCGACAATGAGTTTGCCACAGGGGTTACCTTTGATGAACTGACGACCGTGGGGGCATGGTTGGAGCAAGATGCACCAGAGCCTGCCCTGCAACAAAAAACGGTAGATATAGTTCAACGATTACAGGGAACGGAATTGTTCGGTCTGCTCGAAAACTCAATGGAGGGGGCTTCACGGAAGATTGCAGAGTTGTTGGACAAGAGCCTTTCCGCCGGAACGGATTTCAGTTCTCCCGATTTGCGGAAAAGTGATTTAGAGGACTTCGACATCGGGGAGTTTGTGTGAGCAAACTCCCCAATGTTTTTATTTTATTGTTGTTATAAATTCCAGTTCAAAACACTATCTAAAGGATGCTTCATTTGACTATTCGAGAAAATTCGGCTTTCATTTATCAGAGATTTTTCCAGTCTATCCGTAATTTTTGAAATATACTCATTTAAACTTTTGGTACCCTTTATTAAATAACCAACCTGCAAATAGTCTGGAAGAGCTTTTTCTGCTATGTCTTTCAAAGTCAGTACAGACAACTTAATTCTGTCATTTTGATTTTTCAATTTTTCTTGGTCAAGAATAGAAGCATGACCATATCCCACTTCAAAAGGAACCCATAAAGACTTATATGTTTTGTCTGAAACGACTACCATCATATGCGTACTCTTCTTTATGCCATTTTTGATGCTCTCTGTAATTTGAATTGGGTCTCCAATCGAGGATGCATGTTGTAATCTGTCATCTTCTTCATCCAAATAATAATCTATCCCAGCATTTTTGAAATATTTGCTATTTCCTTACAAGCGTTTTTGTCTTCCCTTTTGTGACTTAGAAATACGCATGGTCTTTTGAAAAGCTGATTGTCGTTAACAGATTCGAGTGCCCAAGTCAGATTCTCAAATACGTTGGCTTTATTAAATCCTTTTTTTACCATTGCTATAATCTCTTTTGTGCTAACCACATTGTATGTTCCCGTGACATTGCATTTTCTGAATCCAACACAAATTTTGAAAAGGCATCTTCTTCTGTGATATATTTAGCTTCATTCTTTATCAAATTCAATTCTGACATAGCTGTATTATAAGCCTCCTTATTTTCCTGATATTTTTTCAGTTGTAACCAACTGAAAAAGCTTGCCGATAAAGTTGTGAAAATGCCTACTAAGTTGAAATCTGAATTTGGATACAAAATGAGATATACTATAGAAATTATGGCTAAAAATTGCATGATGATAACAGCCCAAAACCATCTTTCGTATTTAGTTTTATTCGTGTCTGCTTTAGACGTATACCAGTCAATTTGATTATCAATGCGGTTTCTTAAATAAAAATCCTTTCGCCCTTGAAGGTCTAAGTCACGTACTTCATGCATTTTAGGCGTGATTGTTTCCTTTCTAATATCAGAAGCTTTCAAAAATGAATTAATGTCCTTAAATTCTTCACGTATTTCCTTAATTCTGTCAATAAATCTTTTCTCAACATCTTCTTTAGTCAAACTATTCTCGAAATACTCTGACTTCATCATAAATCTCCAAGTCAAAGTTTTTGCAGATTCTGCCAGTGCTCGCCCCCTATACCAAACGTCTTCATATTTTTTTGATTTAATTACCAAAGAAAGAACGAACGCAACAAATAAAATTAAGCCAGAAACAATATAAATACCCCGTTTAGTATCTACGCTACTATAATTGTAAATTACCAATACAGAGCTTATACACATTAATATCAAATCCCACCGGACAAACCCCACATAATTTTTTTGCGCTAATAAAGAAGCATTGTCACCTGCGATGAAATAGTTGGGAAAATCTGAATTATTTATCATGGTCTTACTTTTGTATAATTTGAAATTGGATGACTTCTCTTGTCAAATGCTTTATCGATATAAAATTCTGGATTAGAACAGAAATCATCCCATTTAACGAGAACACAATATCTATTTTCCTCTTTCCATGCACATTGATAGTTTGGTATATAGTAATTATAAGCAAATTCAGAGATTACTGTGTCATTATTGATATTAACTCGATTATGGTAATTACCGCATGTAGCACATAAAAGCCTACCGCCGTAAACCCTATCATACATGTTTGGTAAAACAACGCCTAAAATTCCGTTCTTCGTATTGCCAATCCCGTTGTATAGAGATGCTTGCAACTCTCTTTTAAGAAAATTTTGATTTTCATAAAAAAGATTCTCCGCAGATTTCTCACCTATCAAAAAAATTGTTACCGTTGAATCTGATAAGTAGTCTTCACGAATCTTTCTCATTATATATTCTTCATTATCAGAATCTATTGGTTCATGTAGTGAGTTATCAATCATGTCCACATCGAGATGGTCATGAATATATCTTTTGTAAGCAATATCCTCTGTTTTAAAAGAAATGAAGCATTTATGAGCCATAAGTAAATTATTTAGCGTGTGTCCTAATGGCTTCAACTATGCTTTCGGTATTCCACCTGACATCAATCACCGACCTTGAATAAACCACTTGCGATATTCTCTCTTGTCCTCTTGGTATAACGCCTATGATTGAAATACCAAGCGATTTTGCAGTATCTAATTCCCAAGGCATCCAATCACTATGTGAAGCATATATGCCAGCCAAAGCCAATACAATATTTGATGATTGAATTTTGGCTCTCAATCTGGCTTTGATATATGGAGCATTAGTAGAGTTTATAGGAACATCTTTCGAGGCTTCTGTAAATTCGACATTGAAGTACCCTCTTGAATTCAGAAGTTTTCGGAGGTCTTCCAAATCACTGGAATGCGCCCATGAATGACTGATGAAAATTTTGTAGTTGTTTGCCATGCACTATTGTTAATAGGTTAAAAATATATAATTATAGACTTGTTCATTATTGCTCCATTTTTTAAAAAGAAACGCTTTCTGAAATCGGAGGCGGTTGTGTTATATCATTTTGTATATCAAAAAGATTTCCAATATATTATCACTGTCATTGTGTCAGTATTCGCTTGGTTAATTCGGTCTTTATATAACATTTAACCGCCACTCACTGCCAATTAATTCCGCTGATTTCCAGTTTCCCATAACGCTTCGATTTCCATAAGACTTTTGTTGCGAAAGCCCGCAAGGTGTGGGAATTAGTAATAATTTAATTCAGTTAAGTCATGGAAAAACAAAGCAAAAAAGTGTTGCTGACAGGCGTTGCGTTCCTGTCGGCATTCGGTGTGTTCGCACAGGGCAACGGCTCGGCAGGCATCCAAGAAGCCACGCAGATGGTAACGAGTTACTTCGACCCTGCAACCCAACTCATCTATGCGATTGGGGCAGTGGTTGGACTAATCGGAGGCGTAAAGGTGTACAACAAATTCAGTAGCGGTGACCCCGATACAAGCAAGACTGCGGCATCGTGGTTTGGGGCTTGTATCTTCCTAATCGTAGCGGCGACCATTCTCCGCTCATTCTTCCTTTAAGCCGACGACCTATGAGCAATTACAATATCAATAAAGGTATCGGTAGGACGGTCGAGTTCAAAGGACTGAAAGCACAGTACCTGTTCATCTTCGCCGGAGGCTTGCTCGGTGTGCTTGTCCTCGTCATGATTATGTACATGGCAGGTGTAAACTCTTACATCTGCCTGTTCATCGGGGCAGGCGGTGCATCGCTCATCGTTTGGCAAACATTCGCATTGAACGGCAAATACGGCGAACATGGATTGATGAAAGTCGGGGCAAAGAAAAGGCATCCGAAATACATCATCTGTCGCAAAGCCGTACACCGCTATTTGAAGTTCAACACTAAATCCAATGCCCTATGAGAAATACTTCAAAAGCCACAACGTTGGAAAGCAAGTTTCCATTACTGGCGGTGTGGAGTTGCTACCTTTAAGTGGAGACAGATTTAAAATAAAATAGAATTAAATTTGTTAAGACATGGCAAGAATATTTGATGAGTCATTTAAAAAAATGGCAGTAGAGTTGTCCTCTCTAAAGGGCTCGGTTTTGGAAGCAGCAAAAGAGTTGGATCTAGATGCAAGTAGATTAAGTAAATGGCGTGTAGATCCTAGATATAATGGAGGTACACTATTACCAAAGAATGATAAATTAACTCCAGAGGAGCAAGAGATTAGGGAGTTAAAAAAGCGTTTAAAGGAAGCAGAATTAGAAAACGTAATCTTAAAAAAGGCGGTAGCCATCTTTTCCAAGGGCGACTGAGAAAATATGAGTTCATAAAATCGCATATGAACCTATTCGCAGTTGAAAAGATGTGCAAGATTATAAATACAAGCAGTAGTTCGTTTTACAAATGGATTTCTAGACCAAAAAGCAACAGAGATAAGAGAACAGAGGAATTATCTATACTGGTAAAACAAGCACATCAGGACAGTGACCAAATATACGGCAGTCCTCGAATTACTTTAGAACTGAATAAGAAAAATCATAAAATATCACGTTCTTATGTCGCCAGATTGATGAGAAAATTGAATCTAAGAAGCAAGATTCGGAAGAAATTTAAGATAACGACAGATTCCAAACACAGTTTTCAACTTGCTGAGAATCTCCTTGGAAGAAATTTCTTTACAGATGGCCTATCGCAAAAATGGGTTGGTGATATTACCTACATCAAGACTGGATCAGGATGGCTGTATCTTACTACTGTTATCGACCTTGCCGATAGAAAAATCATAGGTTGGTCGTTCAGTAATGACATGACGGCAGAGCATACAACTTTAAAAGCACTTAAAATGGCTATTGCACAAAGGAATGTAAAACAGGGTCTGATTTTCCACTCAGATAGAGGTGCTCAATATGCATGCAACGAGTTTAAGTCTTTCTTAGGAAAAAATGAAATTATCCAAAGTATGAGCAGGAAAGGTAATTGTTGGGATAACGCAGTCGCGGAAAGCTTCTTCAAAACACTAAAATGTGAATTAGTTTATCACAGAAAATTTGCAAACAGGGAAGCTGCGAGATTAGAAATCTTTAGATACATCGAAGGATTTTACCATCAAAAAAGAATCCATTCTGGATTAGGTAATAAAACACCAAATGAAATGGAAAAATTTTATAAATCAACTAGTTTATTAGTGGCATAAAAAGTCTCCACTTTTAAGTTGCAATTCCACCCAATGATGTGTACGTGTTGCCACAGACACAATTTAGGCTGTATTACACCTCGCAATCCACCGTGTCACAGTCGTTTGATATTTGGATTTCGGACAATTTCGGGAACGAAAAGCAATTGAGTTTCCAGTTTAACAGCCGTGATTGAAGACAGAAAAATCCCATGCGATGCGATGGGATTTTTCATTTTTTAAGCCTGTTATTCGGTGCTTTTTCGTAAATTCAAAGTGTTGAATTATAAAGGCTATCGTTATGGACGCATCATTGGTTTTAGGTATAATGGCACTGGTTGCGGGGCTTGGTCTGCGTTACTGGATTAACCGCCGAAGGTTTTACAGGCGTAGCCCGACCGGAGCGGAGGGCTTTTCGTCTTATGAGAGTTCGGTTATCATTAAAAACGCTGAACGGATGGGCAAGTTGGTAGCTATCGCCTTAATTATATTGGGTGTACTCTTCCTGTGGAGTCATTCAAGACAGAAAAAAGCAAAAGCATCCCAAAATATGGAGATACAGAACCCACGATAGGCAATCATCACCTAATACTATCCACATAGAACACAAATGTATGACAGATATTGAAATCGTCCGTGAGGCAATTGAGTTATATATAGTCCATTATTTTGAGACAATAGAAATGTCAGGTACTGTAAAAGCCCAACGTAAAAACAGTATTAACTACATTAGTATCGACTTAAATAGCGTACAATGGGATGGTGATGTAGATAAGCTACATCAGTTATTAACCAAATACCTTAAAGGATGGGTGCAAAAGAACCTGTCAAATTTTGACGATTATATAGCAATCTCGTCATTGACTATTGAGTATCTATTACCCGAAAAAGAGGGAACAATACAAAACCAATCTAAGCACCTAAAGCTGTTTTATCTTCCCTCTTATTACCAAAATAAGCGAGATAACAATAAAACGTATTCATGGCTTTTACACAAATTCTTATCTATTTGGTATAATATTCTTTTAAGAAATACCATTATTATGATTGTTCCGACCGTCTTATTAATCGTGATAAGTATTTGCAGAATTCAGACTGACAGTGGGTTTCAAGAACGGCTTACAAAATCTTACGACTATATAAATATAGCGAGTGGAATTATCGCTTCCTTTGTCTTGGGTTTCCTAATCAACAAAGTCATTACGATACGACAAGATAAATTAAAATATACGAGGACAATAAGGAGACTTTCTAACAAACTAACCTATTTCAGAAAGATTTGCTTTAACCTCACAAGAGACCATAATTTTTGGACTAAAGATAAGCCATTTTATAATTCTTATGAATACGCTAATTCGATAAAGAGCGACATAACATTTGAAGAATACTTTTACCCAAACTATGATGATGATATTGAATATGCAAAATATCGTTCATTTTATAGGGATGATGTATCTCATAGTGTAGTGTTGTTGGTGCTTCAATTAGAAATGATGGCTGACGATTCTTTTTTACGCTCTGGACTAACATATACGGAATTTCCATCAAATCACATTTATTCTCATGGAGAAATGGAAAAATTCATCTTATTTAGCGATGCTAATCAGATTTGGTATTGTTGTTCAGAAGTGAAGATATTCCCCAAAAACTTTCAAAATTCATACTACATACAAGAAATAATTGAGGAATATAACCGCATTTATCCAAAAAATAAAATTGAAAGCCTTTCAAGAGACAACTTAGAAGCCATCAGCTTGGATTTTCAATATAGAATTATCCCACGTCTTTATAATTTAACTAAGGCTGTAGATGCTGATTTGCCGTTGACAATTAAGTACTTTACCACAACTTTCTCACTGTTATTAGCTTTTGGACTAATTATTCCAACGCTAACCTATATTTTTATTGATGGGTCATATGCGTTTATGAGTATTTTTGTCGTGATGGGAATTATTGGACACATATTGCTTACGCTTAAATCGGTATTGGTGACGGAAAACTCTTTGGATAGAAAATCTGATTATTTGTAAAAAAGGAATTAATTACAGCAGAAATTGTAGGAATGATTTCGGATTGCGTAAAACAATCTACATCGTTATCTTTGCTGATAGAAAAATATAAAATACTTAAAGTGTTTTTGCTTTAAGTCTTGGTACTGAAAACTGGTAATTTTTATATCTCCGAGACAATAAGTAAGAACGCTCACGCTATAGGCGTGGGCGCTCGCTTATTTGGAGATAAGGTATACCAGTACCCCAGTATCGAGTAAGTGTAGTTGCCTGCGCTTTTTTTATTGCAGGTTTCGCTACTTTTAAAACAGATGTTATGGATACTGGAAAAGACAACAAAAACAATGTCTGTGTAGCGGTCATAGATGACAATGCACAGCTTCGGGATATATCCGTAAATCAGCTTGAAAATTCGGGTTATACGGTATTGTTCCAAACAGGTGTCGGGCAGGAAGCCCTGCAAAAGTTAAAAGAGCATGACGGGTGGCCGGATGTCTGTATCATCGAGGAAGACTTTGCCACCGCTAAACTTTTGCTCGAAAAGCATCCCGATTTAAAAATCCTAATTTCAAGTACGCAAGATGACACGGAAAGTATAACGGATATGCTAAAGGCAGGTGTTTCGGGCTATATATTGAAATTCGCCGACCCCAATGAAATGCTAACCGCCGTTAAAGTACTGAGTGAAAACAAAAAATATTTCAGTGTTGGGATTAGCGGTACAGCAACGGAATATTTTAAAAGTCAACCCCAATCTTAGGTTTCTTTGCTACTTTCTTTTTCGTCTCAACTCATGAAAGAAAGTAGTCAATACTGCGCAACCTATTTGGAAAATGCAAGTAAGGAACGGCGGAGCGGAAGCATTTAACAAAGGGGTTGTTCCGCTTTCCGCAAAAAAGACTGTTACGACCTGGGGAGGATCTGTCTTTTTTGCCCGTGCGATTTTTCGGGTGAAATAACGGGACCGGCTTACCGCTCCCGTAAAAAAATCGTGTTTATGAATTGTAGAATACGTAACCGCTATCACTCCAATAGTCACCGCTAAACAGGTCACGGGCATAAGCCTCATAATCGAAATACTGCTTTGCAAATTCGGGCAAGTCCATTTGCTCTACCTGCTCATAGGCAAAATCTTCCTCGTCCTTGTATTCGCCTATATAATCATCGTCAAAATCGCTCATTAGGTCGCTTATATCGGTCTCGGATAGCTTACGGTGTCCGTTGTCACACCATATTAAAAATGCCTCTTTCCGGCTCTCGTCCATGTCTTTCAAAGCCTCCAAAACCTCAAAAATGTTGTTGCTTATCCAACTTTCGCCGATTAAGCCGTTCGGGATATTCTCGTAATCTTGAAACATAAATTCGGGGTCTGCCTCGTCATTGTGCAGTTCCTTGCAAGCGGTATAAAATTCGTCGCTGTTTGCATAATCGGAAAGGTCAAGCCATTTTCCGAAGATTGAACCGTCATTGTATTTTCCATATGTGCCGACATATACTCTTGCTTCCGATGTGTTTATTTGATGTTTCATTTCTTTTCTGTTTTGAATTAATTTTTTTGATTTATTCGGCAATGAGAGGTGGTACTGTTGTTTTGTTTCAATACCATTTCCAATGCTTATATTCCTCATGCCTGACATTTTTTTTATTCGTGTAAAGAGCCGGAGTATGCTGTGTTTCGTTTCGGGAGCAGTTTAGGTTAGTGTTTAGGAGGCACAAGGTTTTGGAAAACAAATACTACCCAACGGGTGGAGATTTTTTTTCAAACTTGCATGACCTTTTGCCTCCGTTAAGAACACGGACATACCTTTGCTCCATGAAACGTGAACAATAGGCATACCCGCTTTTTAGGCATAACCAAACGTGGAAGTAATGAGGATAGCATTGCCGAAATGGTTCTAAACAGGCAGACTATGCCAAGTAATTCAACCCAAAGACACAATCCAATACCCACTCCATCAGTACGATAAGTTTGCCTGTGCGGATTAATCCGCTCGGTTAACAGGCAAAAATCAATTGAAGATGGAGAAAGAAAAAGCGAACAATTTAACACCCGAAAGAGTTGTGCAAATCTTGAAAAAGAAAGGAACAGAGGTCGATATAGAGGAAGCAAAAACCATCTTGGATTTTGTTAAGAAGATGGCTCATATTGCAGTTAACCAGTATCTAAGAGGAAAACTTTAATCTAATGAACAAGGAGAACTGTTGTGATGAGAAAGGCAGATTTATACATACGTGTATCGACAGACGAGCAGGCGGACAAAGGATATTCGCAACGTGACCAAGAAGACCGATTAAGGAGATATTGTGAATTAAAAGGCATTCCAGTAAGAGATGTGTACATAGAAGACCATTCGGCAAAATCTTTCAAACGTCCAGAGTGGCAGAAATATTTATCCAACCTACGTAAAACAAAGAACAACAAAGCGGGGTCAATAATACTATTTACCAAATGGGATAGGTTCAGTAGAAACGCAGGGGACGCGTACCAAATGATTAACCAGTTACGGACACATGGCGTTGAACCTGTGGCAATAGAACAGCCCTTAGACCTTACCATTCCCGAAAACAAAATCATGCTTGCGTTCTATCTTGCTTCACCGGAAGTGGAAAACGACAGGCGTGCATTGAACGTTTTTCACGGAATGCGCAGGGCGAAAAAAGAGGGGCGTTATATGGGGACTGCTCCATTGGGATACGTCAACAAGATAACAGAGGGCAAAAAGAAATTCATTGCCCCACATGACTTTGAAGCACCGCTTTTGAAATGGGCGTTTGAACAAATCGTTTCCAATAACTTCAATACCGAACAGATATGGAAAATGGTTCGGGAAAAAGCCGATGGAAAAGGTCGGTTCAGCAAAAATAACTTTTGGGTAGCCGTCCGAAACCCCTTGTACTGTGGCAAAATATTCATTCCTCCCTACAAAGAGGAAAAGGGATATTTTGTCAAAGGACAGCATGAGCCATTAATCAGCGAAAAGACGTTTGCGGATGTACAGGAAATTCTCGATGGGAGAAAGAGGGTTGTAAAGCCTAAAATCGTAGCTATGGACAATCTACCGCTTAGAGGGTTTCTCAAATGTCCTAAATGCGACCGTATGCTGACCGGAAGTGCCTCAAAGGGAAAGATGGGTAACTACTATTACTACTATCATTGTAGTTCAGCCTGCGGTACAAGGTTCAAAGCGGAAACGGCTAACGAGGCTTTCTTAAAGCAACTGCGGTATATGTCGCCAAAAGAAGGCATGGTCGATGTTTTTATCGAAGCCTTTATAAAAGACTTCAACAACAAGACCAAAGCCCAAAACACCGAACGGACAAATATCATAAGTGAGATTGACGCATTGAATAAACGCTATCAAAATGCACTTTTAAAGAATGCCGATGGAGAAATGGCAGATGACGACTTTCAAGAAGTAAAGAAATTGACCAAAGGCAAGATTGAGGTTTTGGAAAGAAGATTAAACGACTTGGCCGTAGTGGGTACGGAGATTAAAGACTTAGTGGCTTCCACCTTAAAAAAGGTCGCAAACATTGATAGACGCTATGAAAACGGCGATATTGAGGAAAAAAGGCTTATAGTGAGTTCGATGTTCCCTGATTTTTTGGAATTTGACGGAACACGACATCGAACTCCAAGACTAAATTCTGCCATTGCTCTTATCTATCAGAATAACAGCAAATTACAGGGCAAAAAAAATGGGACAAGTCTATCGTTTTTAGACTTGTCCCAAGAAGTGATCCCGCTGGGATTCGAACCCAGGACCCATACATTAAAAGTGTATTGCTCTACCAGCTGAGCTACGGAATCTTGTACTTAATTTCTTTCGTACCCTTCGTTGTTTGAAGTGATGCAAAGGTAGCTTTTTTACCTTTAATTGCAAATTATGACGCGCTTTTTTTTCTAAAAAATATCAAACTCCCTCATTTTAAAAGGAATAAATTTTCAGGGTTTAAACCTATGCCAGTCCACTTTCCGAGAATCCACATGAAAATTAAATATACAGTACACTTGCAGATTATTAAAAATAAAGTGATATATTAGTGATATCAAAATAATATCATTATATCTAACGTTATGGAAAGAATTATTAAACCAGCATCAGGCTATTTAGCGCTACTAATCTTACTGTTAACTATTGTTGGCGGGGGATATTCGATTTACTTTATGGTCTCTACGGGACAGAAAGGATTGGGCTTATTTATGTTGTTTTTATCCTTTGTTTTCTTCCTAATTATAGCAAATCGGCTTTTAATTGTAAATCCGAACCATTCTAGAGTATTAAATTTATTTGGAAAGTATAGAGGTACGATTAAGGACAATGGCTTATTTTTCATCAATCCGTTTTATACGGCGCAGCGGATTAGCTTACGTTCGGAGAACTTACAAGGGCACACGTTGAAGGTTAATGATAAGATGGGTAATCCAATAGAGATTGCTGCAGTTATTGTTTGGAAGATAGGAGATACCTACAAGGCGGCATACGATGTACAGAGCTATAACGACTATGTGCGCGTACAGAGTGAGGCAGCGGTACGTCATTTGGCGGTGAGTTTTGCTTACGACAACTTTGAGGATCAGCATGCTGAGATTACCTTGCGTGAGGGTGGAGATGCTGTCAATGCGATCCTGGAGAATGAGTTGACGGAACGTTTGGCGAAGGCGGGAGTTATTGTTGAGGAGGCGCGTATCAGCCACTTGGCTTATGCGG
This sequence comes from Sphingobacteruim zhuxiongii, assembly GCF_009557615.1. Classification (NCBI taxonomy): domain Bacteria; kingdom Pseudomonadati; phylum Bacteroidota; class Sphingobacteriia; order Sphingobacteriales; family Sphingobacteriaceae; genus Sphingobacterium; species Sphingobacterium zhuxiongii. The sequence continues at coordinate 2,175,980 of NZ_CP045652.1, forward strand.
CGGAAATCGCGGGAGCGATGCTACAGCGTCAACAAGCAACGGCGATTGTTGCAGCACGTGCAAAGATTGTCGAAGGTGCAGTAGGCATGGTAGACATGGCCTTAAAGAAGCTTTCGGAGGAGAATATTGTTGAGTTGGATGATGAGAAGAAAGCATCGATGGTGAGCAACCTGATGGTCGTTCTATGTGGAGAGAAGGCGGCACAACCTGTTGTTAACGCGGGTACCCTGTACAATTAATCGAGATAAACGGGGACAACCCGACAAAATAAAAAAGCAGAATAGCATGAAGAAAAGTTTTGTGATCCGTGTGGACGATGAATTGTACAAGCAGCTGGAAAAGTGGGCGCATGATGAATTCAGAAGTGTCAATGGACAAATAGAATATCTTATTCATACTAGTTTACAGAAAGCTGGAAGAATGAAAAAGACGACAGCGAAGGCTAAAAAAGAAAGCGATCAGGATAATTCCTGATCGCTTTTTATATTTAATCCCGGCGGATAAATTCTCTATCCTCATCCGTCAATCCATCATCAGTATCGAGAAATTCATCATCCTCCGATTGCGGAGCAACGGTATTTGTCACCCCATATTCCTTCGGGTGTTTATTTTTTCGACGAAATAAAATCCCTCCAACAACGACACCAAGTAGGAAAAATACCCCTAATATCAACAGCTTGGAAGTTCGGATATAACCAAACAGCCAAAAACTGGCCTCTTCTTTGTTATTAAACAGAATAACTAATAGTAAAGCTAAAAGTATGGCGACAATAATGGTCTTTGGTTTCATACGCTTGTATTTAAAACAAAGCTATTAAAAATACCGAGAATGAAAAATCGAAGTATGTCGTCTACACGAAGATGCAGCAGACCGAAATGCAAGGCTATAATAGGCTACACATGAAATAATACCGACGAAAAAGCGTTTTATTAAAGCAATCAAGTTTAAACTTAACACACATTTTGATAGAGAAAAAGATTGGCAATACCCCTTTGACACGATGTCCCTTCTTGTCTGACAAGTTCAGAACGAACATTTATATCAAAGATGAAAGCTTCAATCCAGGGAAATCTTCTAAGGACCGGGCGGCATACTTTATGTTGGAGGATGCCATTAAAGGCAATAAGGTTTCTCCTGGAGGAACGATTGTCGAGGCGAGCAGCGGGAACACTGGAATCAGCATTGCCTTAATGGCTAGGGAACTGGGCTGCAGAGTCAAGATCTTTGTATCGAAGACCTGCTCCGCTGAAAAGCGGGCGTTACTAGAAGAATATGGCGCCTCGATTGAGATATGCGATAATTCCTTTGGCTTACATGTGTTCAACTCGACGCAGTACCAGGCACAGGCATATGCTGCCAACAATGAAAACGCTTATTTCACCAATCAATACTATAATTCAGCGAATATTAAAGCCCATTACCGCACCACGGGACCTGAGCTTTGGGAACAAACCAATCAGCGCATTAGCCATGTGATGGTTGGTGTAGGTACCGGCGGCAGTATCTCTGGCATTGGACGTTACCTGAAGGAGCAGAATAGCGCTATACGTATCATCGGTGTTGAACCCATCAATTCCGTATATCAGGCTTATCTAGTGGATGGTGCTTTGGCGCATAGCGGACTTGTGCACGATGCCATAGAAGGAATTGGAAGAACCTTTATTCCCGGAACGTTCGATGCACAAGTGGTCGATACGATCTATCAGGTCGATGAGGAACGCACAAAACAATGCGCGCAAGACCATCGAGCCGACACCAATCGCCTTATCGGATTCTCCAGTGCAGCAGTATTAGCCGCCTTGGAGCAAAATATTGACGAATTAAAGTTATCTTCGGAGGACCATTTGGTACTATATTTTCCAGATCACGGAGATCGTTACCTACAGAAGCTATATAACCAAACCGAGCGTGAAGACTCGGAGACCTTTGAAACCTCATGATGCATACCTACCAAGATATTGCGATTCCAATAGCGTGGCCCGATCAAACGGCACGAGGGGATGAACTGTGGTTTAAAGTACTCAAGACGGTCGGAATTGTGAAGAACCTCAATTTCAGAATCGGGCACGCTGCTATTCTGCTGATTGAGCATCACACTGGTCAAGTATTGTATTACGACTTCGGGCGCTATATTTGTCCTCGGGGCTATGGTCGCGCACGCTCGGCAGCATTTGATCCTCGACTGTATATTCAAACGCAGGCAAAATTCTCCGAAGCGAAAGAACTTATCAATTTAGACGAAATTCTGGCTGAGCTACAGCAAATGGAGGATGCAACACATGGTGGCGGACGAATGCTGTGCGCCATAAGCGAGCGTATCAGTTTTCACAAAGCGATGACCTATGCGGAAGCTTTGGTAAACAAGGGCCCCGTACTTTACGGAGCAATTGCCCCTGGAAATAACAGCTGCTCACGTTATGTGGCACAAATCCTGACCGAGGGCATGGAAACAAAAGATAAGCGCATTTCAAAAATACTATACCCCGAATCCTTAAAAGCGAGCCCCACCAGTAATGTGGTCAATGGGGGAAAGGATGGTGCATTTTATTGCTATGCTGATCAACGATTAGAACGCTGGCAAATGAATAGGAAGCAATCGCTGAAATTTCAAGTCGACCAGCTATTGATTAATTTTTCGAGAGGCCGGGCGAATACACTTCCGCAAGATTCGCAATTGGGCTATATAGCGGAGCCCAGTAAGCCCTTGCAGCTGCCTTCGGGTGCTACTTGGCTCGGTGGACTTGGCGAGGGCTGCTGGTTTGCCATAGCCCAACAAGATGACACCTATCACATCAGCAAGTACAATCATCTAGGAAAGCTGGACTATGTAGTGCCGGCGGAAACCCTGGAGAAATTTGATTCATCCGCAGCCTATGAATTTACCTACGAAATTCACTACATGCGTCATCATATAAGACAATCGGGTAGGACAATAGCCTTTCAAAGCAAGCAAGTAGAAGAAAATCAACTCAAACAATCAATTTAAATAGTATAGATAAGTACATGGAAGTAACCCTATTAAAAGCGAAAATTCACACCGTCAAAGTTACGGAGGCCAATGTAGCCTATAATGGTTCGATTACAATCGACGCCGATCTGCTCGATGCAGCAGGTATCTTGAAATACGAACAAGTATATATCAACAACGCAATCAACGGAAGTCGGATTATGACCTATGTTTTGCCTGGCAAACGAGGCTCTGGAGAGGTCTGTATGAACGGTGGCGCGGCATTGCATGCGAAAGTCGGGGATACGGTACACATTCTATCCTTTATCAACCTGAGCCCAGCAGAGGCGGAGAACTATCAGCCCACTTTGGTATTCACTGAAGGGGAAAATCAGATTAAATCGGTAGAGAAATACGAATATTAAAGACTTAGTCTTTAAGCTGAAGCCTAGCTTAGGCCTACTTTAAGCCTAACTGATACGTTTAAACGATGCATTAAACGCCTCAGTTAGGCTTTTTCTATGCTGATGTACCAGGAGAGGTAGAAAGGGAAATTCCTGTAGCAAAATACCTACAGATAGTTGATTTTCAGGAAGCGTTAATTTATGTTTTTTCTAAACTTATCTGCCTCTATTATATAAATAAGTCAATACCTTGTGAATTAACTAACATTTTTATCTCTATGTTTAAAAATTCACTGGAAACAGTGATTTATAGATAGGTCAAATGTTTGTACTTTCGCTTAGATTCAAATAATATGAGAAGATTGATTTTAGGGTTGTGCCTATGTATTTCGCTTTTTAGTTTAAGTTCCTGCTTTGATATCGTGGAAGAGATTGATATGAAAGCAAATGGATCGGGTAGTATTAAAGGTACCTTAAACTTGAGCAAGAGTAAAACCAAGACAGCTTCCTTGATGAAGTTGGATAAGATTGATGGATTTAAAGTCCCTTCGGAGTCCGACATTCGTCGTGAAGTAGGAACTATTGTTAGTTTATTAGAAAAAACAAAAGGGATTTCCAATGTGAACTATCGATTGGATTTTAAAAACTATATCGCCAGTATTTCCTGCGATTTTCAAAATGTTCAAGCCTTAAATGCTTATACCAAAACCTTAGGCGCACATTTTAAGTCTCGCTTTAATGAGAATACCAATTATACTTTCGACGCTAAAACGAAGACTTTTGTAAGGACCTATAAGCATAGCGCAGAGGCGAAAAAAGAATTTGGTAAGCTAGGTGCAGAGAATCAAAAATCATTCAATCAGGCCTACTATACGAGTATCTACCGCTTCGATCAAGGCGTAGTGAAGCAAAGTTCGGATCTCGCGAAATTATCGCCAAATAAGAAAGCCGTTATGCTTAAAACCAGTATTAATAGCTTAATTGCAGGTAAAGCTAATCTGGCCAATTCCATTGTACTACAGTAAATTAAATAATGAAAATTAATATAAGAAATATGAATAAGTTGAAGCTAGCCTTAATTGCAGCAGCACTTGGACTTGCAGGTCCAAGCTTTTCTCAAGATTTGATTAATAAAGTTCCAGGGGAATCCAACATGGTTCTTGCCATTAACGGTAAAGCTTTCTTCAAACATGTAGATGCTGCGCAAGTTAACGCCATTTTCGCTCGATTAGGATTCTTTAAAAATGTAATGGGAAATAATAATCCCATTAATACCAATGATATTCAGGATATGGGAATAGATATTAAGGCCAATGCCTATATCAATTCCATTACAACAGATTCGGTACAATTTATAGGTGGTTTATTCCCATTGAACGACCGTAGTAAATTCGAATCTTTATTGCCCAAGAATAAGAAAATTGAACAGGTAAATGGCTTGTCGACGATTTATAGCACCGATAGAACAATGCGCTTGAGCTGGGATAATAATACGATCTATGCGATGGGCGGTGTTGCGATGTACAATTACTTCAGTCGCGATGATATTAAGCAACGCTACGGTTTCTTAGAGCAGGAAGAGGCAGCAGTTTATGAAGAGCCCGTTTTGGTGGACTCCGCAGCTGTAGAATTCGAAGCTTGGGATCCGGAAAATGAAACAGTAGAATCTGCCGCAGAGGCTGCTGTTGCCGCCGCTGAAGCTGCAGAAGAAGCAGAAGCAGCTGTTGCTGAGGCCGCGGAAGAGGTTAAAGAAGCCGCTTCAACGCACGTGGTGTTGAAAGGGACGAAGAGCAATGTCAAACAAGCTGAAGAAACGACTGTAACCACTGAAATTATTGCGCCACCAATGATCTCTGGAACGTTGGAGGAGAGTGAAATTGCCGAGGTAGACTCTGTATTAGCACAAGACGAATATCAAGATGATTATTACTTGGAATACCGCAGAATTGAAAATCACAACGATTCCATTAAGAATGTATTAGTGGCTGGTTGGTTAGATGCGAAGTTAAATGATGTGATCGCAGGTAAAGGAAAGCGTATTACATCGAAGAAACTTAGAAACATCAAAGACAATGAGTTAATCCGCTTTGAAATTGATCATATCGATGAGATGTATGGCTATTTCTACCCAGCTGATATGTTGTATGGCACTTTCGGTATGCGTCCGGCATTTAATTATGGCTACCAATCGGCGAGTGGAGCAGCGGTAATCGAAGGTAATAAATTGAAGGTAATAGGTGATATGACTTTCGATAAGACCATGACGAAGTACTATAGAGATATGTATAAGAATAAACTAAATCCAGAGTTTTATAAGTATCTAGATAAGAACGCGCTTGGGTTTATGACCTTAAACATTAATACAGAAGCGTATATCAAACATATGCCGAATATAGTAACGCGTGTATTTGGAGAAAATCAAGAAAACCGCTATGGAGAGATTATCGATGTTTTTGCGACTTCATTTGATATCTTATTAGATGAGGCAGCAATTGCAAAGGTATTCAAAGGGGATAACCTGATTGTTTTAAACGGTGTTACTAAGAAAGAGGTGACTTACACCGATTACGAATATGATGAGGATTACAACTATACAGAAGTTGAGCGTACCAAAACAGAAAATATTCCTGATTTCCTATGGATGTTCTCTTCTGATGATGTGCGTATCTTCGAGAAACTAATAAAAATTGGTATCCGTGAAGAAGGACTTGTAGACCACGGTGGTATTTACGAATTGAAGACTGGATCGAGAGAAGTAATTAAACCATTCCTTTTAATTCATAAGGGTATTGTTTTCTTAGGTAATGATTTAGAAAAATTAAAGGCCATTAAGGATAATTCCTACCGCGGTGTTGGCGATAAGACTTATGTGAATCTAGCGAAGAAAAATCCAATGGTTGCTTTGTTTAACACACCGAAATTACCGAGTATGTTGAGTCAATTAGATATTCCTGTACACCGTTCTATGCAGAAAACAGTAGATGAATTGTCGAAGTATGGCAATATTTATATGGTAGCTTCTCCAATGAAGGGCAATAGCATGCAAGGAGAATTGGCGATTGAATTTCCGCAAGGAGAGAAGAATGCATTATCATTTTTAGTAAATTTAATCGATAATTGGACTTTACAACTTGAAGATTAATTGAATGAAGTGGATTAAATGGATATTCATTATCGTAACTGGACTTATAGCTGCTATAGCTATAGGTCTTTTTACATATAAGCAGATTCGTATGTCGAAAGCCAAGGATAGTCTGATTCCTGCTGAGACGAAAGCCTTGATACAAGTGAATGTCGATGGCTTAGTAACCGAATTAATGGGCAACGCGCTATCGAATCCCAATACCTACTTTTTTGGAGATAGGGATAGTACTGGGCGACGCCGTGCGAAAGTTTGGGAAACGGGCTTAAATATTCCGGCGATGATTTTTTTCTTTTCGGAAAAAGCAGATGCCGATCAGTATTATTCGGTTCAAGAGGTAAAGGATTTAAAGCGTTTTAAGCGCTTTGTTAAAGATCAGTTACATATTGACCTAGATTCCAATTCTAGCGCTGTGGAGGGTGGATATAGCTATTATCAGCAGAAGAAACTAGCGATCTTAATGAATGAAAAGGAGATTGTCTTTTCTATCGGTCGAGATTCCGTAGATCAGTCTACCAAGTTAAAAGGTTTGTTGCAAGCGGATCGCACAACCTGGCTGAACGCCTTAGCATGGTCTAAAACCCATACGGAAGAGCAGGAAGCGGATGTGTTATGGTCCAATGCGGATAAAAACTGGTTTAGTTTTGATTTTCAGAATGGGAGTGTACATGTGGATGGTTTGGTGAAATCAGACAAGTGGCGTTTTCCAGATGTGGCAAGACAGTTGAAACCGGAACCTAATGCCGTATTAAGCGCCTATCTAGATGCTGATTTAAGTTCCTGGATTCAATCGCAGGATAGTTTATTGAAAAAGTTAGACTTGCCTGTAGACAGCGTACATAAGTACTACGGTGGATATGTCGACATCAACTGGTTAGATAAGGATGTGCTACAGCAAGAATCTGTTGTTTCTTATGAATATGATGATAACTTCGAGATGAAGGAAGTGGAGCAAATACAAGATGTGGAAGCTCCTAACTTGTTACTTCGTTTGAAAGGCTCGCCGCATTTATTGGGCTATTTGCCAGAGAAATTATTTTATACCTTCCAAAAGTCTAATCAAGGCGATTTGTTGAGTCTGTATACTGGAGAGAAAGGTACTGAAGCGGCAACATTTGCGAAGGCGAAGTTGGTCTTTAACTTCAATTATACGCAATCTGCGACGGTTATAAAGCATTTTGGCTGGTTGCCGAAGTTTGATCGTTGGCAGAAGATCCAGTTGGAAGGAAAGGCACGCGATCCGCATAGTTTGAAGCTGCATGGCTATTTTGTTTTGGAGCGTGAGAAGATCCACGCTTTATATCAATTGTTTGAAGATTAATCCTTTTTCGATCTGAAAGGTCTATTAATGTAAACAAATATTTGACTGTTGTTAAAAATGGCAAAGTATTTGGGAGAATGCAAACGATTAATAGATTTACGTATGAAACGAATTATAGGATTAGTAATGGTAGTCGTGTTGGCTTTGACTGCAGCATCATGTTACAGTAACCGTCATCACCCACAAGGGATGCCTCCAGGACAGGCAAAGAAGATTTATGGTAAGAAATCTGCAAAGCAATTTGCGCCTGGTCAACAAAAGAAAAAACATAAAGGTAAAAAAGGAAATAACGGAAAACGCCATCATAATGATGTACATTGGTACAACTAAAAAGCGTAAGACATAAAAAAAGAAGCATCGAGGTTAATCGATGCTTCTTTTTTTATGCTACATTCTTATTTCTTGTTGCTACACTAATTCAAAATAGCTTCGGATAGCATGCTCGTCTTTCTTAATCTGTTCTTTCATCAGATCTAAGCTTTCAAACCATTGATCATGACGGATAAAAGAAAGAAACTTCACGCGTAAGGTCTTGCTGTATAAGTCATCGCTGAAGTCTAATAAGTTGACTTCAATTTTACGACTCATACCATCGACTGTCGGACGCGTCCCGATATAACACATACCCTTGGCAATACGTTCCGGCTGTGGCTGGAAATAAGGCCCTGTATTGATCTCCGAGGAGCGAGGGTATACCTCAACCTCCACGGCATAGATGCCGTATGCAGGGATAAGCTTATGGCTTTCGTGGATATGAAGGTTCGCTGTAGGAAACCCAATCTCTCTACCAATTTGATCGCCGCGGATTACTGTTCCTGTCAATTCAAAAGGATAACCTAAGTATTTGTTCGCTGTGTCGATATCACCTTTAATCAAGGATTCGCGAATGCGAGTAGATGATACAGCAACATCCTCAATATCTTGTTCTGGAATCTCTTCTACAGAATAGTCAAAGATATTTGCATAGTGTATCAATTCTTTGATCGTTCCTTTTCTGTCTTTTCCAAAGTGATGATCATAGCCGATGACAATTTTCTTACAGCCGATTTTATTGACTAATACATCAGAAATATATTGTTCTGGGGATTGATTTGAAAAGTCTCTAGTGAAAGGGGTGATGATTAGGTGGTCAATACCTGCTAGTGCGAGCTGTTCTACCTTTTCTTCGATATCGTTGATTAGGCGTAATGAATCGTCGTCTGGATTGATGATTAATCGTGGGTGGGGGTAGAAGGTTAATAGGACCGATTCGCCCGTATTATGCTTAGCTAACTCCGTTATCTTATTTAAAATCTTTTGATGGCCGACGTGAACTCCGTCAAATGTGCCAATGGTGACAATGGCAAAATCTAGTGGTTCGAATTCGTCCAGATTTCTATATATCTTCATGCGCTGTGTTGTGCTTGTTATTTATGTAGTTCTAAGCTCTTATTCTTATTAATAATTTCTATTAATTCGGTTAATTCCCAAGCCTTTGCGACTTCAAAATCTCCGCTTTTTGTTCTTCTCAGACTCGATAGATGTGCGCCTACGCCCAATTTAGCACCAAAATCATGTGCTATAGATCGAATATAGGTGCCTTTGCTGCATTTAATACGGAAATGTACAATCGGCAACTCAATTGCCGGGATGTCAAATTCCATAATATTGACACGGCGTGCTTTTAATTCGACTTCTTCGCCGCGACGTGCTTTCTCATAAACCCGCTCTCCATTAATTTTAATGGCCGAATGGGCAGGAGGGTATTGATCTTGCTCACCCACAAAGGACTGTGCAAGGGCATGGATTTGCTCCTCAGTAATATGGCTGATATCAGATGTAGCGTCAATTTCGGTTTCGAGGTCATACGATGGAGTGGTAGCTCCAATAGTAAAGGTACCGATATATTCTTTATCTTCTGCCTGAAAAGTGTCAATTTGTTTGGTCATTTTTCCGGTACAGACGATGAGTAATCCGGTCGCTAGGGGATCTAAAGTACCTGCATGTCCAACCTTTAGTTTTAGCGGTTTTAGGCTATTGCGCAATTTACCGACGACATCAAAGCTTGTCCAGGTTAAGGGCTTGTCAATTAATAACAATTCTCCCTGTGCAAAATTGAAATCGGTATTCTCTTGTAACGTGTTAATGTTCTCCATTCCAGTCTTTTATCGGTGTCCTTAAAAATCGCTGTCCTGCATTTAATCGTTGAAATGCAGGAATCACCTATTTTGGTATTAGGAACCTCAAATTTCCTGCAAAAATAAGAATATTATTCAGATGTCGCTGATTTAATTGTGGAAGCTGAGATTCAGATGTTGTTTGTCAATAGATGTATGCACTGATCCGTAAATTAGCTTTCTTTGTTGTTGTAAATCGAGTCCTAAATAGAAAAAGAGCAAATCTTTTCGGATTTGCTCTCGGATATCTTGCTTGTCTACGTTTTCTTTACTATTGATTCCAGAAGAATACCAATAGGATTAGGCCGATGATAATTCTATACCATCCCCAAAATTTGAATCCGTATTTTGTCAATACACTGATAAATGATTTTACGGCAATCATCGCTACGACAAAAGCTACAACATTACCAACGATAAAGACCATAATAGTTTCATTGCTCGCCATAATCATCTCATAGCCTTTTTGTGCTTGTGCGGTACCTTCGCCCCATGTTTTTACAAACACAGAGTATACAGTTACAGCTAGCATGGTTGGAACGGCTAAGAAGAAAGAGAATTCTGCTGCTGCTTTACGATCAAGTCCTTGAGTTAAGCCCCCGATAATGGATGCTGCCGAACGTGATGTTCCAGGCATCATCGCTAAACATTGCCAAAAACCAATGATTAAGGCTTTCTTAATTGGGATTTGTTTTTCATCCGTTATCGTTGGGTTTTTAAACCATTTGTCAACGAATAATAAGATCACACCTCCCAGTACTAAAACCGCAGATATAGCAACTTGATTGCCCAATACGGCTTCGATTTTGTCATCGAATAGTTTTCCCAGTACAAGAGCTGGAATAACTGCAATCACTAATTTTAAGTAGAGATTCAAATTCTTCAAGTCGAAGAATTTGCGCCAGTATAATACGACGATGGAAAGGATAGCACCAAACTGTATGGATACTTGGAACATCTTTAGATATTCACTTTCTTGCATACCCATTAAAGCTGCTGTAAAGCCCATATGGGCGGTAGACGAGATGGGTAGGTATTCCGTTAATCCTTCAACAATCGCAAGGATGATGGCTTCAAAATAATTCATTCTTTTTAGTCGGCTTTGTTGTTTTTAGGTTTATAAAGAATAGCAACGAATCCTAAGGCAAAACCTAATACCACGACAAGTGGTGCTAAGGTAATCTTAGTAAAGCTGTAAATGTCTTCAGTGCCCATCATGATAATAAACCCGATTGCTACAACAACAATCGCAAGAATAAATAATTGATAATTTATCTTTTGGAATGCAAACTGACCTTTAGTGGCAGTTGCATCTGTCTTTTTCTTAACTGTTTGGCTCATTCTCTAACGATTAATAAGGGTTATTATCTGTATAAACTAGCTGATTTCGCGCGTAAGTATTTTGTAACGGCAAAGTAAGTACTTGCTGCCGCGATTAAGATACCTAAAGCGATGACGAATATGAAGATCATTGCAAATTCATACCAGTCGCGTAAGAATACAAGTTCGGGAACTTGCTTCTGTGCAAAATGCAAAGTGATAATTAAAAGTAAGATGGCAATTAGGGAACCAATCAATCCATGCGCTATACCATACATGATATATGGGCGACGAATAAAGTTCTTGGTAGCGCCGATTAATTGCATACTCTTAATCAGGAAACGCTGCGAATAAATCGCTAGGCGAATGGTGTTGTTAATTAATGCTACTGCGATAATTAATAAGATAACGGTAAAGGCAAGGATAACAATACTGATAACGCGGATATTCTTGTTCACCATATCAATTAAAGATTCTTGGTATACCACCTCTTTGATACGTGAGTTCTTACCAATCTTATCGATAAACGTTTTTATGCTATCGCCATTGGCGTATTGTTCTTTCAGATAGATATCAACCGAAGGAAGGAGTGGGTTATGGCCTAAGTATTCAACGAAGTCTTCGCCTAAATCTTCTTTCAAGTTTTTGGCAGCCAATTCCTTGCTTACATATTCGGAACGCAATACATAAGGATCTTTTTCCAAGTCCTTTTGTAACGACAATACATCGCCTTCATTGACGTTATCATTGACGATGACATTCAAAACGATGTTTTCCTTAACGTAGCGGGAGAGGTTTTTGGCATGAACGAGTATTAAACCTAAAAGACCAGTCATCAATAATACGAGTGCAATACTGATTACTGTAGAAACATATACCGATTTTGTTTTTTTTCTTGGTGAACCCTGTTCGATCACTGACATATAGTAGTTTTAATTTACTGATGCGAAAGTACATAATTCAATGCATACCTCGCATATTTAATGAAATATTCTGTATTTCATACGCTCGGTTGTCAAGAATTTCCCTTCACTTAAATTCTAACAACGAATATCAGAAATTATTGTATAGAATAAAAAACTTTTATGCTTTATTAGGCTAAAATCGCTATTTTCGCATCTCTTATATATTTCTTAAAAACGATCATGGAGTATAATCATCAGTCTATTGAGCAGAAGTGGCAAAAGTATTGGGCAACGAATCAAACCTTTAAAACAGAGGAATCTACAGAAAAGCCTAAATATTATGTGCTCGATATGTTTCCTTATCCTTCCGGAGCGGGTTTACACGTAGGTCACCCACTTGGTTACATCGCTTCTGATATTTTTTCACGTTACAAACGCCTTAAAGGTTTTAATGTCCTGCATCCTATGGGTTATGACTCTTTTGGATTACCGGCAGAACAATATGCGATTCAAACAGGACAACACCCGGCTATTACAACGGAAACGAATATCCAACGCTATCGTGAGCAGTTAGATAATATCGGATTCTCGTATGACTGGTCGCGCGAGGTTCGCACCTCTAATGCGGATTATTACCATTGGACGCAATGGATCTTTATGAAAGCTTTCGATGCTTGGTATAATAAGGCTGCAGATCGGGCGGAGTCGATTTCTACGTTGGTAGATCATTTCGCGAGCCAAGGTTCGGCAGGTATTCAAGCAGAATCGGATGAGGAAGTGCTGAGCTTCACTGCCGATGAATGGAATGCTTTTTCTGAAGAGGTTCAACAAACAGAATTATTAAAGTACCGCTTAGCTTACTTGCGCGAAAGCACCGTAAACTGGTGTGCTGCTTTAGGAACGGTATTGGCGAACGATGAGGTTATCAATGGTGTTTCTGAGCGTGGCGGATATCCTGTAGAACAGAAGAAGATGATGCAATGGTCTATGCGTATTACTGCGTATGCTGATCGTTTGCTTCGTGGATTACATACGATCGATTGGCCAGAACCTTTAGTAGAAATGCAACGCAACTGGATTGGAAAGTCTGTTGGTGCGAGTGTGAAGTTCCCTGTGCCGCAATTAAATGAAAATATTGAAGTCTTTACCACACGCGTGGATACCATCTTTGGTGTCAGCTTTGTTGTGTTAGCACCCGAGCATGAGTTAGTGGCTGCTTTAACAACTGATGCACAACGTGGTGATGTAGAGTCATATATAGAAAAAACATCGAAGAAGTCGGAGCTTGACCGTATGGCTGATGCGAAGACTGTTTCTGGAGCATTTACAGGTTCTTATGCAAAACATCCAATAACGGGTGAGGACGTACAAATCTGGATTGCGGATTATGTTTTGGCGAGTTATGGTACTGGAGCTGTTATGGCCGTACCTTCTGGTGATCAACGTGACTACTTATTTGCGCAACACTTTAATCTTCCTATTATTCCGATATCGGATTCGCAAGATATCAGCGAAGCTGCCGATCCGAATAAAGACGGTAAATATATCAACTCTGATTTTATCAATGGTATGAACTACCAAGAGGCAGTTCCTGCATTGATTGAACGTCTAGAGGCTTTAAAATTAGGAAAGGCAAAAATAAACTTCCGTATGCGTGATGCGATCTTCGGACGCCAACGCTATTGGGGAGAGCCAGTTCCAGTTTATTTTAAAAATAACCTACCTTATTTAATTAAGGAGGAGGAGCTGCCTTTACTATTGCCTGAGGTTGATAAGTATTTACCTACTGAGACTGGTGAGCCACCTCTAGGTCGTGCTGAAGGATGGAAGTACCAAGATGAGTACGATTATGAATTGAGTACAATGCCAGGATGGGCAGGTTCTTCATGGTATTGGTTCCGCTATATGGATCCGAAAAATGAAAATCAGTTTGCATCCCCTGAAGCAGTTGATTACTGGAAAGCGGTAGATTTATATATTGGTGGTTCTGAGCATGCTACGGGTCACTTGTTATACTCACGCTTCTGGAATAAGTTCTTAAAAGATATGGGTTACCATAACGAAGAGGAACCTTTCAAGAAGTTGATCAATCAGGGTATGATTCAAGGTCGCTCGAACTTTGTATACCGCCTATTGGATGAAGAAGGTCGCGGAACAAATACTTTTGTTTCCCTAGGCTTAAGAGATCAGTACAAGACGCTTCCATTGCACGTTGATGTTAATATCGTTAGCAATGATGTTTTAGACTTGGCGAAGTTTAAGCAATTCCGTCCAGACTTTGCGGATGCGGAGTTTATCCTTGAAAATGGAAAGTATATCTGCGGTACGGAAGTCGAGAAGATGTCCAAGTCGAAGTATAATGTTGTGAATCCTGATGATATCATTAGCCAATACGGCGCGGATACATTACGTCTTTATGAGATGTTCTTAGGTCCACTAGAACAAGCTAAGCCATGGAATACCAATGGGATAGAAGGGGTATATAAATTTTTACGTAAGGTATGGCGCCTGTTCCATGACGCAGAAGGAAACTTCCATGTTTCGGACGAAGAGCCTAGCAAAGCGGAATTCAAAGCCCTACATAAGATCATCAAGAAAGTGGAAGATGATATCGAACGTTTCTCTTTTAATACGTCCGTTTCAGCCTTTATGATCTGTGTTAACGAGCTAACCGACTTGAAATGTAATAAACGTGCAATCCTCCAAGACTTGATTATCGTATTGGAATCCTACGCGCCACATATCGCAGAGGAACTGTGGAGTTTATTAGGTAATGCGCCAGGATCTATTTCCTACGCACAATACCCAACATTCAATCCTGCATACTTGGTAGAAAGCGAGTTCGCATATCCTGTATCCATCAACGGAAAGATGAAAATGAACCTTCCATTAGCATTAGATTTAGATCAACCGGCTGTGGAAGCTATCCTGAAAGACAATGCCGAAGTACAGAAATATATCGACGGTAAAGCCGTGAAGAAGATTATTTTTGTGAAAGGGAAGATTATTAATATTGTAGTTTAATAATAGATATTAGAATTTAGACATTAGATATTAGATGTATGTCGGACATAATAAGTCTGTGCCTAGTATCTCGGAAAGATTACAGATATTAGTATTTAGATATTAGTATTTAGATATTAGTATTTAGATTTTAGATGTTGTTTCATCTCTAAATAGAGTTGATCGTTTTTATACTTTTCTCATTTACATCAAATATCGTTAAAAGTGGTTTAGGAGATAACATTCCCCTAAACCACTTTTTTTTAGATATTAGAAGTTAGTATTTAGATGTTAGTATTTAGATTTTAGACATTAGATGTTGTTTCATCTCTAAATAGAGTTGATCGTTTTTATACTTTTCTCATTTACATCAAATATCGTTAAAAGTGGTTTAGGAGATAGCATTCCCCTAAACCACTTTTTTTAGATATTAGAAGTTAGATGTTTAGGATAGGATTGGTTTTTGGGGATAATTTTGATGTTATAGTACGTGTTACATAGCTGTTTAAGTTATCTTAAATCAATTTAAGGGATTTCAAAATCAATAGGTTGTCGAATTCGGTAAGCTATTGTTGTGTAATACTCAAAAATTGTATTATTTTTGGCCAGCCGCCTGCGTAGTTCAATGGATAGAATATCAGATTCCGGTTCTGACGATGTGGGTTCGAATCTCGCCGCGGGCACAAAAAAAACGCTTATAATTTATAAGCGTTTTTTTTATTGACTTTATTTTAATCGATATTTTATTAGACACATGTTTTGTCTTGTTAAGCTATCTTATCTATACGATAAACGTATATAAAGATCTTATATCGAATTATTAAACTACTTTATTTTGAAAGACTTTCAATTTAATAAATTTTGAAAGTCTTTCAAGGTCTAATATCTAAAATCTAATGTCTAATATCTAATTTCAATGTCTAACATCTAAATTCTAATATCTAACATCTCCATTAATGGTGATGTTCTGCGACCAAGTGCATATTGAATTGCAAGTCGATATCGTTAGCACCGCCAAACTTAGTAAATTCTTTATTTTGGATATCTTTTGCTACATCAATGCTTGTTTTAACGCCTGGGTTCAGGTGACGCATGATGTAGCGCCAGTTGAAGGAGTTTGTTGCTTTTAATACGGTGATATAGCCTACGGTTCCGACTTTTACACGTGTTCCATCTTCTTTTTTGTCAGCGTAGATTATTTTTACGGCATCTGCTGGAGCATTTAACCAGAATGCGAAGTGTTGGTCTTCACGCTCGATAAACGTTTTTTGACTTTGACGGCCGGCGAAATCAAATACACGTAGTTGGAAGCGGTAAGTCTTTCCTACTTCTAAATCCATGTGTGCGCCTACTGGAGGAAGGAATTTCTCGCCCTCAAAGTTGATGCTGTCTTTCTCGGCACCAGCGAAGTCGTTGTAGTGGAAGTGGTCGCCATGTGCCTCAACCTCAACTTCAGTGAATACTAAGCGCGCAGACCCTACTTCTTCCTGATCGATAACTGGAATAGGATCGTCCTTAGAACATGAGTTTAAAGTGATTAAAGCAATAATAGCAGAAGCAATGTATGTGTTGATTTTCATGATTTTTTTAGTTTTTAAAATTGATAACTGATCGCTAATCGGATGTTGCGACCGGGACGATGTGCGTAATAACGGAATCGGTCCATATAGTCCTTGTACTCGCTGTTTAATAGATTGTCGACAGCTAACGAGCTGTTTAATTTATTGTTTCCGATTGTAAATGATCGGTTGATGTTTGCGTGCAGCAGGTGGTAGGCCGCCGGCGGAGCAATATAGTCTGTTCCTTCTGCGTAGCGATTTTGCTTTGCGACAAACTCATGTGTTACCTTGAAATAGGTGTTATTTTCATTTTCTATATTCCATTTTAGTGCCTGCGATAATCTATCGGCAGGGATGTAAGGCAAATAGCTGTCTATGCTGCTGTTCTTCGCCCGTACGATGCTTCCTTGAAATTGATATTCAAACATGCTGCTGATTTCCCATTGGGCATTGATATCGAGTCCGTAGAAGAAACTGTTGTGCTGTTCATAGCTGAATACCGGGAAGGTGCCGCGAATAGTTTGACGAACAGAATCTGGATTGGGAGTAGCATAAATGTAATTGTCAATATACTGTGCGTAAGCATCGATATCAATGCGCCAATGGTCTGCTTTACGACTGATGGAGTTTACCCACTTGTAACCTCGTTCTGGGTCAAGATTCATGTTTCCAATTTCGTAGATACCTGCGCCATGGTGTACACCATCACTGTAAAGCTCATTCGCGGAAGGCGCACGCCAAGCTAATCCTACATTGGACTTGAAGGTCCATTGTGGATTGATGGCATATCGCAATCCCAAGGATCCGGATACATTATGGAAGTTACGTGTATCTTCCATTAGATACTGCTCTGGGCTATTGGTGTTTTGGTTAAAGCGATTGCGATAACCTGCGGCATCGAAATGCTTATAATCATAACGCCAACCTGCTTCTACAGCAATCTTGTTCCAACTTTTTTCATGCATCCCAAAGATGCCTAGTCCATAACTATCGTAATTGGGGATAATAGGCGTTGTGCCTGTTCCCTCCACATTATTGTTTACTTGACTGCTGGCAGCGATACCAAATGTATGCTGTTTTCCCTTCAGTAACGCTTCGAATTGCTGTGTCGATAAGATCATGTTCGACATGGGTACATCGTCTGCTACAGCTCTTCGCATGTCGAATTCACGGCGATGGTTTTGCTGCCAACTATACTGCGCTTCTAAGTTCCAATTTTCATTTAACTGATATTGGTATTTCAGCTTTGCCAATTGATGGGCTACTTTTTGCTTAGGAGCCGCGATATCATAGCTGAATCCGTAGTCTTCCAGTGGCTTTCCATGTTCAATACGAGCGAAGATATCGTCAATTGTACCGATGTGAGCGCCGTAGAATATGCCTAGTTCCGTTGCAAATCGGGAGTAATAGGCGTCCCATTGCTGCTTTTCTGTGTGATATTGCAGAGCTGTACTGAAGTTTAACTCTTGCGCCCCGGTATTGCCGAGGTAGTAGTTTGCGGTCTTTGTATTGCCGATTTTCTTGGTCGAGGCTTGAATTCGGTAGGCCAAGTTAGGGATTGCTGAAATACCACCCTCCAGCTGTGCGTTTATGTTTCCTCTACGACCGTTTGTTTGTCCTAGTAGGTCTACACGTCCTTTTATTAAGGAAGGATCTATATTTTCAGATCTGGCAATTAATACGCCGCCTAGAGCGTCAGCGCCATAACGTACTGCTTGCGCACCTTTAATGACTTCAAATTGCTCGGCGGAGAAAGGGTCTAATTCTGGCGCATGTTCTGAACCCCATTGTTGACTTTCTAATTTAACACCTTGGTTCAGTAGGAGAATACGGCTGCTATGTAAACCATTGATAACGGGTTTTGAAATGCTTTGCCCCGTATTTAAGAGGGTAACACCTGCCAGCTGTGAGAATACCTCTGCTGCCAGTTTACCTTTGCTTTCTTCTATTTGAGTTTCACTGAGTTTGTACTGAGCGGCAGATTTTTGCGCTTGCTGCATCGCTTGAACAGCGATGCCATCCAACTCAGTTGTTTGTTGATGCAAATGGATGTGTAGCACAGAATCCTTCGCCAGGTTAATGCGTTGTGTGAAGGTTTCAAAACCTAGCGCGCTAATACTTAACCTATAAGTTTTTTTAGGATCTAAATTATTAATCGTAAACGAACCATTCGCTTGGGATGTTGTCTGTACGTGCTGATCCAGCAACGTGATTGTTGCATTAGAAAGGGGTTGATGATTCTCATCAGCAACCATACCACGTAATTGGGTTGTTCGGTTTGCCTGTGCTTGTACCGTGATATTTATCAGAAACAGGAGCACAGTCAAAAGGTATTTTGACATGTAGGATTGACCTTAGATTTGATTGAATATAGAATTACTCGTTAGCTATTTTCGAGCACCGGTGGTGCTCGAAGACCTTTAGAATAATAGCGCTTAACCATTACCTGTGCAGGTAATTCAGTGGATAAGCAAAGGTTTCTATCAAATTCTCCAGGATTACTCACCCATGAATACGTTGGAGCTTGAGAGACGAGTTGATGATAATAAAGGAAACAGTAGGTACAATCGGCATCTTCATGCTGATGAGTTGTCTGCTCTTTATTGTTGCTGTGATGACAGTGTTCACTGTCTTGATGAATGTGATGGTGTTGATGGGTAAGCATCAAGCTGAACGACATACTTAAAACCGCGAGCCAAAGGCCAGCAATCCAGGTTTTATGTTGTCTTATGTTTTTCATCACGATGCAAATATATGTTAAATGCAATCTAGTTGCAAATTAAATTACACAAAGTTGCATTAGGAACGCGGGTGAAATTGAGTGATGACGCTTTGTAAGTAGTCTTTATCGATATGGGTATAAATTTCCGTTGTTGTAATGCTCTCATGTCCAAGCATATCCTGCACGGCGCGTAAATCGGCGCCTCCTTCAACGAGATGGGAAGCAAAGCTATGACGGAAGGTATGGGGGCTAATTTCCTTCTGGAGTCCAATCTTTGCAGATAGGTCTTTGATAATGAGGAATATCATCACGCGTGAAAGGGGAGATCCTCTTCTGTTGAGGAATACAAAGTCCTCGCTATCAGGCTTTACCGGTATATGTACACGCACTTCATCCATATAAATACGGAGGTATTGGATGGCTTGCTGTCCGATAGGGATGAGTCTTTCTTTATTTCCTTTACCTTCGACTTTGATAAACTCCACATCGAGGTAGAGGTTTGAACGTTTCAAATTACAGAGTTCAGAAACGCGTAGTCCGCATCCATAGAGGACTTCGAGGATAGCTTTATTACGCATGCCTTCAGGTGTTGATAGGTCAATTGCAGCGATTAGCTGATCAATCTCTTCGATGGATAGAACCGCCGGCATCTTGCGTGTAATTCTCGGGGATTCCAGTAATTCGGCGGGATTATGTTCAACATCATATTCGATTTGGAGGAATTTAAAAAAGGTTTTTATACCGGAAAGCAGCCTGGCTTGACTATAGGTTGAAATGGAAAATTCATTAACCCATACTAAAAAGTTTTGTAACTCTTTTGTGGTAATTTGTGGGATAGCTAGTTCATGCAGTTCGGCATAGTTTTGTAGCTTATTAACGTCATTTTGGTAGGCTACAATGCTGTTTTCTGCTAAGCCGCGTTCTAGTAATAAATATCTTTTAAAGTCTCGATTTACGGTATCCCAATTCATATGTTAAATATATGTAAATTATCTCGAATCGCTTGAAGGTTGTTTTAATACTAAATAAATTGTCGTAGATTGGTGCCGGTAAATAACATAACCATTCAGATAAATTATTTTTATGAAAATTCTAAAACCTTTGGCTCTAGCCTTCTTGCTACCCTTCACTGCGGAAGTAGCAACTGCTTATGAGTCAAGTCCATTAATCTCTGAAGCGAAAGTAATTCTTCAAAAGGATTCTTTGCGTTGGGATGCGAAGCTTCCCTTCGACAGCGAGGTTAAAACTGGCAAACTTAAAAATGGATTCACGTATTACATCCGTAAGAATGTGGAGCCAGAAAAGCGCGTGACGATGTACTTGGCTGTCAAAGTCGGTTCGATTCTAGAAACTGACAAGGAGCAAGGTTTAGCTCACTTTTTGGAGCACATGAACTTTAACGGCTTAAAGCACTTTCCAAAGAACGAGTTAGTCAACTATTTACAGAAGGCAGGTGTTCGTTTTGGTTCGGACTTAAATGCTTACACTGGATTTGATGAGACAGTTTATCAATTGCCTATCCCATCGGATGATCCCGAGTTATTGAAGAATGGACTTCAAGTAATGCGCGACTGGGCACAGGATGCAATGTTAGAGGATAGTGAGATCAATAAAGAACGTGGTATTATCATGGAGGAGATGCGTGGGGGTCGCGGAGCGATGCAACGTATGCGTGATCAATTCTTCAAAGTGTTAATGAACGGTTCGCGTTATGCAAATCGTTTACCGATTGGTACTGAAGAGGTGGTGATGAAGTTTGATCCTAAATTAATTCGTCAGTTCCACCAAGATTGGTACCGTCCGGATCTTCAGTCGATTATCATTGTCGGTGATGTAGATCCTGCTCAGATGGAGAGCGAAGTTAAGCGTTTGTTTTCGGATATGCGCGTTAGCAATAAGCCGAAAGAACGTCCTAAATATAAGATTGATTTAATCAATAAGAATCAGTTTATTAAGGTTACTGACCCTGAAATGACCTATACAATCGGTCAGGTGATTATTAAACATCCAGAAGATAAAATCAATACGGTTGGTGATTACCGTCGTTCCTTGATGAAATCGTTATACAATCAGATGATTAATGCGCGTTTGGGTGAATTAAGTCAATCGGCAAATCCTCCATTTCTTCAAGGTAGCATAGATATCAGTGATTTTATTGGTGATTTAGAGAACCTATCGGCTTATTTTGTTTCTAAACCAGGTCAGTTTGAGGAGGGTTTTAAAACGCTTGTTCGCGAGTTAGATCGTGTTGACAAATTTGGTTTTACAGAGACTGAATTCCAACGTGCTATCACTGCTTTCAATAAGAATAATGAAACAGCTTATACGGAAAGAAGTAAGAAGAAGTCAGATAATTATGTAAATACTTATTTAGATCACTTCTTAAATGATGGTCCAGCGTTAAGCAATGAAGATCGTTATCAGATTAACAAACAATTGCTGCCAGGCTTGACGAGGAAAGAAGTTGAAGCTATTGGTCAGAAATACTATGTCGACAGCAACCGTGATGTCGTTATTTTAGCACCGGATGCTGAGAAGGATAAATTGCCTGATGAGCAAACGGTTAACAGCTGGTTCGCGGATGTCGATAAAGAGCAATTAACAGTATACGATGATAAGGTTTCTGATTTACCAATGCTTTCTAAAGAGCCAGTAAAAGGAACGATTACATCGGAGAAATCAATTGATAAAATTGCTACGAAAGAATTTGTTTTAAGTAATGGTGTTAAGGTTGTATTGAAGCCTACGACCTTTAAGAACGATGAGATTTTAATCAATGCAGTTAGTCCAGGTGGTACATCTTTGTATCCTGATGCGGATTATATGTCAGCATCTTTTGCCGGAAACCTAATCAACTCGAGTGGTATTGGACAGTTGAATACTTTTGAATTGCAGAAGTATCTAACAGGTAAGAATGCGAATATTAGTCCATTTATCAGCGAGCGTTCGGAAGGACTTTCAGGAAGTTCGGATAAAGAAGGATTGAAGACAGCATTCGAGATGATCTACGGTTACTTTACTGAGCCTAGAATTGAGAATGATGTATTCCAAGGTATTATTAGTAAGCAAGTGGATATGTTAGCGAATCGTGAGAACGATCCGAACTTTGTCTACTCAAAAGCGACTATCAATGCGTTGTATGGCGATAATATCCGTCGTACACCTTATGGTAAAGCGGAGCTAGAGAAGGTTAGCCAAGAGCGTGCTCTAGAAATCTACAAGGATCGTTTTTCTGATGCATCTGATTTTACATTCTTTATCGTTGGTTCCGTAACTGAAGAAGAGATCAAACCTTATTTAGAGAACTACTTAGCAGCATTACCTTCAAAAGGACGTAAAGAGGCATCTAAAGATTTAGGTATCTACGAGCCTGCAAAAGGTAAAGAAGTGGTGGTTAACAAAGGTAAAGAGGCAAAAGCGAATGTTCGCTTGTCGATTTACGGAGACTACACATATAATGATGTTGAGAATATCAATATGGATGCTTTGGAGAAAGTATTGTCTACTCGTCTATTGGAGCGTTTGCGTGAAGAGGAGAGTGGTGTATATGGTACAGGCGCACGCGTTGGGTATTCTAAGAATCCTAAGCCTCGTTACAGTGTTCATGTTTCCTTTGGAACAAGCGTAGATAAATACCAGTCGTTAATCAATTCGGCTTTAGATGAGTTTAAGAAAATCAAAGCAAATGGACCGTCACAAACTGACTTAGATAAATTTAAGATTGAAGAGCAACGTCAATTGGAATTAAGTCTGAAAGAAAACGGATTCTGGGTTAATCAATTGGTTACTGCGTATCAATTGGGTGAAGATCCAACTTACATTACACGTTATTTACAGGATTTAGATAAAGTAACGGTAAAATCGGTGAAAGATGCGGCAAACAAATACTTGAAAGAGGATCGTTTGTTTAAGTTTATTCTATTGCCAGATGCACCTGCTAAATAAATAGTATTAGGAGTAAATTTTAAATGTATAGGGCTGTTCGAATGAACAGCCCTATTATTTTGTCTGATATCTTACTCTTTATATTTCCTATAATAGGTCGATAATCTTTCTCGGCAATTATCCCAATTCTTTTATTCACGTATTTATTCCTTCATTTTAACGTAGGTTTGGCTAAAGCAATCATAACATTGCTGATTCATGATTAACACACTATCCCTTCTATAGATTGAGGTTTTATGGACGCCAGACTCTATCAGCCATTCCATTTTTTGTGACTCAATAGCTTTTCCTAATTGAAGGTGATAAGGTCGAGCACTTTGTAGTTCGCCATTCTCATACGAGAAGATACTGTCTTTTGTAATCTGCAGATGTAACTCCTTATTAGTCGACTCAGGTGTTGTTGTACGACCTGCATAGCCTCCCGTCGATTTAATCCATCGCCAATTGCCTTCAATTTTTGGTTTCTTAGGGCCGTTTGCTGAAGTTCCGCAAGATATGATTGTGATTAGTAGTGGAAGAAAGAAAAAACGCTTCATGAAGTGGAAATTAGTAGTTAGTATTGAGTAGTTAGTATTGAGTATTTAGTAGTTGGAACCTGAAAGAAAGCTAAATCGCCGTCTGGTTCAATCTTAATGTGTCTAAGATATTATACCTAAAATCTTTATTCTTAGAAATAGTATCTAAAATTTATAATCAATTAGACATTGTCTCAAATCTTATATCTAAAATCTTACATCTAACATAACATAAAGTCAAATTCGATAGAATTTGTTTGAAATTCAATAAAAAAAGCGCTGTAACTACAGCGCTTTTTTATTTTATGAGTTGTATGAAGTAGATTTACCTGTTGAAAGGCTTTCAAGGTCTTAATACTCAATACTAAATACTATCTACTATCTAGTTATTGCTTCCAAACCAAGCTAACACTTCGTCTTTCGTCGGCATGCTAATATCTAATTTCATTTTCTTACGCATTCCGCCTAAGTCATTGAATACTTTGTTTGGATTTGCTTCTTTTAATGCTTCCACGGTATTGAATCCCATTTTTTGCAATACAGGAACCCATGCCTCTGGAATACCTAATGCGACGTAGTCGGCTACTGAAGCAACTTTTGCTACTTTCTCAGGGCGCATTTGCGGGAAGAATAACACTTCTTGAATAGAAGGGTTGTTTGTTAAGAACATGATTAATCGATCCATACCTATTCCTAAACCCGAGGTAGGAGGCATACCATATTCTAATGCGCGTAAGAAATCTTGGTCAATAAACATAGCCTCATCATCCCCTTTTTCAGATAATTTTAATTGATCCTCGAAACGCTCACGCTGATCGATAGGGTCATTTAACTCGGAATATGCATTGGCGATTTCTTTACCACATACCATTAATTCAAAGCGTTCCGTCAACTCTGGGTTGTTACGGTGTTTTTTCGTTAAAGGAGACATTTCGATAGGGTAGTCTGTGATAAATGTAGGTTGGATAAAGTTACCTTCACATTTTTCACCAAAGATCTCATCAATCAATTTACCTTTACCCATCGTTTCGTTTACAGCGATTCCCATACCTTTGGCAGCTTCGCGGATTTCATCTTCCGTTTTACCAGTGATATCGAATCCTGTGAATTGCTTGATGGCGTCGGTCATGCTTACGCGTGGGTACGGCGCTTTGAAATCAACTTTATACTCATTAAATGTGGCTTCTGTAGTACCGTTTACGGCTAACGCACAGTGTTCAAGTAATTTTTCCGTGAAATCCATCATCCAGTTGTAGTCCTTGTAGGCTACATAGATTTCCATGGCAGTAAATTCAGGGTTGTGTGTACGGTCCATTCCTTCGTTACGGAAGTTTTTAGAGAACTCGTATACCCCGTCAAAGCCACCAACAATAAGTCTTTTTAAGTATAACTCGTTGGCGATACGCAGATATAATGGAATGTCTAAGGCATTATGGTGTGTGATAAATGGGCGGGCTGCAGCACCTCCTGGAATGGATTGCAGGATAGGTGTTTCCACCTCCATATAACCAGCATTATTGAAATATTCGCGCATAGCATTATATAGCTTTGTACGTTTTACGAATATATCTCTGTTTTGCGCGTTTACAATTAAGTCAACATAGCGCATGCGGTATCTTTGTTCAGGATCTGTAAAGGCGTCAAAAGTCTTTCCGTCTGCTTCTTTTACAATTGGCAATGGACGTAGGGATTTTGTTAACACCTTCAATTCTTCAACGTGAATTGAGATCTCACCAGTTTGGGTGGTGAACACATATCCGCGAATACCAACGATATCACCAATATCTAATAACTTCTTAAATACAGTGTTATAAAGCGTTTTATCTTCTGTCGGACAGATATCATCACGCTTTACATACGCTTGAATACGACCAGTAGAGTCTTGTAGCTCCATGAAAGAAGCGCTACCCATTACACGACGGTTCATTACACGTCCTGCAAACTGGATATTCTTATAGTTTAGTTTATCTCTTTCGTAGTTTTCTAATATGTCGTCAGCAGTCGCATTGACTACAAATTCTTCCGCAGGGAAAGGATTGATACCTAGGTCGATCATTCCTTGCAGGTTTAGTCTGCGTTGTTGTTCTTGTTCTGATAATCCGATACTCATTTTTTTTCGAACTTAAATTGACTGCAAAAGTAGGAAATTAGAACTAATAATAGGCAGGAGGAGTTAAAAAAAGGAGATTATTTATGCGGTTTAGCTTGTAAAATCCAAAGCAAATTGCAAATTTTGTAGCCTGAGTGTTCAGCGATAATAAATCAATAGAATTTTATTAACACTGTGTGGAATGAAATTTTGTTGTTTTTTGTATTTGATGAAAAAATAAATTATCTTTGCACCTCAATTGTTGAATATATAGTAATCATAAGATAAAATGAAAAAAGATTTGCATCCATCGAACTACAGATTAGTTGTTTTCAAAGACATGTCTAACGACTACGCTTTCATCACTAAATCTTGTGTTGACACAAAAGAGACCATTACTTGGGAAGATGGTACAGAATATCCATTAGTGAAATTAGAGATTTCTCATACTTCACACCCTTTCTACACTGGTAAAATGAAATTGGTTGATACAGCTGGACGTATTGATAAGTTCCGTAGCCGTTACAACAAGAAATAATTTTATTTCTAACAAGAAATTGAAGAAGATCCCGATAACATTAGCTTATCGGGTTTTTTTATGTACTTTTATTTAATTTATGCCACATTCAATCGTACTATATGACAATGCCGAATGGCGGAAGCATTTGTTGCCATTCTGTGCTGTTAGACCGGTAGGAAACCTACGGGTCGGCATATGTACCCTTGATGAAAAGTGGAAGCATATCTTTCATACGGAGGTTAGTTACCTGACGATAGACTATCTCCAATCTAGCTTTCCTGTACAAGCGAAGCTGCAAGGACAAGCGCTAATTATTCGGGCGAATGTTCTTCCCTCGGAACGCTTGATTGAAGCTTTAGACGGGCTGCAAATCGGTGAGAAACTTGTTTATCAAGGAGAATGGGTAGCGGCACTAGTTGATCAATTTCCGTTGGAAGCGAACGCGCATTTTGACGCTTTAAAACCTATTCTATTAGACTTCGATATTCCCCAGATTACTTTCCCAGAGGATATTTTTATTCAGAATAAAAATCAGCTACTTTTTGATTTCGACTTGCTTACGAAGGGACGCAGTTCGGCGACATTGAATGCTAATAATATGATTTTTGGCGACCATATCTTTGTTGAGGAAGGTGCGCAGGTCGAGGGTGTCAGTTTAAATAGCCTTCAAGGTCCCATTTATATTGGTAAGCATGCACGTTTGGAAGAGGGAAGCTTTCTAAGAGGGTATGTTGCTATTGGCGAACAAGCGCGGGTGAAAATAGCCACGCGATTGTATGAGAATGTAAGTATAGGTCCGCGTAGTACAATAGGAGGAGAAGTTAACAACAGTGTGCTTTGGGGGGATTCCGCCAAAGGGCATGACGGTTATCTTGGATGTTCTGTGCTGGGAGAAGGATGTAATCTAGGAGCAGGCAGCAGCAATTCAAACCTGAAAAATAACTGGAGTTCCGTCAAATTATATGATTATTTTAGCGGAAAAAATAGAGATACAGGAATACTGAAGTGTGGATTGATGATGGGCGATTATGCGATGAGTGCCATTAATTCATCTTTCAATACTGGAACCGTAATCGGTGTGGGAGCACAGCTGGCAATATCGAATTTTATTCCCAAATTTGTACCGGACTTTAGTTGGTTAACAGATTCAGCATGTAGTAGCTATCAAATGGATCGATTTATAGCCATGTTGCAGCGTAAACGCAATGCAGGCGCTGATGATCTTGTTGATCCCAATATATTAACACGTGTTTTTGACGACACAAAAGAATTAAGAAAGCAATTAATCAACCATTAATAATATAAATATGCGTAAGAACATTGTAGCAGGAAACTGGAAAATGAACATGGATTTCGAGCAAGGCGTAAGCTTATTCTCGGAGATTGTGAACATGGTTAAAGATGAAGTAAGAGGCGAACAAGAAGTTGTGGTATGTAGCCCTTTTATTCATTTACCTGCTTTAGCGAAATTAAGTGCTCCAGTAGCGAATGTTGCTATCGGTGCTCAGAATATTCACCAAGCGGAATCAGGTGCCTATACAGGTGAGATTTCAGCGTCACAAGTGAAGTCTACAGGTGCTAGCTATGTTATTTTAGGACACTCAGAGCGTCGTGCTTATTTTGGTGAAACAGATGCTTTATTAGCAGAAAAAGTAAATGTAGCATTGAAGCATGATTTAAAACCTATTTTCTGTATTGGTGAAACCAAAGAAGAAAGAGAATCCGGAGCATTCTTTGATGTGATCAAAACTCAATTAAGCAATGGCTTATTCCACTTATCAGCAGAGCAATTTAAATCAGTGGTTCTTGCTTATGAGCCAGTATGGGCGATAGGTACAGGTTTAACAGCGAGCCCAGAGCAAGCACAAGAAGTACATGCCTTCATCCGTCAAACACTTGCGGCACAGTATGGTCAAGAACTTGCAGATAATACCTCGATTTTATACGGTGGTAGTGCAAACCCAGGAAATGCTGAAAGCTTATTCTCACAACCAGATATCGACGGCGGTCTTATCGGTGGTGCATCTTTGAAATCACGTGATTTCTTAGAAATTATTCGTGTTTTTAATAAATAAACTATGAAATATACAGCAGTTACTTTTACATCTTCAACTATTGAAGACTGGCAAAAGGATTTGCTAATTTCCGAATTAGCGGAGATTGGATTTGACACCTTCGAAGATATCGATGGTGGCTTCGAAGCCTATATCCCTAGCGCTAATTTGGATGTTCAAGCTTTAGAATCTCTTCTTTTGAATGAGGTTCAAGGCTTTGACTTAGATTACCAAGTGAAAGATATCGTAGAGGAAAACTGGAATAAAATATGGGAGAGTAATTTTAACCCGATTTTAGTCGATAATACCTGTTACGTACGTGCGACTTTCCACGAAGATCATCCTGAATACCTTTATCAAATTATTATTGATCCAAAGATGTCCTTTGGAACCGGTCATCATCAAACCACTTCTATGATGCTATCGTTTGTATTGGAGAATGATTTCCAAGACAAGGATGTATTGGATATGGGCTGTGGGACGGGGATTCTTGCGATTCTCGCAGCAAAAAGAGGGGCTAAGCAATTGCTAGCGGTAGACTACGATCCAATCTGTGTAGACAGTGTCGTTGAAAATGCGCAGCTGAATTCGGTGACAAATATAACCGCGAAGCTAGGATCTAAGGAAGCGATAGCAGGCTTGGAATTTGATACAATTCTAGCCAATATTAATCGCAATATCTTGTTGGATCAGTTGGACACCTATTCTGCTTGCTTAACAAATGGAGGAGAACTCTATCTTTCAGGCTTCTATGAGGCTGAGGATTTAGATATCTTAAAACAAAAGGCTATCTCTGTTGGTTTCCAATATGTGGAAAATAAAGTTCTCGATAATTGGTGTGCAGCCAAGTTTACTAAAGCTAAATAAATGCGTATTCATTTTATTGCCATTGGCGGAAGCATTATGCATAATTTGGCTATTAATCTAGCTGAACAAGGCCATCAGGTTAGTGGATCCGATGATCAAATTGTCGAACCTTCGAAATCCCATCTGTTGGAAGCAGGACTATTGCCTAAGGAATTAGGCTGGTTTCCAGAAAAAATAACAGATGATATCGATGCCGTTATCCTCGGAATGCATGCCGATGGAGAGAATCCTGAGCTTAAGAAAGCACAGGAACTAGGCTTAAAGATCTATTCTTTTCCCGAATTCGTATATGAGCAAAGTGTCGATAAGATACGGGTGGTTATTGCGGGTACTTATGGGAAAACGACGATTACAAGTATGATAATGCATGTGCTGAAGAAGTTAGGAAAGCCCTTTGACTACTTAGTCGGCGCGCAACTGGAGGGATTTGATGACCTACTTCAACTTAATCCAGATCATAATCTCATTATTATTGAAGGCGATGAATATTATGCGTCTTCAGTAGACAAGCACTCCAAATTCTTGGAGTACAAACCGAATATCGCTTTAATTTCTGGTGTAGAATGGGATCACTTCAAAGCAGTAATTGAAGAGGAGGCTTACTACAAGCAATTTGAAGACTTTATACGAACGATCGTTCCGAAAGGTACGCTGATCTACAATAAGGAAAACGAACGCACTAGAGCGATCGTAGAGCGTACTATGGATATTAAAATCAATCGTCATGGTTATAAGCTTCCAGAATACTCAATTAACAAGGGGGTAACATACTTAAATCATGGAGAAGATCGCATTCCATTAAAGATCTTTGGAAAACATAACCTTTCCAACGTAGCCGGTGCTTTCACTGTCTGTGAATGGTTAGGAGTCAAACGTGATGAGTTTTACGATGCCATTCAGGACTTTAAGAGTTCAATTCGTTATTTAGAATTTGTAGCTAGCCAGAATGGGAGCGTGGTTTACCAGGATTTTGCGCATACACCATCGAAGCTACGCGCGAGTATACATGCGGTAAAAGAGCAATTCCCAACGCAAGATCTCGTTACCATTATTGAACTTAATGCTTACGATAGTTTGGATCCGCACTTTATTCAAGAGTATGCGAATAGCATGAATGAGTCTGATTTTGCTGTCGTATTTATGAATATTTCTCTTTTAAAGGAAAAAAATATAGTATTGGATAATGCAATAGCAAATTTAACTCAGGCTTTCAATCACCCCGCTTTTCGTGTAATTACGCAAGTAGCTGATTTAGAGGTGTTTCTTGAAGGGTTTAAGTCTACAGGATACAATTTGCTATTTATGAGTTCAAACAATTACAATGGGGTAAATATGTCAAGCTTTGCAGACAAATTTTTAAGAAATTTTTAAGATTCTTTTAAAAATTTTCTAAAATTTTAATATTGGGATTTTGAAATATACTTTATTTGTTTAAATTTGATAATTACTTAATAAATAAATATTTTACATTTTACCCATGAATGCATTAGGAAAAAAAATTAGATTACTTAGACACCAGAAGGGCTGGAGTCAGGAGGATGTGGCCAAGCGATTGGACATCTCTATTCCTGCGTTTTCAAAAATTGAAACGGGAATTACAGATGTAAATCTATCGAGGCTAAATCAAATCTCAAAGTTGTTTGGCTTATCGTTAGTACAACTTTTATCAACTTCAGATCCTGAAGAAGATAAGCAAATTCAGAATGAAGTTAATGAACTACAAAAGAGATTACAAGCTCGTGAAGCAGAGGTAATCGATTTGCAGAAGAAAGTAATTGATCTTTACGAACAATTACACAAGAAATAATTTTTCTTTAAGCAAGATTAAAGAGCTGCCTCTACTAGAAATAGTAGAGGCAATTTTTTTTACTGTGAGCGTAAGAAATGAAACAAACAAAAAAAAAGCGCAATCGTTAAATTGCGCTCTACTTATGCTTTCAATAAAATGTTATCCTAAATATGATTTTAGAATTTTGCTTCTTGATGTATGACGTAGACGTTGTAGCGCCTTGTCTTTAATCTGACGAACACGTTCTCTCGTCAAGCTGAATTTTTCGCCGATTTCCTCAAGTGATAACTGATGATTTGAACCTAATCCGAAGAATAATACAATAATTTCACGTTCGCGCTCGGTCAATGTTGCCAATGAACGTTTGATCTCTTCCGATAAGGACTCATCAATTAATGAACTATCTGTATCCGGATCGCTATTTTCCAATACGTCAAGTAACGTATTCTCTTCTCCTTGTACAAATGGAGCATCCATAGATACGTGACGACCAGAGTTACTCAATGTGTCTGAAACCTTGTCAACGGTTGTTTCAAGGATGTCTGCTAACTCTTCTGGTGACGGTTCACGCTCGTATTCTTGCTCTAATTTAGAGAAGGCTTTACTAATCTTACTTAAAGACCCTACTTGGTTTAATGGTAAACGAACGATACGAGATTGCTCTGCAATTGCTTGAAGAATAGATTGACGAATCCACCAAACTGCGTAAGAAATAAATTTGAAACCTTTTGTCTCGTCAAAGCGTTTTGCTGCCTTAATTAAGCCTAAATTGCCCTCGTTAATCAAATCGCCTAAGGTAAGGCCTTGATTCTGGTACTGTTTTGCAACGGAAACGACGAAACGAAGATTGGTTTTTGTTAATTTCTCTAATGCTACTTGATCACCTTCGCGGATTCTTTGCGCTAGAATAACTTCTTCTTCGGCGGAAATTAAATCTACTTTGCCAATCTCATGTAAGTATTTGTCTAACGATTGGGACTCACGATTGGTGATGGATTGCGTAATTTTGAGCTGTCTCATTTAATAATATAAACCTTTCTATTCTGAAATGTTCGCAAACATAGCGAAATTTCTCCATTAAATTCTAATATAATTGTAAATTATTAACTCATTATGAGTTACTTAGCCGTGGTGAGTTGAGGTAAAACTGTTCGCAAAAATCATTCCAAAGATTAGTTCTGCAGCCCTGTCTCCATGTTTTTATTACAATTAATATTAATTAAACTCCTATTCTAACCATTTATTATTCTGAGAATAAAACATTTCAACGAACATATTGTTTTTAAGAAAATATCAGAATAAAAAAATAGAGTATGCCAATTATGATTCACTTAGACGAGATGATGTCTCGAAAAAAAATGTCACTCAACGAATTGAGTGACAGAGTGGGGATAACGCTGTCAAATTTGTCCATTATTAAGAATCAAAAAGCGAAAGCCATTCGATTAACAACCTTGGATGCTATTTGTCGCGCATTGGAGTGTCAGCCCGGGGATATCTTGAAGTTTAAAGAATCGTAAGTATTTCCTCCGATTTATAGCCTCTTAAGAAATCTGTTACACTCATACGTTTTTTACCTTCAATTTGAATTTCATTTAAATAAATGAAACCATCTATTGTTGTCACCTTAATAAAGGTCTTGCCATCACTAAGAAATGCCCCAGCAGCATAACTATGCGCTGCTATTTCTTTCGTTGTCTTATAAATTTTTAGGACTTTCTGATCCAAATAACTAAAAGCCGTAGGGTAAGGACTTAGTCCCCGAATAAAGTTATAAACCGTTTCTGTCGACTGATTCCAGTTGATTAAGCAGTCTTCCTTAAATATTTTTGGTGCATGTTTAATCGCTGAAGCGTCAATCATCTCATCTTGAGGGATAGGATGAATATCCTTGTTTTTTATTGCATCAACTGTGCGTACAATTAAGGAAGCTCCTAAATTCATTAATTTATCGTGTACCGAACCGGCATCATCTGATTCCGTAATTTCAACCTCATCAGAAAATAACACATTACCTGTATCAATCTCATGTTGTAATAAGAAAGTCGTTACACCTGTCTTTTTCTCTCCATTGATCACCGCATGATTAATAGGGGCAGCACCACGATATTGAGGCAATAAAGAACCGTGCACATTCACCGTACCATGAGGAGGCATATTCCAAACCAACTCAGGAAGCATACGAAAAGCAACAACAACTTGCAGATCCGCTTGATAGGAGCGAAGCTCCTCAATAAAATCAGGAGATCGTAACTTCTCAGGTTGTAAAACAGGGATGTTATGTTCTACAGCAAATACTTTGACAGCCGATTGGTGTAGCTTCTGACCACGACCAGCGGGCTTATCTGGTGCCGTAACAACAGCAACAACTTGTTCACCAGCATCCAAGAGAGCTTTTAAAGAGGCAACCGCGAAATCAGGGGTGCCCATGAATATAATACGCATAAAGAATCTTGATTATGTAATTTCAAATTCGAATCTGAATTGAATTTTTATACCTTTGCGAAGTTACAAATTTAATTTAAGCTTGAATTTTCCATTTTTCCTCGCTAAACGAATTACCCTAACTGGCAATCGTACATTTTCGAAGCTGATTGTTCGAGTGACGATTGCGGCATTGACGCTTGCGATTCTAGCAATTATCATGGCCGTGGCAATTCTGCGTGGGTTTAAAGGAGAAATTACCGATAAGCAACGAGGGTTCTTTGGAGACGTCATTATCTTAAAAAATGATCGCAACGATTCCTATGTCAATACGCCGATTTCACTCTCCAAGGATCAAATTAACAGCTTAGAAAAAGATAGTAATGTCATTAACGTTTATCCATTCGCAACCAAAGCGGGGATAATGAATGTCAAAGGCGAGGTTGAAGGCGTCTTACTCAAGGGAATCGATAAGGATTACGATCAAGAATTCCTGTCGAAAACAATTCTCGAAGGTGAAACCATAGACTTCTCAGCAGAGAATGCCGAAAATCAGCTTCTTATTTCTAGTCTTATCGCCAATCGACTGAACCTCAAAGTAGGCGATAGTTTCATTATGTACTTTATTCAAGAGCCCGTTCGGAAACGTAAGTTTACCATTCGTGGAATCTATACCACCAACTCCGAAGAGCTCGATAAAGTTTATGTAATCGGATCATTATCCCTAATTCGCAAGCTCAATAACCTTGCGGACAATGAAGTCGGCGGTTATGAAGTACGTGTCCGAGACTTTAATCTACTAGCCAAGACAACACAGGATGTCAATGATCAATTACCCATCGAGCTGTATGCAACCAATGTTGTCGAACAGATGCCCGATATCTTCAATTGGCTAAATATGCTCGATATGAACGACAACATCATCTTTGTATTGATGGTCGTTGTCGCGGTGATCAATATGATCTCTGCCTTATTGATTAGCATCCTAGAACGCTCTTCCATGATTGGTATATTGAAATCCTTGGGCATGCAGAATAGTAAAATTAGAGTTGTATTCTTGTATAACTCCTTATACCTGATTGGTTACGGATTGTTACTCGGCAATTTCTTAGCCTTGTTGCTTTATTATTTCCAACGCAGCACCCATTTCTTTAAGCTCGATCCATCCGTTTATTACGTCTCGTTTGTACCGATGGATATCTCCTGGTTAACAGTCGTATGGCTAAATATCGCATTGATTGGAATTGCCTTAATTACCCTATTTATTCCTTCCATGCTAATCAGCAGAATATCACCAATTAAGACTATTCAGTTTAAGTAGAATCGCTACAGTAAGCGCTTATTTTTCGGAAAAAATTAGAATTTTCGCTATCTTACGCAAGCAAAACAATTACAGCTGATTGAAGTTGTATTAACAAACAAGCGAAAATCTATGAATAAAGTTTTTGACCACTTATCACATGCATTCGAAGCGCCATTAACCAATCCTGTACTTATATTTTCCCTTGTATTATTCATTATTTTACTCTCCCCAATTCTTCTAAGACCCATTAAAGTTCCCGGAATTATCGGTTTGATTATCTCTGGAATGATTATCGGACCGCATGGATTAAATTGGCTAGAGAAGAACTCCGCGGTCGATCTATTTTCTACCATCGGATTACTATATATCATGTTTATAGCCGGACTGGAATTAGACATGAATGAATTCAAAAAAACAAAGCATAAAAGCTTAATGTTTGGATTCTTTACCTTTATTATCCCCATCTCTATTGGTTTCCCCGTTTGTTATTATATCCTCGACTATAGCTTATTAACAAGCATCCTGATTGCAAGTATGTTCGCAACGCATACGCTCGTGTCGTATCCTATTGTCAATCGCTACGGTATATCCAAAAGCGAAGTCGTGGCCATCACCATTGGGGGAACAATCCTAACTGATACAGCGGTACTGATAATCTTGGCAGTCATTAAAGGCGCCTCACAGGGCGATATCAATAATGAATTCTGGGTAACCCTAGGTGTATCCTTTGCCATCTTCCTCTTTATTATGTTTGGCGTCATTCCAAAGATTGCCAAATGGTTTTTTGAAAAGATTGAAGGCGAAAAAACAGCACATTATATTTTTGTACTAACGGTAGTATTTTTCGCGGCATTCCTTGCCGAGATGGCCAACTTAGAACCCATTATCGGAGCCTTCGTTGCTGGACTTGCCCTCAATAAGTTAATTCCACACTCTTCGGCTTTAATGAACCGAATTGAGTTTA
This sequence comes from Sphingobacteruim zhuxiongii, assembly GCF_009557615.1. Taxonomy (NCBI): domain Bacteria; kingdom Pseudomonadati; phylum Bacteroidota; class Sphingobacteriia; order Sphingobacteriales; family Sphingobacteriaceae; genus Sphingobacterium; species Sphingobacterium zhuxiongii. The sequence continues at coordinate 2,211,930 of NZ_CP045652.1, forward strand.
TCGGGAATGCAATTTTTATTCCCTTCTTTCTGATCTCCGTAGGGATGATCGTCGACATCGCCGTATTCACTAAGGCGGAGGGACTGACGGTATTCTATGTAGCAGGTGTACTTACCTTGGTCGGTGTGGTCGGCAAATTCTTAGCCGCAACGGCGACTCAATGGACATTTAAATACAATAACACCGAGCGTAACCTGATATTTGGATTAAGTAACGCACATGCTGCTGCAACCCTTGCAATTATCATGGTCGGTTACAATAATCAAATCATTGATGAGAATGTCTTAAACGGAACGATTATCCTAATTCTTGTGAGCTGTATCATTGCATCTATCGTTACGGAGAACGCCTCGAAGAAGATTGTTATGGCTGGACATCAAGATCAGAAGCATATGGAGCATGTTGAAGAGCATGAGGAGCAAATCCTAATTCCAATTGCAAATTTGAGTAATATGGAAGCAATCTTAGACTTCGCTACTCTAATAAAATCGAAGAAATCACCACATCCATTAAATATCTTAAGTGTCGTTCCCAATGATGAGCAGGCCGAGCGCAATGTACAGCTTGCCCGACAGAACTTAGATAAGATGGCGCGTTATGCATCGGGATCAGAAACCGATGTTGAACTGATTACTGCCATTGATTTTAATATTGCAAACGGTATTGGTCGTGCGTCCCGAGAAGCATTCGCCGATTGTTTAATTCTTGGCTGGCCTTCTGCGACTTCCTTCGTCGAGAAAATTGTCGGTGAGAAAACGGAGAGTATCTTAAATCGAACAGACGCCAGTTTGTTTATGTGTCGACTAGATAAACCATTTATTACAAACAAATCCATCACTATTTTTGTTCCTCCATTGGCAGAATCAGAAGTAGGATTTGCTTATTGGATGGAGAAAATGTGCAAGTTCGCACAAGAGCTTTCATTGCCAGTACGTTATGTTTGTAATTTCAGAACGAAGCAGTCGATTGAATTAATGTTAGACACTTTACAATCCAGTATTCCAGTAAGCTACGATTTATACGAAGACTGGGATAATATATACGGCTTAGCGACCTTCAGCAATGCAGACTCCCTATTGGTATTTGTATCCGCACGTTCTGGTGAGGTATCCTACAGAGATTCTTTAGATGGTCTTGCAAAGCGTGTCGGCAAGTTTTACAAAAATCAAAACTTGATCTTAATATTCCCTTCACGTGTTGCCGATCTACATATCGACGAATACGAAGATGTGCAAACCGCACCAATTTTCCGTAAGATTAGTCGTGAAATTGGAAATATGTTTGGTAAAGAGAAAAACTAATATAGATGAGCGATAAAATAACAATAGACAGCACAGGGAAATTAAAGGTACCTGATGTTGTAAGTATACCCTTCATTATTGGGGATGGAATAGGACCAGATATCTGGCATGCTTCAGTTCGCGTATTTGATTCAGCGATTGCCAAAGCCTATGGCGATCAAAGAAAAGTGAATTGGTTAGAGGTATTAGCGGGAGAAAAGGCATTCAATGAAACTGGAAATTGGTTACCAGAAGAAACATTGACCACTTTTAAAGAATATTTAGTCGGTATTAAAGGCCCATTAACAACACCAATTGGCGGTGGAATTCGTTCCCTTAACGTGGCTCTTAGAAAAGAATTAGACCTATATGTTTGTCAGCGTCCAACTAAATGGTATGAAGGTGTACCGTCGCCTGTAAAACATCCTGAAAAGGTAGATATGGTGGTATTCCGGGAGAATACTGAAGATATCTATGCTGGTATTGAGTTTGCGGCAGGGACTGCGGAAGCAAAAAGATTGCAGGACTTCCTAAGAGATGACCTAAGCGTCGATTATAACTTCAGCAATAGTACAGGGGTGGGATTGAAGTTTGTGTCAGAGGAAGGCTCTAAACGTTTAATACGCGCTGCTATTGAATTCGCGATTAGCGAGGGTAGAAAATCCATCACTATTGTGCACAAGGGGAATATTATGAAATATACCGAAGGCGCATTCAAGAACTGGGGTTACCAATTAGCCGAAACAGAGTTTGGCGATAAATTATATACCTGGAATCAATGGGAGCAGACGAAAGCGACAAAAGGTGCTGATGAAGCCAATGCAGAGCAAAAGGCTGCTGAAGCGGCAGGAAAGATTATTGTCAAGGACATAATCGCTGATAATTTCTTACAGCAAATTCTATTAGCGCCACAAGACTTCGATGTGATTGCTACTTTAAACTTAAACGGGGATTATATCTCGGATGCTTTAGCGGCAATGGTTGGTGGAATAGGAATTGCGCCAGGGGCGAACATCAATTATAAAACAGGACATGCCATTTTCGAAGCAACACATGGTACAGCACCACGATTTGCAAATACCGACACCATGAACCCTTGCTCTGTCATTCTGAGTGGTGTGATGATGTTTGAGTATTTGGGATGGACAGAAGTGGCAGACGCCATTGTTGAAGCCGTAGCGGAAACAATCAAAGAAAAAACGGTGACCGTCGATTTCTATAATCTAATGGAAGGAGCGACCCTCTTGAAGACCAGCGAATTCGCAAATAAAGTCATCGAAAAATTATAAAATATTGTATAATCATTCAAAAAAAGCTGAACTTTAATCCGTTCAGCTTTTTTTATGTCTATGATCGAAATACCAACTTTTGTCAGCGAATCGAATATTTTCACTGCCGAGGAAATCAGCAAACTACAATCCGTCGCGCAATTGCCGGAAGAAAAAGAAATCGATGCCTATCAATATGAACCTGAAATCCAAGAGCTACTCAACGCTTTTATTGGCGATGAGTCCACCCGCTTAACCCATCAACTTTTGAAAGCCAAAGAATTAATCGCCAGAAATGAACTGTCGAATGCTTGGAAAGTCATCTTGCTTTAAAAATAGATTTCCGAATGAGGCTAGTAAATTCTCATATATTATGCTAAATTTGGAATGCCATCACCTGTTATACTAATTTAGCAAGCCAAAAAGGCCCAATGGAATCTCATTATGTATTTACTGATTGATGAAGAGAGCTTTAGAGAAGTTTTTAATACGTACTACGATCGCATATACACCGGATTTTATAGAAAAACCGGCTCCTATGAAATTGCACAAGATCTAACCCAACAAACATTTATTAAGTTTTGGAGGTACCGCGATAGCTATACCCCAGAATTAACCCTCGAAATACAGCTTTTCCGTAAGGGAAAATTGGTATTTATCGATTGGCTGCGCAAAGAATCTAAAGAAAGACAGCTAATTGACAGTTTAAAACAACAAGATAGAATCCCTGTCGATGAACTGAGTACGGATCTTAAGGATTCCCTAACGCAGGCCATTAATGGACTTTCACCGGTACGTAAAGAAGTATTCCAATTAGCTTATATCGAAGGATATAGCCATAAAGAAATCGCTGAAAAGCTCAACGTGTCCGTGCGAACGGTCGAAACTCATATCTATAAATCTGTCCAACAACTCCGAAAAATCCTCGCCTTGATTTACATCCTACTGCACCTCTAAAAAATATTTTTTTTTACAGCGTACGTAGTTTTCATTTTCCCGACGTATATACCTATAAAAGCGAACCAAATTATCAATTGTGAACAAGGATATCTTAACGAAGTTTCTATCAAATCAATGTTCTTACAACGAATGTAAGGATGTGGCTTCCTATTTGGAAAGCCATGATGAGGAACTGGATAAGATTCAGATTTTTGAGCATATTCCTGAACAGGAATTAATTCGCGCTTCGCATGCCGAGAAAGACGCTATTTTTGAGCGTATTGTAGCAAAACCGAACAAGTATCTTCTGATGAAGCGAATTTTGATTGCCGCTTCCATCTTGGTATTTGTAGCCTTCTCCTTCTATAAATTAGGAAAGCATGATAGTCCAGAGCACCTGGACAATCCTATCAGCATGGAGATTTTCAATAACAGTCAAAACCCGGAGTGGTATGTGTTACCCGACAGCAGTCGCGTGAAATTAGAACCACAAGCCAAATTGAGTTACCTGCGGAATTTTGCCAAAGATCGTATTATCAATCAAGTGGCTGGCGAAGTTACCTACTTCGTGCAGCCTAATACAGCACATCCGTTCCGCGTGATTAATCAAGGCATTCAGACCCGTGCAGTAGGTACTGCGTTCTCAATTGCCGATTATAACGCCGACAATCTAATTGTCAGGCTTTTGGAAGGAAAGATCGTTTTAGAAGATCCAACCAATAAGCTAGATAATCAAGTGAAACTTAATATTCCAACGACGATTATTATCAATAAATCAGATTTTACCTATTCCCATCTTGACCAGAAAAAGAATGGTTACCATACGGCCTGGGAGGAAGAAAAGAGTAAGGTCAGCAGAAACTATCCGACCAGTAGTATTGCTTGGTCAAATCAAGTCGTCAACTTCAATGGCGTCTCGAATACCGATTTATTCAGCATTATGGAGCGTCTATATGACGTCAGCATCGATGTTGAGAACCCAAGAATTATAGACGGAAATTTCACCGGCGAACTATACCAAAATGATAACCTAGAAAGTCTACTAACGATTTTCTGCCAAATAAATGGATGCACATTTACTATAAAAGATAATATTATAAGAATCAAATAAGTAATTTTTTAGTAACCAATAACCATTATAAACAACTTATGACCATGAAAAGTAAAGTAATTTACCCATTGCTAATCTATGGGCTATTATCACTTTTTCAACAAGCTGTTGCGCAGAATAATCTCCGTGCAACAGGGAAAGTGATTAGCACGGATGGTATTGCCATCCCAGGTGCAACAATCGAAGTACTCAATCAAAAATCACAACACAAGGACAGGTTTGTATCCAACGAGGAGGGGATATTTAATCTAACCAATCTGACTGCCGATGGATTGTATAACATCTTAGTCTACCATGTTGGTTATCAGCGTGATTCAGTTATGAATTTTGTTGCCAAGACCAATCAATCCAACAGCATCTTAATCCGCTTAAAACCAGACGATAATGAACTTGATGAGGTCGTTGTCATCGGTTATGGTACCGTTCAGAAAAAAGACCTGACGGGAGCGATCTCTTCTGTCGACGGAAAAGATATTGCTGTTCGTAAAACAACGCAATTATCGCAGGCCCTACAAGGTGCAATACCAGGAGTGATGGCGACGCGGAACAACAATGCGCCAGGTGCGGCCGCAACTATTCGGGTACGGGGGATTACCACGATTACGGATGGCGGATTAAACCCATTGATTATTTTGGATGGGGTGCCTATCAGCGGATTGGACCAAGTCAATCCAAATGATATTGAAAACCTAACCGTCCTAAAAGACGCGGCGTCTGCATCGATTTACGGTTCCAGAGCTGCTGCAGGGGTCATTCTTATTACCTCGAAAAGAGGAAAAGAAGGACAGCTATCTTTGGAATACAATACCGATTTTGGTTGGGAAGCACCAACGCAGTTGCCTGAATATGTAGGGGCGCAACGCTATCTACAATTAGTAAATGAGCTCCGTTGGAACGATAACAACAATAATCAAAACGAGTATCCGATCTATGCAAAAGATCTAGTGGATAATTATCCAACGTTGAATCAGGAAAACCCGAATCTGCATCCAATTACAGATTGGCAAAAGCTATTGCTTAAAGACCGTGCTGGTAGACAAGCACATCAGCTTTCGGTGGCTGGGTCCGGCAAGAACCTGAGAACACGTTTCTCCTTGGGCTATGATGATACCGACGCGCTATATGTGCATCGTAATTATGAACGCCTAACGTCTAGAATCAATAATAATATCGACGTAACAAAATATTTAGCGGCTGTAGTCGATTTGAATTTTAAAAGAACAACAGATAATCGCCCGTCGATAGATCCGCTATATAGAATGGGGATAACAGCGCCAATTTATGCTGGTGTATGGGACGATGGACGTGTTGCCTCAGGTAAAGATGGCGATAATATCTATGGAATGTTGAATGAAGGTGGGCAAACGAAATACCAATACACCCAATTCGGTGGTAAAATTGGACTCGATTTAAAACCAATTGACGGATTAACTTTAACCGGGGTCATAGCACCGATTTTTAACTTTGATAGAACCAAAGCTTTCCGTACAAAAGTGCCGTATACTGCATGGAATAACCCAGAACAGCGCTTAGGTTATGTTAATGGTTACGAAACGACAAAACTGAGCGAATCGAGAGTAGAGAGCTACCAGTATACGACTCAGTTTTTGGGTAACTACATGAAGAGCCTAGGTAAACATAACTTAAACTTCCTAGCTGGTTATGAATCTTTCTATTACTACAATGAAGATTTATCAGCATCGAGAGATCAATATTTATTAAGTGGATATCCGTATTTAGATCTAGGACCATTGGAATTTAGAGATAACTCTGGTTCAGCTTATGAGAATGCCTACCGTTCATATTTTGGTAGAGCAATGTATAACTATGCGAACAAGTACTTCTTACAAGCGAATGTGCGTTACGATGGTTCTTCCCGTTTTGCAAAAGAATTCCGTTGGGGTATGTACCCTTCAGTATCTGCCGGTTGGTCGATATCTGAAGAGAACTTTATGAAAAACATCCCTTGGTTGAATTTCCTTAAACTGCGTGCTTCCTACGGTACGTTAGGAAATGAGCGTATAGGTAACTATCCATATCAATCGCTTATACAGTTTGCGAATAGCGCCCTATTCTATAATGGAAATACTGCGGTATCTGCGCAATCTGCTTCACAATGGCAATATGCAATCCGGGATATTAGCTGGGAAAAAACAGAATCTTATGATTTAGGATTAGATTTCCAAGGCTTAAACAACCGCTTGTCGGCAACTTTTGATGTCTATCAGAAAATTACTTCAGAGATGCTATTAGCCTTACAGATTCCTAGTTATATTGGATTTAACAACCCGAACCAAAATACCGGGAAAATGAATACCAAAGGCTGGGAACTAGCTTTAGGATGGAAAGACAGAAAGGATAAATTCAACTATGCTGTATCGTTCAATATTTCCAACTTTAAGTCGGTGATGGGCGATTTAGGAGGAACAGAATTCCTAGGCGATCAAGTAAAGAAAGAGGGTAGTGAGTTCAACGAGTGGTACGGATATGTATCCGATGGATTATTCCAAACCGCAGATGAGGTAGCGAATTCTCCTGTCTTAAACGCCAATGTGAAACCTGGCGACGTACGATACAAAGATATTTCTGGACCTGATGGTACGCCTGATGGTAAGATATCTCCTGAGTACGATCGTGTGTTCTTGGGCGGTTCATTACCACAATACCTTTACGGAGGTCAAATTAGCGTAGGCTATTCTGGCTTATCCTTAAATGTTGTTGTACAAGGCGTCGGTAAACAAAATACTAGACAAACAACAGATATGATTCAACCGTATCAACAAAACTGGGGGAATTTCCTGAATATACTCGATGGAAATACCTGGTCTAAATACAATACCGATGCAGAGAATCAAGCAGCTAAATATCCAAGATATTCAAACACCTCATCTTCGAATAATTACGCCATGTCAGACTTTTGGATGATTAATGGTAAATATTTCCGCTTGAAGTCTGTGAATTTATCTTACCAAATTCCAGAAGCTTTCTTAGCGAAATATTATGTGAAAGGAATGGGCGTGTCTTTTACTGCGAATGATATTTTCACGATTAATAAGTTCCCGAAAGGATGGGATCCTGAAATGACATCATTTACATACCCGATCACAGCATCCTTTTTATTTGGTTTAAATGTGAAATTCTAATTCTAAGATCATGAAACGTAAATTTATATATATATGCTTATCAATGTCTCTGTTTTCATGTCAGAAACTTGATTTAAACCCCTTGTCTCAGGGTTCCAGTGAAACTTGGAACTCCAATGCCGAAGAGATTATCATGTCCTTAAACGATCTTTACCGCGAAGCTTTGTGGAAGAAAGATGCCGACGAGTGGACTGATGATTGGATTAACCGCGATGGATTAACCGATATCACCAATGCTACCATCAATGGACAAACTGGATTTGTAATCACCAACTGGAATGACACCTACAAAGCGATTGCACGCGCAAATACCGTTTTGGAAAGTATGGATCGTGCCGCGGGTTCACTTTCAGAAAGTCAAATCAATATGTACAAAGGTGAGGCTCGCTTTATTCGGGCTTGTATGTTCTCGTACTTATTGAGCCACTATAAGAACGTCGTGTATACCGATAAAACCTTGACGATCGAGGAGGCAATGCAAATCGGACAGATGCCACCAGAGGAGCTCTTAAAGAAAATATACGAGGACTTTGACTTTGGTATCGCCAATATGCGCGAGTCTTTTGCCTCAAATGAACTCAAAAGAGCAACAAAAGGGGCCGCCCTAGCCATGAAAGCAAGGATCGCTTTATATATGGGCGATTATGCCACGGCAAAAACAGCGGCAAAAGCTTGTATCGATTTGGGTATCTATAAACTGCATACTGACTTTGATAATCTATTTTTATCGAAAACAAAGCAATCTCCAGAATCCATCTTCTTATTGCCACGCTCAATTTCCTTAGGAGTAGCTCTTAGTGGTCGCCAATCTTTCGTATCGCGAAATGCAGGCGGATGGGCGCAATTCGATCCTTCTTGGGATCTAATGTTCTCTTTCTTAGGATCCGATGGATTGCCTATTGACGAGTCGCCATTATTCGACCCAAAGAACCCTTTTGCTAATAGAGATCCACGTTGTGCTGCTACGATTGTACCTTTTGGATCAGCACATTTGGATTATATTTTCGATCCACATCCTTTAGCTTTAAAAACCAAAAAGGTATCTACCGGTGCCGATGTCAACAACAATGATAACCGCGCGGTAGCAACCTATGCTTCGTTCAACGGATTAATATGGAAAAAGGGCGTAGACTCCGATTGGTTATTAAACTCTTGGCGTGTAGAACCCGATAATATTATTATTCGCTATGCAGACGTCTTATTGATGTATGCAGAGGCAAAGATCGAATTAAATGAAATCGATGCTTCAGTGCTTGATGCCATTAATACGGTTAGAGCTAGAGCCTATAAAGTAGATAAATCGGCCGCTGGCTATCCAAAGGTAACCAATACGAACCAAGCAGCGCTACGTACCATCTTGCGTACCGAACGCCGTATGGAATTTGCGTTCGAAGGTCTTCGTTATATGGATATTATCCGTTGGAAGCTAGCCGAAAAGGTATTAAACAGACCAAACTATGGCTTGCTTGATCCCGGAGATTTAGTATCCAAAGTAGTCAATACGGGCAAATGGTTTACACCAACGGCACCAGATATCGATACGGATGGTCTAGCGGATATTGCTCCTTTCTACAATCAAGGGCTTGTAAAACAGATTGCCATCCGCAAATTTGATGCGAATAAGCAGTATATCTGGCCAATTCCTTCAACAGAAGTATTGACAAGTGGATTAAAACAGAATCCAAATTACTAACTTGTAGAACCTAATCAACCTAAACATAGACATGCTACAGAAACTATTGCTTATATCAATCGCCTGCTTGTTGTATTGTTCTTCAACAGCCCAATCATGGACCGCTTTGAAAAAAGAACAACAGCCGATCATGACATTTACGGTCAACGATACGCTTAGTTTCCCAGTGTTTGTAGTTGAGAACCCCGCTGATAAAGCGCTTTATTATGGTACTCAACTACAAACCAATGTCTGTAATGATCAGATATGTTTGCCCATTGAGGTAAATCTATTCTGGGATCTACTGGGGAATTACCATCATTTCAGTAAGGAAGAATCTTTTCATTTCACCAAGTTTGATCATAAGTACTTCGACGAGAAAGATTATGAACGCTTGCAGAGCATACTGATCGACAGCCTATCGCCCCTACGTGATTATGATGTTGAGGATCTCTTAGACAAACAAGAAAAGAAATACTCCTTGGAAATAGATGCAGTAACGAAGCCTACTTCGGCTCTGTTTTCTAATGTGACAGTGCCTGGTGCATTGTATACCGTATACACTTTATGGCATATCGTAAATGGTCCAATCAAACAAGAATTGAATGCCTACGCAAACAAGCAATATGTAGACCGAAAATGGGCAAGCTATTTCGCTAATTCGGACGTGTCGGCTTATCAGGAATATTTCCTAAAGCATTTGGACCCGAAGGAAGAAGTCTTGCATCAAGACGCGATTATCAACTTACTATTTGCGAAGGATGACTTTACACCGCACTATGCCATTGACGTACTTGAGAATAGGGTACTCAAGACCCCTGCGCTATATAATCCTATTTTAAAGCGCTTTGACAGCATGAAACCCCATGTTATAAGCGAAATTATAAACTCCATTTCTGCACCCAATACGGAGACGAAAACCATCTTAAAGGCGTTTCAAAACGGGCCAAAAGCCTCTCCAAAGCAGAAAGAACTAATCGAAAAAATTTTAAATTATGAAAAACAATAGAAGAGACTTTTTAAAAGCCATCGGAATTGGCTCAGGCGCATTGCTGGTGGATCCAGTAATTGCGAAGACACTGACGGAAAAACAAATCAAAGAAAGTGAAATTAAAGGACCTGAATCTGTATTTGCTATCCGCAATTTAGAAACCGATTATGTCGTTGCTGGTGGAGGTATGGCAGGATTCTGTGCGGCACTGGCGGCAGCTAGAAATGGATTGAAGGTGATCTTCATTCAAAACCGTTCTCGTTTAGGCGGAAATGCAAGTTCCGAAATTCGCATGCACATCTGTGGTTCAACGGCTTTAGGACAAGTATGGCGCGAAACGGGACTTCTGGAAGAGGTCATGTTAACCGAGTCGCATATCAATCCCCAACGATGTTGGGAGATGCTCGATTATGTGATGTACGATAAGGTGGTTTCCAACCCAAATATCACGATGCTTTTCGATACCATGCTGTATAGCGCAAAAGCAAAAGGTAAGAAAATTGAAGAAATTCAAGCTTATTGCTCGCAAACCGAGGAAATCTATGTGGTAAAGGCGAAACATTTTGCCGATTGTACAGGCGATGGAACTTTAGCGGCATTAGCAGGCGCCGAGTTTATGCGTGGTCGTGAAGCTAAATCAGAATACAATGAAGCTTTAGGATTGGAAGTGCGTGATGATATCACGATGGGAAATAGTTTGTTGTTTCAGTCACAAAAGCACGATCAACCGATGCCTTTTAAAGCCCCAAGCTGGGCTAGAAAATATGAGTTCTCTGATTTCAAACACCGTAGAATCCACTCTTGGGAGTATGGATATTGGTGGATTGAATTAGGAGGACTTGAAAATATCGTACATGACGGTCAGAAAATTCGTCATGACTTAATGGGCGTTGTCTTTGGGGTTTGGGATTATATCAAAAACTCTGGTAACCATCCGGAGTCTGCAAACTGGGCATTATCATGGTTTGGATCGATTCCTGGCAAGCGCGAAAGTCGCCGTATTACGGGCGATTACGTGATGACGCAAAATGATATCTTAAAACAAGAAAACTTTGAAGACCGTGTAGCCTATGGAGGCTGGCCTTTAGATGATCACTTACCGGCAGGTATGGATGATACTTCATTAAGTCCCTTCCGCTCGATTGGCTTAAAAGGGCCGTACTCAATTCCATTGCGTAGTTTATACAGCAAGACATTTGACAACTTAACTATGGCTGGACGTAATGTTTCGGTATCGCACGTAGCACTTTCAACTACTCGTGTAATGGCTACCTGTGCAACCATGGGACAAGCGATTGGAACAGCGGTTGCTTTCTGTGTGAAGGAGAACTTAACGCCGAGACAGCTTTACCAAAACAAAGCTAAACTAAAAGAGTATCAGCAGATTTTACTACGTCAAGATCAAGCGATACTAAAGGTGAAAAACGAAGATAAATTAGATTTGGCTTTACAAGCGAAAGTGACGGCTTCATCGGAACTTCCAGGCTTCGAAGCGAAGAAAGTAATCGATGGTTTTAACCGCGATGTGCAAGATGGCGATAGCCACCAATGGCGCGCTAGCTTAGCTTCTGGTGAGCAGTTTATCGAATTAAGCTGGAATAAAGCTCAAACCTTGAAACAGGTCGAATTTACTTTCGACTCCGGATTGAACAGACACCTTCGTCTATCAGGTGAGGCCAGTGTAATGAAGAATCAAAAAAGAGGACGCCAACCAGAAATGTTGATGGATTATACCGTTGAGCTTTACAAAGGTAGTACCTTAGTGAAGAAAGAGGAGGTTAGCGAAAACATCCAGCGTAAGGTGGTACATAGCTTTGACAATGTGTCCGCCGATCGCGTTCGACTGGTTGCTAAAAAAGCTCAGGAAGATCAAAATGCGCGCGTATTTGAAATTAGATGCTATGCATAACGGATAATTCTGCTTAATTTAGCCCTAAATGGAGAGCAATTCCTAAACCGTTTGCTCTCCATTATTGTAATAGACCACCAAAAAGAAAACTTATGATTGACTTAAATGGGATTAATGCCTTAACATTAATCTTTGCCTCACTACTGATCTTTGCTATTGCCTATCGGTTCTACGGGCTCTTTCTAGCGAATAAGGTCCTTCGCTTAAATTCGAAAATTACAACCCCCGCAGTGGAATTTGCCGATGGCCAAGATTATGTAAAAACAGATCGAAAGGTATTGTTTGGACATCACTTCGCTGCGATTGCTGCTGCAGGTCCCTTAGTTGGTCCGGTGCTGGCAGCGCAATTTGGCTATCTACCAGGTGCCTTGTGGATCTTAATCGGATGTGTATTAGGGGGAGGTGTACATGATATGGTTGTTCTTTTTGCTTCCGTGAGACATAAAGGGGAAAGTCTAGCTACGATCGCATCTAAAGAAATTTCGAAACCCATTGGAACAATTGCTGGACTAGCGGTCTTATTTATTTTGATATTAACCCTAGCGGGACTCTCATTAGCCTGTATTTCGGCAATGCACGAAGCGCCATGGTCCTTGTTTACCATTATCTTAACCATGCCGATTGCCATTATAATGGGCTTGATCATGCGCTATAGAGAAGGTTCAGTAACCTTTGCCAGTATACTAGGCGGCGTATTGTTAATCGTAGGGATTATTGCAGGACATAATTTAATGGAGATGCCAGCCGTTGCCAATCTATTCAATTGGAGCATCGGAACGATCTCCATAGCGATTGCCGTTTATGGTTTCTTAGCTTCTGTTTTACCAATCTGGTTATTGCTTGTACCGCGCGATTACCTATCGACTTATTTGAAGATCGGAACGATTTTAATGTTAACGATTGGTATTATCTTCGTTGCGCCAACCATTCAAATGCCTGCATTAACCGAATTTATTCATGGTGGCGGACCAGTAATTGGTGGCCCTGTTTTACCTTTCATCTTTATCGTAATTGCCTGCGGTGCAATCTCTGGTTTCCATGCCATTATCGCTACAGGTACCACACCGAAAATGCTTGGTAATGAGCGCGAAATACTTTTTGTTGGCTATGGTGCTATGCTAGTTGAAGGCTTTGTTGCACTAATGGCTTTAATTGCCGCATGTACGTTAATGCCAGGCGATTATTTTGCCATTAATACTCCCGCTGCTGCATACGAGCAATTTCTTGCAATCCACCCGGAACTGCATGCCGTCGACCTACCACACTTTATCGAACGTATTGGTATCGATCTGCACGGACGTACCGGAGGTGCTGTATCACTCGCTGTAGGGATGGCGCATATATTTGACAAGGTGCCGTTTATGGATAATGTTATGGCCTATTGGTACAATTTCGCCATTATGTTTGAAGCCGTATTTATTTTAACAGCAATTGACGCTGGAACACGTGTTGGACGTTTCTTCTTGCAAGAGATGTTGGGATCCGTTATCCCGGCTTTCAAAGATAAAAACTGGTGGCCTGGCGTAATCCTATGTAGTGCTATTTTCACCTTCTCTTGGGGATATTTAGTGTACACTGGAAATGTGAGTAGTATCTGGCCATTGTTTGGTATTTCCAATCAGCTTCTAGCGGCCTGTGGATTAATTGTCTGTACAACAATGCTCATACGTATGAATAGAAAGAAATATGCGCTCTGTGCGGCTATTCCTGGAGTATTTATGGCAATCATCACTTTCTGGGCAGGTTATATCCAAGTAACGGATATTTACATCCCGAATGGTCAGTACTTATTAGCAAGTCTCGCTGGTATAGCCATGCTACTGATGGGTATTGTATTTATTGGTACCTTTATCCGTTGGTCACAGCTCTTTAGAATTAAGGAACTGAAGGTGGATATGTATAATGAGGAGGTTAAAGAACTCGTTGAAAGATAATCGAAAGAAGGTAATACGATGTTTACAGTACAGCAAATCGAGGAAGCGCATGCTCGTGTGAAAACAGGTGCTGATTTCCCTAAATATATTCAAGAGATTAAAGGTTTCGGTGTTTCAGCCTTTGAGTTTATCGTCAGCAATGGGGTAGAAGTATACCATGGCGTGGGCAGTTTTCAGGTGCAATCGCCAACGAAATACGAAACGCAGGATATTTCGCCTAGCGTCAATAAACAGCAATTTGCAAAAGAGCTGAAAGAACACCAAGAAGGGAAGTCTGATTTTCCATATTTCGTCAAAATGTGTGCTGAAAATGGCATCGCCTCCTGGAAGGTCGATCTCGAAAAATATACCTGTACCTATTTTGATAGCGAAGGAAAGAAACTACTTAGCGAAAATATTCCCGCTTAAAATGGTTTAAAGTATGTAAAGGAGGCAATGTAGAAATTGCCTCCTTTTTTTATGCAATGATGGCAAACGAAAGAACACATCTATTGCCGAAGTTTATATTGGGAAAAATAGGAAAAAACTTTTTTTTACATAGGCAAATTAAGCCTATACTATGGGAATGCTTCGAGACTGCTTCGGGAAAAAGCCGTCAGCTGCAAAAGGATTGTGATCGAATATTCAAAGGATGAATTTACAATTCGAAGGTTACAGTCAAGGAATTGACAGGCTATGTCAACAGAAGAAAAGTGGTTATCAAGCTTTTCGTAATGATGTGATATAGGGGTAGGACGAAGGGGTAAAAATGGATATACTGGTCAAAAGAAAAGCCCTTATTAGACGATGCTAATAAGGGCTTCTTGTCTTACTCGTGAAAGCCTAAGGCTTCCCGATGGTTTTATTTTTTAACGTCAAAGCGATCGGCATTCATAACTTTATGCCATGCTGCTACGAAGTCTTTAACGAACTTTTCATTGGCATCAGCTGCTGCATAGATTTCCGCAACGGCTCTCAATTCAGAGTTTGCGCCGAATAATAGGTCAGCACGCGTACCTGTCCATTTTGTAGCACCAGTCTTGCGATCTTTACCTTGGTAAAGTTCTTTATCTGGAGAGACAGCTTCCCATGCGGTATTCATATCCAATAGATTCACTAAGAAATCATTAGTTAATTGACCCGGTCTGTCGGTAAATACACCGTGTTTCGAGCCATCAAAGTTCGTGTCTAATACACGCATACCTGATAAGAGTACTACTAATTCGGGAGGTGTCAAGGTCAATAGCTGTGCTTTGTCAACCAATAATTCCTCTGTAGAAACGGTATATCTTGCTTTCTTATAGTTACGGAATCCGTCAGCAATTGGCTCTAAGTAAGCTACTGACTCGATATCTGTTTGCTCTTGTGTTGCATCCATACGTCCTGGAGTAAATGGTACCGATACTTGAACGCCCGCTTTTTTCGCTGCTTCAATTACACCTGTCGCACCTGCCAAGACAATAAGATCTGCTAGCGATACTCGCTTACCATCTGCCTGACCGTTGTTGAATGAGGATTGAATGCCTTCAAGGGTATGCAATACTTTTTGTAATTGTGCTGGATTATTAACAGCCCAGTCTTTTTGAGGCGCTAGGCGAATACGTGCACCGTTTGCACCACCACGTTTATCGGATCCACGGAATGTTGACGCCGATGCCCATGCAGTAGATACCATTTCGGCAATCGTTAATCCCGAGTTTAGGATGTTCGCTTTCAATGCTGCTACATCATCGGCATTCACTAATGGATGGTTTAGTGCAGGAATAGGGTCTTGCCAGATTAAATCTTCGGCAGGAACCTCAGGACCTAAATAGCGGGATTTAGGACCCATATCACGATGCGTTAATTTAAACCAAGCGCGTGAGAAGGCGTCTGCAAATAAATCAGGATTCTCATAGAAACGGCGAGATATTTTCTCGAACTCCGGATCTACACGTAGAGTAATATCTGTTGTCAACATCGTTGGACGTTGTTTTTTGTTCGGGTCAAACGCATGCGGAACGATATCGCCTGCATCTTTAGCAACCCATTGATGCGCGCCCGCAGGGCTTTTCGTCAATTCCCATTCGTAGCTAAATAGGTTTTCAAAGAAGTTGTTGCTCCATTGTGTTGGCGTCGTTGTCCAAGTTACTTCTAATCCAGACGTGATCGCATCAGCACCAACGCCTGATTTAAAGCTGCTCTTCCAGCCTAAGCCTTGCATTTCTAAGTCTGCAGCCTCTGGTTCTTTACCTACGTTGTCGGCAGGACCAGCACCGTGTGTCTTCCCGAATGTATGTCCACCCGCGATTAAGGCTACAGTTTCTTCATCGTCCATCGCCATACGACCAAAAGTATCGCGTATATCTTTTGCCGCCGCTAATGGATCAGGATTACCATCAGGACCTTCCGGGTTGACATAGATTAATCCCATTTGCACTGCCGCTAGTGGGTTTTCTAAATTTCTAGAATGGATCTTGCCATCGGCATTATCATCCGCCGATAATACACCATGTTTCTCTGCTACACCTTCAGAACCTTGTGCATAGCGAACATCGCCACCTAGCCATGTTTTCTCAGATCCCCAGTATACATCTAATTCTGGTTCAAATACGTCCTCACGGCCACCGGCAAATCCAAATGTTTTGAATCCCATGGATTCTAAGGCTACATTTCCGGTTAGGATCATTAAATCCGCCCAGGATATTTTCTTACCATATTTTTGTTTGATCGGCCATAATAAGCGACGCGCTTTATCTAAGCTAACATTATCAGGCCAGCTATTTAGTGGGGCAAAGCGTTGTTGTCCCGCACCAGCTCCACCACGACCATCGCCTACACGGTAGGTTCCGGCACTGTGCCATGCCATGCGGATAAATAAAGGACCGTAGTGTCCAAAATCCGCAGGCCACCAGTCCTGAGAATCAGTCATTAAAGCATGCAGATCTTTCTTTACCCCCGCTAGGTCTAAACTCTTAAATTCTTTCGCATAGTTAAAGTCCGCATCCATAGGATTGGATACATTCGCATTTTGACGTAGAAGTTCGATTTTTAAACGATTTGGCCACCATTCTTGGTTAGAGGTTCCATCACCTGCAACCTTGATTTTGTTCATACTGCCATTGTGAAATGGGCATTTACTGATGTCATTTGATCCGTTTTCCATGTGTGTAATTTTCTATTGAATGTTTTTATATAATATGTCTAATTGATCTATATCTAGGCGTATAAACAATGGTTGCGTACCTCTGTTTTAATCGCTTGACTAAAATTACCAAAAAGAAATTAAAGAATGATTATAGATTGAGGGAAAACTATAGAAAATACCTATTGAAACTTTAGATATATAATAGATGAAATCTATATGTTGTTATTTTCTTAAAAGATAAGGATAGATTGTTCCATTATATAGGTAAATAGCGCTAATGCTTAGGTTTTGACTAATTTGATATGGGGATGTTCGGCAATAATCTCTAAAATCATTTGCATATAGGTTTGTCCTTGGTTATGTTTGAGCTCTAGTATTTTCTCATGTAAGAGTTTTGAGTTAAAGATCTCAGGATGTTGGAGTTTTTCCTTATAAAACTTTATGGTAAACGTTTTGCCGAAGCACCTTTCGTTTTCGGCAAAATTCTTCCATTCCAACCGAATGGGTTCCGAGCCTTTGATAATTCCGACACCGCCGTACAAGATATCGCTGAGGGCATCTAAGCTTTCGCCAATTTCCCAATCTTCATTGGCCATTAATACCCGATTGATTTCTTCAAACAAGGATTGCTTATCGTGAATTAGAAATCCGTTTAAAATAATTTCCTTTTCCATGGTAGAATTTACAAAATAAATCCGACCTGTCGTGAGAATTTGTTACGGTTTGTGGCTAAAATAAGGCAATTACTGAAAATATATAGGTTAAGTAAAGCCAGAGAATAGCAAATAAAATATGGATAATCGTTTCTTTTCGTTTACCTCGCCATAGGCTAGGAGAGTAGACAAAGAATTGGAATAGCAGTCGTAAAAACCAGAATATTGCTAGTCCTAGGCAGATACGGTTTCCGAGCGGGCTATAGATAAGATCGGCCGTTGAAGATAGGCAGAGTATGCCCAGCAGCAAAAGTACCAAGGCTAAGAAAAAAGTATGAACCTCCAACATTTGCCGATTGATTAACGCTATAGGTTGCAGGTCTTTCTTCCAACCAAAGTAACGAGGAAAGAAGGCATGAATACAGGCTAAGATGATGCAGAGGATTCCAATCAGTTTGATATGTAATTCCATGTAGATTATTTCTTTAGACTATAGCTGATGATGAAAGGATTGATTTTTCGATGGGCAACGATTCTTAATCCCGCTTCCTTAAATATACGACGCCAGCAGCCATCGCTGTAAAAATGGAAAAAACCAATTTGGAAGGCAAGGAAATTATTCAAGTCGCGAAGATGTTCCGTGATCATGATGCTCCCATCCGTAGTCAATGTACAGGCAAGCTCCTTTAGAAATAAGACTCTTTCCTGCGGATCACGAATTTCATGGGCGGCGAAGATGCAGCAAATCAAATCGAATGTTTCGGTCTTAAAGGGTAAGTCACTGCTGTTGACACTAATCGTGTCAGCTGGCGCAGGGTATCGCTTTCGAGCGCGTTTTATAGATACCTCGGTATGTTTTTTTGGATCGTAGAAGTCTGCTGCATAAACTACGGCATCGGGGAATTTGCGACGTAGTAATTCGCTTGTTTCATCAAATCCGGCATTTACGTTTAATATTTTTGTTGCAGCCAAGTTTTGGATCCAATTTAACTGGTATAAATCGGAGTAATCATAAATATAGTAGGAGATGAGGAGGGAACTCAGGATGCTGAAGCTGGCGAGTCCAAGTCCTAGAAAGGCAATCCTTTGGAGGTCTTCGCTGAAATAGGGAAGGATCATCAGGACGACGATAAAGAGCAGGATGGCCAGCACATAGAAATGCCAATTAAAGCGCAATATATTGCTAACGCCTTGAAAGCGACTTCTCTTTATTTCCATTGTTCGACCTTTCCTTTCTTCCAATGGTAGGGTATATTGTATATAGCAAATGCGTTTGCTAGTTTATAGAAGCTTAATCCGAGTGTGTCTAAGAAGTTAAAATTGAAGGATTCTACATCTACGGGTTTTGGAACCCAATCTTCGCGAAGGCCTTCGATGATGAGTACCTTTTTGCTGTCTGCATCATAGGTAAAGGTAAAAGGCAGCGGACCAGCAAATCGTCGAGCTTCCTTCCAATCTTGAAAGACCGATCCCTCGGGTAATGCTACCTCGTCAGCAGTTTTACGGATCTTGACTTGAAACTGCGATTTACTGGAGGAAATCGTTTCGCTGCTCGTGGTGCTTTGCTGCTGTATATCCGTTGTTGTATACCGATATTCGGTAAACAAGTTGCCAAAGAACGTCATCCTGCGACTATCAGTTTCTGATTTCAGAATGTATAGCCCCCGCAGGCGCTTCCCTTGCGCATTGGTATAGCGCACGAAGACTCGATAGCCAACTAGAAAGAAGTCGCTTCCCATTATTTTTGGAAATCCCTTTGGGCGTAGATTTTTGGTTTGCACCATTGCCACGGCAATAAATGCCCATTGATCCTGATGGGTATCTAAGCTTAAGCAGGGCGGAATTAGCGCGGCTACTTCTTCTTTAGGTACCGCAAAGGTCAATACAAGGGAACGCTCAAAGAATGCTTCCACAGCGAAAGGATGTTCTTTTAAGCGATTCATAAGTTTTTCGGTTTTAACTTAAACTCATTATAATAGATTAAGGTCATAAAGGCGAAGGCAAAGACGATATTGAAATGCCCCCATAGTAAGAGATCCGATGCTAGGGAGAATTCGATGATGTTCATGCTGCCAATCACAAGGATTTGCAATATGGCACATAGCTTGGATCGCCATCGGCTGAGTATCCAGACCACCATGACAAGCTCCGACATTCCAATCAAAATAGTAAGTGGGCGGCCATAGGAATCACCGAGAATGCGTTCTACAATCTCTTGATGCCGAGGGGTAAGGTTTAGTATTTTGCAGAACAGACCGTTAAGCAACCAGATTAGGGCTATGAAGTATTGAATGAAGCGGTAGGTAGTTCCTGCTTTCGTCATATATATTCGCTCTTCTATTATAGGATAAGCGATTATTCAATGCTGCATATAGCATCCCTTCGCTTTTCCAATTCGAATATAAGATTTTACGTTTATGTAGCAGCGTTTTGTTTGCTTAATTGCCTCCAAAAGTAATTAAGTTGCTGTCGGGATCGAGAATAGAAAACTCCTTTCCCCAGGGTTTTTGCTGTAATGGCGCATTAGGGTGAATAGCCACTTTATTGTTAATGTATTCGGCATAAAGACCGTCAATATCATTGGTACGGATATAGATCATTCCGTAGTTCTCTTTGGGATTGAGGGCTTTAAATTCGAACAAATGCAGCTCAATCTGATCTTTGCTCAGCATCAGGTAACCATCGTAGACAGCGCCAAGTTGACGGAAACCAAGTTGGTTGCTGTAGAAAGCTTTACTAATTGCGATATCGCGCGAAGGAATTTTTGGATGGATGTTAGTCAGCATAGATTTGTGGTTAAATAGTTAAGTAAGGTAATAACAATATTTTGTTGATTTAGTTTGGATCACTGCCGGTTAAAATAATGCCGCTTTTGCAGTTGCTAAAGCGGCGAATACTACTTACGGGATTTTGATATTGGCGACTTCAACGCATTCATTATTCAAAAAGGAAATTCTAAAATGCTTAACATTGTCGTATAATTTACAGGTGTGACTACATCTTTAACTTTTTATAGCCTTCAAAGACCTTGGAGACATCAAAATAGAATGTTCTTTTCGTTCCGTCTTCCATTACGACGTCCAATTGATCGCATAAACCGCCTTCTGTTACTAAACTTTGCTTTTCTTTGTTGGCTTTGAGGATATGTAAAACAAAATACTCTTCGGACACTTGAATCACTTTCCATCCAGTTGCACAGGATCTTCCATCACCACTGGTGATGATCGACTGAAAAAGCCCCAATTGTATGTTTAGATATTTTTCAAAATTATCTTTATCGTCCTGATCCTGATAGCAATGCCTTAATATTTTGTGTGCATCTAGACTGGTGTAATCAAAACTGAGAATTTGTTTGGCAAGCTTCATTGCTTCCTGATAATTCTCATTGTGATATTCCTGATACATTTCTGTTTTAAGTTGATTTTGCAAGACAATTTGTTTGGTTGCTAGGATAAATTGCTCACTTTCGATAAAAGAAAATCGGAAGTCCTGGTAATCGATATCTGTATCGCCTGCTTCTAACTTGGTGACATACTCACTGTACTTATCCTGAAAGTTCGGGATCGTAATTTTTGTGCTGTCTTGCGCATTGGCGATTAGCAGTTGTACCGCAATAAAGAGGGTGAGGATTAATTTCATTTTCATAATCATATGGGTTTATATGCTTATGATGATAAAAACTTGCGAATTCCATAAGTGTAGGAGCTTCGACTCTTCCTTAAATGCCGAAATTCTCTTTTGAAAATAAAAAACCAGTATTTCAATAAACCTTTAGGGGAATAACTGAGATACCGGTTTTCTAAATTGAAATTGAACTGCTATTTCTTATTTAAAGAGCGCATCTTTCAATCCTAATGCTGCTTGCTGCGTAGCGAACTGCACAGCTGCAATATGATTAAGCGGATTTAAGAGGCCGTAATCATGTATAAATCCATTGAACGTCTGAATGCAGGTTGATACACCTGCCTCATCGAGTTTTCGAGCGTAAGCTAGTCCTTCATCGAATAAGATATCATTCTCCGCCAAATGAACGAGAGCTGGCGGTAGCCCTCTGAGTTTATCAAGTGGCGCATTGAACGGCGTCGCATAGTATTCTTTTCTTTTTTCTACATCTGGCAGGTAATTATCCCACATCCATTTCATCATATTTGCTGTCAGAAAACGACCGTCAGCATATTCTTTCCAAGAGTCTCGATTGAAATTCGCGTCCGTTACTGGCCATAACAACAGCTGAAACTTTATCTCAGGACCTTTCTTATCCTTTGCCATCAGACAGGTTACCGCCGTCATATTGCCTCCAACACTATTGCCAGCAATTGCTAGGTTCTTGCCATCCACACCAATTTCTTCTCCATTTGCGGCGACCCACTCTGTAGCTGTATAAATCTCTTCAATTGCTGTAGGATATTTTACCTCCGGAGAGCGCGAATAATCTACAAAGACAGCTGCTGCACCTGAATGTACAACGAGATCACGAACTAAACGTTTATGGGTAGGGTAGTCGCCAAGTATCCAACCGCCCCCATGAATAAAGATAAATACGGGTAAGACTTCCGCTTCTTTATTTTCTGGTTTAATCAATATACATTTTACCTCGTGGCCATTTTTATTAATCTCGAAGGTTTTCTCAGTTATACCGGAAACATCAACTTTCACCGATTGCTGGGCACCCTCTAACACCTTGCGTGCCTCTTCGGCTTGCATTTCTTCCATAGGTTTGCCATCGCCGCTATTAAGCTCCTTTAAAAATGCCTGGATCTCTTTAATAATTTTAGGGTCGTTTTCTGCTTTGATCATATCAAATTGCTATTTCACTGTGTTTAATAATAATTAATGTTTTACTTATTACGAGTGTTAACTCATGTAAACTTATTTTATGATTAAACACATAAAACCTCAGTTTGTTGGACGTAGGAATTTTATAATGTGTAATTCGCTGTATGTCAAGCATATTATGTCGATGGAAATGTTACGTTTGCTATAGCTTTGATTTTCAACAAGAAAGGTTTTATTAATGGCTATATATTAAAATATATTTTTAATCTATTACTATTTATTAAAATTAATCATAAGTTTAGAATAGATTATCTATTAATCTTTATAAACATCAACCAAATTATCAAAGATTCAAATCTAATTGAGTCGATTTAACTAATTAACAAAAAAACTAAATTATGTGTTACTACTCTAATTCTAAGTATTGGATAGCGGATCGCATGAAGGTACTTATCTCGTTAGGCGTTATCAGCCTGGCTACTTTTCATCCATCCCAAGCCATGCCCTTGAATCGATCCGTACTGGAAGTCCAACAGCTTGTCAGTGGTCGTGTATTGAACGAAAAAGGTACTCCACTGGAGGGAGTCAGCGTTTCCCTAGTTTCTGGAGGTGCCTCTGTATCTACAGATGCACGAGGATCGTACGCCATTGCTGCTGGCGGACAGGGACAATTACGTTTTTCATTTGTGGGCTACAAAGATCAAACGGTGGAAATATCCGGCCGTACAACCGTCGATGTTGTGTTAGCAGAGGATATCTCTGCGCTAGATGAGCTGGTGGTCGTGGGTATGGGTAAACAGAAAAAGGCTAGCGTTATTGGTGCGATTTCTACCGTGAAGATGGAAGATCTGCAAGTTCCTTCGCGTTCATTAACGAATGCATTAGCGGGAAAGATGGCCGGTGCTGTTGTTGTACAACGCTCCGGCGAATTAGGCCGTGATAACGGGGGTATTTGGATTCGCGGAATCTCTACGTTTAGTGCGAATCGCTCGCCACTTATATTGGTTGATGGTGTGGAGCGTGATATGCAGGATATATCCGTAGAGGAGATTGAATCGGTTTCCATTCTAAAGGATGCTTCGGCGACGGCAGTGTATGGTGTACGTGCCGCCAATGGTGTTGTTATCGTTACTACGCGTCGTGGAAAGGTACAAAAGCCTGCTATTGATTTCGTGGCAGAAACTGGTGCGTCGGATCTTCCGAACCTTCCTAAATTTATTGATGGTGCCGACTACGCCATGCTTTACAATGAGGCCTTAGGTCGTGAAAACTATTCGCCCGAATATATTGAAAACGTGCGCAATGGCTCCGATCCCTATCTATATCCTAATGTCAATTGGTATAATGAAATCTATAAAAAGTACTCTAGAAACAGCCAAGCGAATTTAAGTATTCGTGGTGGGGGTGAAGTAGCGCGCTATTTTGTTGGTTTTGGTTATATCAATGAGGCGGGAAACTACAAGGATAATCCGGATAACCAATATAAATCAAACATGAAGCTTGAGCGTTATAATTTTCGTTCAAATGTCGATATATCACTAACCAAAACTACAGAGATTGGTCTGGAAGTCAGTGGTAGTTTAACAGATCTTCATACGCCTGGAGTTGGTGGTCAAATCTACTCAGCAACCTATACGCCAGCGCAAACACTCTTTTATTGGACATCCCTAGCAACGCCAATTTCAAATCCTGTTCGTTTGCCTATTGGACACGATCTGGAAGGTAATGAAATCTGGGGCTGGGGCGCACCAACGCAAGTTGGAGAATACAATCCAGTAGAGCGTTTGATGGGATCGGGATACAATACGGAATTCCGAAATCAGTTTATGAGTCAGATTTCCGTAAATCAGAAGCTCGATCAGCTACTTCCGGGACTTAGTTTCCGCTTTGCGTTCTCTTTTGATGCATACAATCAGACAGAGATACAAAGACGTAAGTTTTCGCCAACATGGGGAATTCAAGGAAGAGACGATACAACAGGCGATCTTATTATCAAAGAAGTAACGCAAGGGCAGCAAACATTAGACTACTCAAGAAATCTGGTGACTAATCGTGCTAAGGAGCTCAAAGGGCAGTTTAACTACAACAAATCCTTTGGCGTAAACAATGTGACCGCTATGTTGATGTACTATCAGCGCGATTATATTGATGGGAATGCGGGAAGTTCAATCCTTGCGCTACCATACCGTCGTCAAGGTATTGCTCTTCGTACAACCTATGATTATAATGGACGCTACTTCGCCGAGTTTAATGTCGGTTATAATGGCTCGGAAAACTTCCCGAAAGAGAAACGCTTTGGTTGGTTCCCTGCTGTCGCTGCCGGCGTAATTCTATCCAATGAAAGCTATTGGGAGAATCTGCGTAGCACGATTAACCTGTTTAAGATCCGTGGATCTGTGGGTATGGTTGGTTCAGAAGCACTTCCTAATGGCAATCGCTATGGTTATCTTTCTGTATATGGCAATGGCTTAGGCGGCTATACCTTTGGCGAAACAGGGGTCGGTTATGCTGGCACGGGCGAAGACCGTATTGGAGTGACGAACCTGACTTGGGAGAAAGGACTAAAACAGAACATTGGTTTGGAATTAGGCTTTTGGAATGACCTCGTTAAGTTTGAAGCCGATTATTTCTATGAGAAAAGAACGGATATCTTATTGCAAAGAGCATCACTTCCGGTATTCTCAGGCTTCAATTCAGCGCCATTTGCGAATATGGGACGTATGATTAACCGGGGGGTCGATGGAACGTTAGAAGTCAATAAACGTCTTACAAATGGTGGATTTAGAGTATACGGTAACTTCACCTATGCGAAGGATAAAATCTTAGAGCAAGATGAGGCACAGAAAAACTACGCCTATCGTATGCGTACTGGACATAAATATGGCCAACAGTTTGGGCTTGTTGCATTAGGTCTATTTGGAAGTGAGGAGGAAATTGCTAACAGCCCGACACAGACATTCGGGGTGGTAAGACCTGGCGACGTGAAATTCCAAGATACTAATGGTGACGGTCAAATTACTATTGATGATGAAACAGCGATCGGTTATTCTACTTTGCCAGAAGTTAACTACGGCTTCGGATTCCAAGTAGATTACAAGGGCTTTGACTTGGGGATGTTCTTCCGTGGACAATCTCGTGTGTCGTATGCTTTAGGCGGTTCTTATATTCCTTTTAATCAAGGAGTAGGTAAGGGAAACATCTTTGCTGAAGCATTAGATCGCTGGACAGAAGATAATCCGAATCCTAACGCACTTTACCCACGTATCTTCAATGGTACCTCGGCCAATAACTGGCAGGCATCCACTAGAACACTATATGATGGAAGTTTCCTTCGTCTCTCAGAAGTTGAACTCGGCTATACTTTCAGAGCCGCTTGGTTAGACCGCGTGAAGATGAAGAAAATGCGCTTGTATGTGTTAGCTCATAACCTGGCAACATTCTCTCCATGGAAACTTTGGGATCCAGAGACAGGGTCGAATCAAGGAATGAACTATCCACTACAACGTAAATTCAATTTTGGACTTAGAGCCTCTTTTTAACCAAAGATTATGAAAAAGATAACTATAGCAACGCTTGTTGCGCCGATATTAATGCTTACCGGATGTGCTGACTTCCTGGAGAAGCAACCCGATGATATGAAAACCGATGCGATGATTTGGAGTACACGCGCAGAGACCGAGAAGTTTCTGTACAATGTATATTCGCAGATACCTTCCCAAAACCTCCATCAGGATGACCCTTGGTTAGGAGTATCCGATGAAGTCGATCTAACGTGGAATGTCTACAACACTTATAACATCAACTTAGGGAACTGGACTACTGTTTCCGGATTCTACCTAAAATGGCCAAATTGGTATAAAGCTATTCGTGCTTCTTATGTCTTTGAGCAGAATGTCGATATGAATCCTCAACTAAGTGAGGACTTGAAGAAGCAATACAAAGCGGAGGTTAAATTCCTCAGAGGCTACTATTACTGGTTATTGTTAAGACAATATGGTCCGGTGGTATTAATCGATAAACTGGCACCACTTGATGAGCCGTGGCGCGATTACAAGCGTTCTCCATACGATGCCTGTGTGAACTATATTGTAACCTGTTTAGATGAGGCATACAATGATTTACCGATGCACTATCAAAGTGATAAACAATGGTTAGGCAAGCCAACGAAGTTTGCTGCAAAAGCGGTTAAAGCAGACGTATTGCTGATGGCAGCCAGTCCGCAATGGAATGGTAATCCACTGTATGCAGACTTTAAAAATGAAGATGGTACGCCATTGACATCGCAGACCTATGATGCGAATAAATGGAAACGTGCTGCAGATGCTGCAAATGAGGTCATCCAACTGGCTGAAAGTACGCCAGCAGCCAATGTTCGCTTGTATAAGAATAATGAAAATGGCGACGGTGCTGTCTTCAATCCCTACAAATCTGTTCGCGATATACATATCAAAAAATGGAATTGTGAAATCATCTGGGGTAAGGCTGGCTTAGATGTGAATGCGTGGGAAATACATACTTCGCCTGGTCCTAACAACTTAGGTGGTGTTGGCCCGACGCAACGTGCCGTTGATGCCTTCTTTATGAAAAATGGAAAAACAATAGAAGATGCTACTTCCGGCTATAGTGAAGATGGTTTCTCGACTACTGGAGGTGAAAAATGGAACACAACAAACTTGGATGTCACCGCCGATCGGACCAAGATGATAGAACTAATCCGCACAGGTGATAACTGGGGACACTGGCCTGGCGACTGGAATATGTTTGCCGATAGAGAGCCGCGCTTCTATGCTTCGGTACTCTATAACAAACGAGTGATTCCGCAATTACCTGCTGATGTGGTTAAACGTGATTACTATTCAACAAATAATAATACCGTAAAGCAAGCGAATGGCTACGGACGCGTAGAGTTCTACTTTGGTGGCACCTCTAGACAATCCGGATCCTATACATTTTATCCACAAACAGGCTATTTAGTATTGAAGAACGTAGATCCGCTAAGTAATTTGAGAGATCGTCAATATGTCAGCAGTGGAAGGCATCAAACCTTTATCCGTTATGCAACGATCTTATTGAATTATATTGAATCTTTAAATGAATTTAATCCGGCAGATCCGAATATTCAGAAATATTGGGATATGATTCGTGAACGCGCAGGTATTCCATCTATTTACGCTGTTTATCCAGAGATTAGAGGCAATAAAGAAAGACAACGTCAGTATATTATTCAGGAGCGACAAGTGGAGTTAGCATTCGAAGGAGACCGTTACTTCACTACCCGACGTCGTTTGCTATCGAATACACCAGACGATGGTAACCCTCGTCGTAAAGCAGGTGATGGCGGTAAATTCTATGGATTGGATGTGTATGCTGGTACCGCAGCAACAAATAGCTTTGCAACCAGAGAATTCTATCGTGTAGTGCCTTTTGAAACTCGCGTATTCAGTAATAAAATGAATCTATTCCCTATCCCACAATCAGAGATTGATAAAGCGCCGTTAGTGGTTCAAAATCCTGGTTGGTAATCTAAATCTATTATGAAATATATCTTAATTATCATCTGTTTATTTTTGGGGCTTTCATCCCATGCCCAAGAGAAGTTTAACAAAACCGACATCGTAGACCTCGCTCTCATCTATCATGGTGGCGTTCATCGAGCGCAGTATAAATGGGATCGCGAACTCTTTGAACCCTATGTATCCTATACAAATAAGGATAACAAGCAGAAGTGGTTGTATGATGGATTTCTTTTCCTTGAGTTCAAAGACGGTAAGGGGCGCAATTATGCCCCGGGATACGATAAACTCAACGCGCGTAAAGTCGAGTGGAACTGGTTGTTGGATCGCCATTTTGAGAAAACAACAGCATTCCATGCTTTAAACGATTTGATTAGCGATAAGAAAAAAGAAATCGGATCACCAAGCTTTAAGAAGCATAAGGTCGTGATGGGATTACCATCAGCTATTCACAAACAGACTGATTGGGGCGAACTGAATGGTAAGGCTTTAGACTTCAATGTGAAGGAAGACCGACTGTCAGCGATAAAATGGTATATCGATGCTTTTATGACACGCTTTAAGAACGAGAAGTTTAAAAACCTTGAGTTTACAGGTTTCTATTGGGTAGATGAGGATGATCGCGATGGAAAAGGTATTACCAACGAAGTTGGCGACTATGTACGTTCGAAAGGCTTAAAGTTCTATTGGATTCCATACTGGAATGCATCTGGAAATACCAAATGGAAAGAGATGGGCTTCGACTTCGCTTGGCAACAACCAAACCACTTCTTCAATGCGAAGATCCCAGATTCGCGATTACAAGAAGCTTGTGATTTAGCAAGTGGTGCAAAGATGGGGATGGAAATGGAGTTCGATGAATCGGCATTAGCAGGTGCAAAGGATAGCAAACGCAATCGCTTTATCGCCTATGTGGATGCATTCAAAAGAAACGGAGTATTTGATGTCTCTTCCATTGCGTACTACCAAGGAAGTGCAGCATTCTATAAACTTATTAAATCAACAGATCCTCGTGATCATGAATTGTACCATATGCTTGCCGATTTAATTGCCAAGCGCAAAGAAAAGAAAGAATACAAACGCTTAATCGCGAAATAGTATTGATTTGTTTTGTTGTTATCAGCATCCCTAGCCTTAGGGATGCTTTTAACGATTCTGCCTAAACTTAAACTTACAACCAACAACAAACAATGACAATAGAAAATTTTAAAGCGTATGCGGAGCAGTATAAACAGAATTTGCTCGATGATGTCGTACCATTCTGGTTGAATAACTCCCAGGACTTAGCCTATGGTGGATACTTTACCTGCTTAGATCGCGACGGCAATGTATTCGACACGGATAAGTTTATCTGGTTGCAATGCCGACAAGTATGGTGCTTTGCCATGTTATACAATGAAGTAGAGCAAAAAGAAGAATGGTTAAAATGTGCAATTCAAGGTGCTGAATTCCTGTTGAAGAACGGAATGGATCCCCAAGGGAATTGGTACTTCTCCTTAACACAAGAAGGAAAGCCTCTGGTGCAACCCTATAATATCTTTTCTGACTGCTTTGCCTGCATGGCATTTGGACAGCTTTTTAAAGCCACGCAAGACCAGCAATATGCAGAACTCGCGCTACGTACATTTCAAAATATATTAAAGCGTAAAGACAACGCCAAAGGACAATACAATAAACTGATTGCAGGTGTTCGAGACCTGCAAGGATTCTCCTTACCGATGATTCTTTCGAACCTCGTCTTGGAAGTCGAGCATCTGCTCGATAAAACCCTCGTACAAGAGACTATTGCTAATACAACAGATACCATCTTAAACCGCTTCTATAAAAAGGATTTGGATATTATCCTCGAGAACGTAGGTATAGAAGGAGAGTTTGTAGACTGCTTTGAGGGGCGATTAGTGAACCCCGGACACGGACTCGAAGCCATGTGGTTTCTCATGGATATTGGCGTCAGAAACAACAATCAACAGCTCATTGACCAAGCTAAGGATATCTCCTTGTCTTTACTTTCCTACGGATGGGATGATACTTACGGTGGAATTTTCTATTTTAGAGATATCAATGATAAACCTCCCTTACAATTAGAATGGGATCAGAAACTTTGGTGGGTACATATGGAAACCCTGGTATGCTTATTAAAAGGCTATTTACATACCGGCGATGAGCGTTGTTGGGAATGGTTTGAGAAAGTACATGCCTACACATGGCAACACTTTGCAGACCCAGCACACGGCGAATGGTTTGGCTACTTAAATAGGGCAGGAGAACCCCTATTAACATTGAAGGGTGGCAAATGGAAAGGCTGCTTCCATGTACCAAGGGGATTATATCAATGTTGGAAAACCCTAGAGCAGCTGATTGATAAACAGGAAAAAACAAACAATTAACATGGCAAACTTCTCGATAGAAAGCGTGCAGGTCGATCCTGTAGAGGAACAGTCAGACGTAAACTATACGCCTGCCTTAATCACCATGGCGGTATTGTACTTTATGATGGGTTTTATTACCTGCTTAAACGATACCTTGGTTCCTTTTTTCAAAAGTGGATTCGAACTTAATTATGCTCAATCTTCTCTCGTACAATTCTATTTTTTCCTAACCTACGGTCTGATGTCGATTCCTGCCGGAAGGCTCGTCGGTAAGATTGGTTATAAAAATGGCATCGTCTTAGGCTTTGCGATTGCGGCTATTGGGGCGGCCCTATTTTTTCCAGCTTCCCTGCTTCACCAATATAGCTTATTCCTCATGGCACTCTTTGTTCTAGCTATTGGTATTGTATTGCTGCAGGTTGCCGCAAATCCTTATATTACGGCGCTAGGCTCACCAAAGACCGCATCGGCAAGACTTAGCCTCATTCAGGGAATGGGATCCATAGGAACGACGATAGCGCCTATTTTTGGCGCATTCTTTATTCTCGCTAATCTCGAACAAAGCGCCGATTCCAGTGAAGCTGTTGTATGGCCGTATATGGGGATAGGTGCTACTTTACTACTGATCGCTTTCATTGTTTCCAGATTAAAACTACCGAGAATAAAAACACAGGAAGCCAATAGCAGAACAGCAAGTACTTCCATCTGGAAGCATAGAAACCTGCGCTTCGGTATTATTGCACTTTTTTGCTACGTAGGCGCCGAAGTAGCAATTGGAACCTTCCTAACCAATTATATTGGCGATGTATTAGACATATCCGAGAAATCAGCGAATATCTATGTTTCTATTTATTGGGGTAGCATGTTTGTCGGAAGAATTCTAGGTGCTGTCTTATTGAAATACCTGTCAGCAGCCAAGGTGCTGATGTCTGTTGCACTATTGGCGATCGCTTTAATCGCAATCTCACTCTTAGGCGATGGCGTCGTTTCAGCCTACAGTATGGTCGCTGTTGGCTTCTGCAATTCAATTATGTTTGCGATTATCTTTTCCCTTTCTGTTCAAGGTCTAGGAAACCAAACTACACAGGCTTCTGGACTGTTATCATCGGCTATTGTTGGCGGTTCTATCATCCCGTATCTTCAAGGACTAGCTATTGATAACTTCAACTGGACTGTGGCATTTCTATTACCAATAGCCTGTTATCTTTTTATTGTGTATTATGGTTTCAATGGCTATAAGACAAAATTAGACTAGCATTATTGTCCTAGTGCGTAATGATCTCCGTTTCTAGAACGATATTTTCAAAATGATAAACCGGATAACGACTCTCGATGAGTTGAATTAATTTCTCTGTGGCGGCTCTGCCCATCTCAAAGGCGGGCTGCCGTACACAGGTAAAGTCAGGCTGCAACATGTTTAAGCTATCCGAGTTAGAAAAGCCCGCAATGGCAGGATGCTGTGCTACGGGCTGCAATTGATGATATGCTTGAATGCAACCCATACTTAGACGATCACTCGCCACAAAAATCGCATCGACTTTCTGATCTAAGTTCGCATAATACGCCACCGCATCTTCTATCTCTTCTTGTAAACGGCCACCATGATGACAGTATCGCACTAGGGAGTCGGTATAGGGTAACTGATTATCTCTAAGGGCATCTTTAAATCCTTCCAATCGCTCTGCGGTTATCGATAGATGCGGAGCATTCGCAAGATGCACAATATGCCGAAATCCCTTATCAATTAATGATTGTGTCGCTTTGCGAGCACCTTCACGATTATTGACCGTAACAGTATGCGTCTCAAACTCATTGATTATCCGATCGAAAAATACAAAGGGTAACCCACGTCCATGTAAATCAACAATATGAGAGAAATCGGTCGTCTCCGCAGACATCGAAATCAGCAGCCCATCCACCGAGCGATTCGCTAAATGCTGTATATTCATCACCTCCCGCTCATAGGCATCGTGGCTCTGCGAGATAATGACGTGATATCCCTTGGCATACGCAACAGACTCAATACCATTGATCGCCTGCGAGAAAAAACTATTCGCAACTTCACATACAACAACCCCAATGGAATAGCTACGCCCATGACGTAAACTCGAGGCTATAGGATTTCTTTTATACTTATGCTCTTCTGCGTAATCCAGAATACGCTTTTTCGTAAGTTCATTAATTTCATAACTGTCGCTTAATGCTCGGGAGACGGTGGAAGGAGAAATTGCTAAAGCACGAGCAATGTCTTTAATCGTAATCGGCTTATACATAATTTTCTTGGTTGATTATTCTAATATACTGAAAATTAAGACAAGTAGCGTTTCTTTTGCAATCGTTGCCGGTATCGATTGCGTAGATTTAGTCCGTCAACAGAACCAACATCTTAACCACGATTGCTTAAATTATATCACTGGAAAGAATTACCACCAAGGTATAGCCAGATAACCGATATAAATTTATTATGAGAAACAAACCTATTAACTTTAGAGGAGTGCCCATCGTTATTTTGTTCATGATGATCGGCTTTTTTTCCTTCGCGCAAGAGCGGCTTATCCGCGGTAAGATTTTAGATACCGAAGGCAATCCCCTCGAAGGTGTCAGCATTAAACTCAAAGATATTGCTGGAGCGGGTACTTTGTCTGCCAAAGATGGAACCTTCCAATTGCAACTCAGCGCTGCCGCAAAAACACTCCTCATCAGCAATGTAGGATACAACGCCAAACAAGTACATATAGGACCCTCCGACAATAATATATCCATTCGGCTAGAATCAAATACCCAAGACTTTGAAGAAGTCGTAGTCGTGGGTTATGGTGCCATGAAGAAGCGCGACCTAACTGGTGCAGTCGCTTCGGTGAATGCTAAAGATCTCAATACCATCCCAGCAGGCAATCCACTGGAAGCACTACAAGGAAAAATAGCTGGTGTCGATATTGGTGCTGTTACTTCACCAGGTTCAGCACCCAGAATCCGAATCCGCGGAAACCGATCCCTCAATGCCAGTAACGAACCTCTCTATGTGGTAGACGGTATTCCGAGAAATTCCATTGATGATATTCCTGTAAACGATATCGAATCAATGGAAGTACTAAAAGATGCCGCATCAACTGCAATCTATGGTAGTCGTGGTGCAAACGGTGTCGTCCTCGTATCCACCCGACGCGCAAAAGCAAATACCCCAACTTCAGTCTCCTACAATACCTATGTCGGGATGAACAAAGCCCGCTTTCCAAAGATGATGACAGGGGATGAGTATGTGCAATTTCGCAGAGATGTATTTCGTGCTAGCCATAATAACGGATGGGCATCCGGCGAACCGAGAAATGAAGATGTCTTCGCAGCAAAAGAACTCGCCATAGTCAATAGTGGACAATTCGTCGACTGGCAAGATCTCATGTACAGAAAGCAAAGTATGAATCAAGAGCATAATATCAGTATTGCCCATGGTTCCGAGAAAACACAGATGGTCATCTTTGCCGGTTACCGTGATGAAGAAGGTTATTATAAGACGAATGATTTCAAGCGTTACAACCTGAGCGTAAACCTAGATCATCGGATTAGTGATGCCTTGAAAATTGGTTTATCGTCCCGCTTGTCTAACAGCGACAGAAACCTATTTTGGGCACCCGATGTGAATATGCTGTATATGAACCCCACAGCAACCCCATATGATGAACAGGGCAATATGATTTGGAATCCCTCTGTACAACAAACTGCCGCTTGGAATATCTTAGCCAATTATCAGGAACCTTATATTAACAACGATAATTGGGTAAAGAGTTTCAATGTGCTCTATGCGGAATACAGTTTCTTTGATGGCTTTAAACTCAGATCCAATTTCGGACTTGATTTGGCACAGCAAAAGCGCCGCGAATATTATGGCTCCATGACCACTCTGCGCTATGGTCGCCCGGATTATGCGCGCAAAGCCGAAGAAGCGAGAACTGGTATCTTATGGGATAATATCCTGAGTTATGATAAGAAGTTTAATAAGCATAGCGTCAATGGAACCTTTGTTGTCAGCTATCAACAACAGAAAACTAATGGCTTCTTTGCTTCCGGCGAGGGATTCCCAGGTGAAGAGCTCGAAGACTGGAACCTGAACTCTGCAACACAGAATCTGTTAATGGGCTCCGATTATGAGAAATGGACACTAGGCTCTTTACTCGGACGCTTTCAATATGGCTATGACAGTAAGTATCTCTTGAACTTCTCCTTCCGTGCAGACGGTTCTTCTGTCTTGGCGGATGGCAATAAATGGGGCTATTTCCCTGCGGTTTCCGCAGCATGGGTGATCGATCAAGAGGAATTCTTTGAATCGAAAACTATCAATGCTTTAAAGCTTAGAGCAAGTTACGGTGTCGTAGGTAATTCCGCTATCGCGCCGTATTCTACATTGGCGAATACCATGCAAGCAACCTACAACTTCGGCGAGAAAACATATTTCGGCTATAAGCTCGGCGGATTAGTCAATAAGCAACTCGGATGGGAGTATTCTGGAACTTATAACTTCGGTTTAGATTTCGGACTCTTATCAAATCGCATATCAGGAACCTTTGAATTCTATAAAACTGCAACAACAGACTTATTGATGAAGCGAAGCCTGCCTGATTTCTCAGGCTCCGAAAGCCCTGGCTCGAACGGCATCGGTTCTTCGCCGGCAAGTGTCTTCCAAAACATAGGAAGCACAAGCAATACTGGATTTGAGGCCATGATCACCTCTAATAACATCGTTTCGGATAAGTTTAGCTGGAGTACCACTTTTAACTTCTATACAAACAAAGAGAAGATCGTATCCTTATTAACCGATGAAGATATGGTCGGCAACAAATGGTTTATTGGCCAACCTATCGGCGTATACTATGATTATGATAAATTGGGAATTTGGCAAACCGAGGAAAAGGATGCCGCAGCAGGATTTCAACGGAAACCAGGTGATCCAAAACTAAGAGATGTCAACGCCGATGGTATTATTGATGCCGATCATGACCGCGTTGTATTGGGACAAACCTCTCCAAAATTTGGTGGTTTTATCCGCAATAGTTTTGGTTATAAGGGTTTCAACTTAGCCATCGCCTTG
Organism: Sphingobacteruim zhuxiongii; assembly: GCF_009557615.1. NCBI lineage: Bacteria > Pseudomonadati > Bacteroidota > Sphingobacteriia > Sphingobacteriales > Sphingobacteriaceae > Sphingobacterium > Sphingobacterium zhuxiongii. The sequence goes on from NZ_CP045652.1 coordinate 2,247,677, forward strand.
GAAGGTAAGTTTGGTCATATGGTCGAAAGTAGTATGCTTGGCGGAAACATCTTCTACGATGGTACTCGCTGGGCACCGCAAGCGCTTGCTGGCAACTACTGGACCCCAGACAATCCTGATGGCGAATACCCATATTTAAACCGTGCGGTAGAGCAACGCGCCAATCTATTTGGAATCCGAAAAGGCGGCTACATCAATGTACAGGAAATATCCCTAGGCTATGCCATCCAAGAAAAATTAGGGCCATTTAAAACGCTCAATATTTATGCGCGTGCTAGAAACCCATTCTATCTCTATAAACAGGATAAAGACCTCGATCCGCAGTCACCAAACTTTGACTATTCCGCGTATCGCGTATTCGTATTGGGTTTAAACATCAACTTATAATTCTGAAAGACATGAAAGCATTTAAATATATAGGTTCAAAAATCGCAATCTCTCTACTAATTCTGTCGGCATCTTCTTGCAGCGATCTGCTCGAAGAGGAACCCAAGGGGATGATTAATGAAACCTTCCTGGCAACAGAAAGCGGATTGAAAAACCTGGTGATCTCCCAGTATTTTCAATGTAGAAATATCGTAGAAGATCTGCGTTTTACAGGAGAGTACCCTTCTGATATTACCACTTACTCGGTCAATAGCGTCGATGCCATAGAAATAGGCTCTGGAAACACCAGTAACATGCCGACACTCGGTGCTTTCTCCTTATTCTGGAGACATTTGTATGCCGGTATCAACAATATGAACTTTGGTCTTGAAGCCTTGGAAACGTTAAGCTTTAATGGATCGGAAAGCATCAAAGGCGAGTTGTCTTTCTTTCGCGCTTGGTACAATTTACTTATTGTAGAAAGCTGGGGAGCAGGGGCGCATTATGCAGAGAAATCCACTAATACCATTCTGACTGATGGCAATCAGCAACCAGTCGAAGTATTCTATAAACGAATACTTTCCGACATCAACACTGCAATTGCCACGTTGCCACTCACATCGCCAGAGCGTGGACGAGTAACTAAGCCTGCGGCGGAAGCAATGAAAACCAAAATTCTACTCGCCCTTGCGGGTTATAACCAATCGACAATCACAGCTGCTGGCTACGATAGCAAAGACAAACTTTATACAGAGGTAAAGCAATTGGCCGATAATGTCATTACGAAATACCAGTATAGCCTCTTGCCGAAATTCGAAGATATCTTTAGTGTATACCAAGAGGGGAATGCAGAAACAATCTGGGCTGTTCAGTTCTCCGCTGAAGATAAATACAATACCAGTGATATGACGACCGGTGGTCATGGCTTACACCGCTATTGGGTAGGTAACTATAACCGTTCTGCTCGTACTGGACAAATTGTCCCAAGAACCTATGGCCACTCCATCTTCTACGGTCGCGAATATAGGCATGCTATGATGACGCGTTATTTCCTAAAGCTATTTAATCAGGCTGAAGATAGCCGCACCGAGGGAACCATTCAAACCGTATGGCGTGCCCTGTGGAGCGAAAGCTTGCAGAAGGAAAGTGATGTTGGTCTGCCAGTTAAAAATGGACAAGCAACAGACACCTTGCTTTTCAAACCTTTATATGATGTGGATGAGACAATGGCACAGGCTTTTGCAAAACGCGGCATCGCTGTCGACGGCCTAAATCATATTTATGATGCCGATGGTACGCCGAAGCCTGCTGCCAGAAGTTGGTATCATACCATGACGAAACATTTGGATCCTTCCAGAAAGGTACCCAAAGAAGAAGCATCCCATAAAGACGTGATTATGCTACGCTTGGGTGAGATTTATTTAAATGCTGCCGAAGCGGCTTTCAACCTCAATGATAAAACCGCCGCTGCAGATTATATCGATAGACTTCGCGTACGAGCGCGCAAAACTCCTGGAGCCCTAGCCGTAAAATCGGCCGATATCAGTCTTGACTTTCTACTGGATGAGCGCGCGCGTGAACTAGGAGGGGAGCTATACCGATGGTTTGATTTAAAGCGAACACATAAATTAGTAGAACGCAGCAAAGCGTATAATCCTGACGCCAAGGGCGTACTCGCTATACATGAATTGCGACCAGTGCCGCAATCCGAACTCGATAAAGTAACCAATAGAAACGACTTTGTACAAAACCCTGGATATCCTACAAAATAGGGTAAACAGCAGCAATAATTTTTAAGCACAAAACTTTTAATTATGGAAAACATGCATCAAAATTCTCGTAGAGAATTTATTAAAAAGGCCTCCTTGGGTGTCGTAGGACTCTCTACAATGGGCTTCAGCGCGAAGAGCTATGCTCGGATTATAGGCTCGAACGATCGCGTTCGTGTTGGTATTGTAGGCTTCTCCAATCGCTTTAAAGGATCGCTCTTTCCTTGTTTTATGGAACATGCCAAAGCCCAGAACTTTGAACTCGTCGCCGTATCCGATTTATGGAACCGACGTCGCGATGAAGCGTACGCCTTTGTGAAGCAGAAAGCTGGAATAGAGATCGGTAAGTATAGGAATAACGATGAGTTATTCCCGCGCAATGATGTCGATGCAGTAATTATTAGTACTGCGGACTTTCAACATGCACTGATTGCAGCTGATGCTGTACGTCATGGAATGGACGTATATGTCGAGAAGCCATTAGCGGAAACGCTAGAAGATGCCAAAATTGTACGCAAGGCAGTCGAAGAAACCGGTAAAATTCTACAGGTGGGATCGCAGCGGCGTAGTGCCCCGAACTATATTGCCGCCAATGAATTTATCCGTTCCGGGAAATTTGGCGATATCAAAATGGTTGATATGACATGGAATGTAAATCAACCCGGCCGCTGGCGATTACCACAGTTAACCAAAGAAATCAGACAACAAGACACCGACTGGAACCGCTTTCTAATGAATCGTCCGAAGGTCGATTGGAATCCACGCTATTACCTCGAATATCGCTTGTTCTGGCCTTATTCTTCTGGGATATTCGGACAATGGATGGCGCATCAGATTGATACAGTACACTGGTTTACCGGATTAAATCACCCTCGTAGTGTTGTCGCTAGTGGCGGTATCTACCAATGGAATGACGGACGTACAAATCCGGATACACTAACCGCGGTCATGGATTATGGTCCTGCCAACGATATGAACAAGGGTTTCCAAGTACTCTATTCTTCCCGCTTTACCAACTCGGCGGGTGATGTTAAGGAATTATACTTCTCCAATTCCGGATCTCTAAATCTGGATACCAACGAGGTAAATTCACTTGGCGGATTAACACAGAAAGCAGCAGCAGAAATGGGATTAAAAGAAAACCTACTGCAGCCATTTACTTTGCCGAATGCGACGCGTTTGGAAACTTCCGCCAACACCGGTGGGGATCCGATGACCTCATTACACATGTTAAACTGGATGGAATGTGTTCGAAATCGCAAGACGCCAAATGCAGATGTCGTTGCAGGTTATAATCATTCGGTGGCCAATATCATGGGCAGAACAGCGTATGAAACCGGAAAACGTGTAACGTTTGATGATGTAAAACAAGTAGTGGTCACCTCCTAAAATTTGCTAAAAATGAAAAATAAAATAACAGGGATAATGTCAGCATGCCTTCTCGCAAGTATAGCGGTCGGATGTGCGCAGTCGGCAGATAAGAAAGCGATCACTGCGACCGGCGATCGATTTGCTTTTGTTGAAGATGCTGCAAACCATAAAATCGATATTCTACTAGACGGAAAACCATATACATCCTATTTATATGCAGACAGTTTAAAGAAAGCGGTTTTATATCCACTGCGGACAAAAGGTGATCACTTTATTACCCGTGGATGGCCAGTGGTGCCTCGCGCCAATGAGCGGACGGATCATCCTCATCATATCGGTCTATGGTTTAACTATGGCGATGTGAATGGGCTCGATTTCTGGAATAACTCCACCGCCATTTCTCCAGAGAAACGTATGCACTATGGCAGCATTCAGCACGCCAAGGTCAATGCCTTAGAAAGCCATGACAACGAAGGAACATTGGATGTCAGCAAGTATTGGCTCGGACCAGAAGGGGATAGCCTAATGCTAGAAGAAACCAAGTACATCTTTCAAGTACTGCCTGATAGTTCCACAAGCATCGTCTTAGACGTCAAATTAAAAGCCTTAAAGGATCTATCCTTTAAAGATAATAAGGAAGGTTTAATCGGAATTCGCCTAGCCCGAGAACTAGAGCATCCTTCCGATAAACCTGCTACCTTTACCGATGCAAATGGCGTTGCTACGACCGTGGAGAAAGCCGATAATACCGGCGTCACAGGACGATATATCAGTAGTGAAGGAAAAGAGGGAGACGATGTTTGGGGAACCCGCGGAAATTGGGTAAACCTGAATGGGACCATTGAAGGTGAAAAAGTATCGCTGCTAATTATTGATCATCCGAAGAACCCGGGATATCCAACCTATTGGCATGCTCGCGGATATGGACTATTTGCCGCAAATCCGCTCGGCCAAAAGGAATTTAGCAAGGGCAAGGAGGAGCTGAACTTTAAACTCGCAAAAGGGGAGTCAACGGAGTTTAGGTATGAAGTTGTTATCCATTCTGGAAGCAATTTAGATGCAATTGCCGCAGGTAAGCTCGCGGAGTCCTTTTCGAAATAAAAAAAATATAAAAAGGAATTTCTAAAAAGAGCGCTTCGGTATCCATCCGGAGCGCTCTTTATTTATCGTCTTAATCACCGAAAAAGTGATATTTCTACCTAGAAAACGCAATAGGTACAGCGATTAGGGTTAAAAATGCAGTGTAAAAGAACAATCATGTCTGCTGTTCAATCATTTTTCCGATCGAATTATCCATTAATTTTCTCTGATTATCATTTAATTATCGCTACCTTATAACATAGGATTGCCTACACGAAAAGACATTGGGCAATCTGATCGAAATAAATTACGAATGGCGTTCCGCTGGCGTCCGAATAGACGAGGGAAAGACAGGAATAAATAAGTTTTGGATTAAGGGCTTGAAGAATTTAGGGCAAAAGAATATTAATACATATGGGAACTAAAATTATTGCATCCGGTCGGTGCAAATCAACCCATCCGGTTGAAAACTTTGAATTTCGAAGCAGCACCTTTTTTGATGATGCGGGACAGGAGTTACATGGGAATGCGAAAATAATCGAAAAGCTTGCAGCCATTACGGGAATCCAAAGTCGTCATTATGCCCATCCGCAAGCTGTGGCAAGTAACCTTGCTGCCGAAGCGGCACAAGCAGCACTCAGCGAAGCCGGCTTACAGGTTGAACAGCTAGATTATATTATTGTCGCACATAACTATGGGGATATTCCCTACGGTTCAAGTCAATCGGATATGGTGCCGAGTTTGGCAGCGCGCGTTAAACATCAACTGGGCTCAAAATCATCACATGGCATTGCCTACGACATGATATTTGGTTGCGCAGGTTGGGTCGAAGCATTGATTCAGGCGGATGCCTTTATTCGTGCCGGGCTCGCCAAGCATTGTATGGTGATCGGGGCAGAGACCCTCTCACGTGTTGTCGATAAACATGATCGCGACTCCATGATTTTTGCCGATGGCGCTGGCGCCGTAATTCTATCCGCATCGGAACAATCCGCAGGATTCTTAGCCAGTCATACGGCGACTTTTTCAGATATCGAGTTAGATTATATCTATTTCGGAACTTCCAATGCTGACCGCGATAATACCCGAAAGCGATTTATAAAAATGAATGGTAGGAAGATTTATGAATTCGCACTCAATGAGGTACCAACGGCAATGAAAGTCTGCCTGGATAAGGCTGGAATACCGATTGAAAAACTAGGTGCTATCTTTATGCATCAGGCTAATGAAAAGATGAATATGGCAATCCTAGAGCGTTTTTATAAGCTATACGATCTGCCAGTGCCGGAGGGGATTATGCCGATGAATGTTAGTGAGTATGGAAATTCGAGCGTTGCGACGGTTCCAACTTTGTTTGATTTGGTACGCCGCGGAGAGTTGGAAAACGCCCAATTGCAAGCAGGTCAATTTATTCTCTTTGCTGCCGTCGGGGCGGGTATGAATATCAGTGCCGTAGCTTATCAATATGCATAAGGTCAGAAGCCTGTAGTTTTAAGGTTATTTAAAAATATAAATATGCAAGAACTGAAGCTCGCCGTCTTAATCGACGCGGATAACATTCCTCATACACATATTAAAGTGATGTTGGAGGAAGTCTCGAAAATCGGAACACCAACGATAAAACGGATCTACGGTGATTGGACAAAACCTCATTTAGGCGGATGGAAGGGCGTACTCCTCGATAATGCAATTATCCCCATACAGCAGTACAGCTATACCACGGGAAAGAACTCATCCGACAGTGCGCTGATTATCGATGCCATGGATATCCTATATTCCGATCGTGTTTCCGGATTTTGTATTGTCTCTAGTGACAGTGATTTTACGCGTTTGTCAACTCGGCTGCGCGAAGCGGGCATGATGGTCATTGGTATTGGCGAGAAGAAAACGCCGCAGCCTTTCATTGCCTCTTGTAATAAGTTTATCTACTTGGAAATCCTAAAACGCCAACAGGCTGATGAAACCCCAGAGGCGACCGAACCGTCTACTTCAAAGGAGATTCCGAAAACTGCGACTAAAGCATTGACAAGGTTGGACAAGGGCACAAAAAGGTTTTTAATAGAAAGTACGGAGGAGCTGTCTGATGAGTCGGGGTGGACCTTCTTAGGTTCGCTGGGCAATTATATCTCTAAAAATAGACCCGATTTTGACCCTCGAAATTACGGATTCAATAAATTCTTTGACTTGATTAAATCGACCAATCAATTTGAAATTGATGAACGTGATTCCGGAGCGCATAAGCATGTCAAGCATATTTATATACGCAGCAAATCTTAATATACGCTATTGTATAAATCAGCCATGACTTCTACAAATATGTTAATCTCGCCTTGTTTTCTATTGAAAAATAGCGCGGACAGGTTGCTAAAGTAGTTATAAACTATCGACCCACAAATACAGGTCTTGATCCGGTTCTATAGCAAAGGATTTGCGTAGACGGTGCTTCTTTGTCTGTACGCTGCGCACCGTGATGTTTGTACATCTTGCAATATCTTTTGTGGTAAAACCGAGCTTGATATAGGCAATCAATTTAAATTCATCTTGGGTGAAGTCAGGCTTCTGTTCACAAAGGCGGTCATATAAATGCGGAAATACCTGTTTAAATGTCGGGATAAACAGAAGATTATCATCCATGGCCTGTTTTACTAAATTCTCCAAATGCTGATGCGGCGAATCCTGATTGATTTTCTGATGCAGCTGATTAATCAGCAGACTTTTCCTTTCATTTTGATCTAGAAGCGTTAGAATCGCATTGTTCTTCCTATATAAGAAAGAGGCATTAAATCCCATAAAGAGCACCACCTGCACGAAGGTATACAACCGCATGTTTTTATCTATTTGCTCCCCATGTGCAATTTCAAAACTAAACAGATTAAATTCATGGCAATGACCAATCGTAAAAAAGAAAACAATAAAAAGAAATACGGCCAGCCCATAATGATAGTTCTTTCGCTCATTGAACAGGAAAACTGAGGACAGCAATACCGCGAAGTAATAAAAAGAGAGCCCATTCTCGAATCCCTTCGAAGAGGAGAAAATAAAAATTAGTAGGATACAGATGATGATCGAGATAAAAACTAAGAACGATGTAATCGGTATTTTAGTAAATATGAAAAGTGCTAAGATAGTAATAGCAATGAGAAACAGTACGGTACCAATGGCATAAAAACCTTCATAGAAGTCTCGGAAGCTATCAAACAGAAAAAACAGCGATAGAATAAAAGCATATTGATTTAATATTTTTGCTTTAATCCGATCCAGTCCACTCATATCATCCTTTAGGAGTCTATTGGATATGAAATCCCAAAAACCTTGCATAGTAATTATAATTTTTGTGTACGTCTTGCCACGCAACATACAACCTACGCCCAAAGCCATAATTCATAAGCAGGTATGCGGAAGGAGTCTGCACATACCGATGCATGAACCTTGAAAAAACTATACCTTTTAAAAACGGTGTTCTTTGGGCTGCAAAATTTCAATTTTAAAGGATGTGCCCTATAATCACTATGATCAGAAATACTAGATCTTATGATTAAAATCATAATTCTTTATCCATACATATCCGATGCGAAACAGAAATTCAAAGACAATAAAGCTGCCAAATCAGTAGCCTGAAGTGCTATATTTTATCCAGTATGAATCAATATTTAACGGGCCTTTTTTTGCTTAAATAACCAGGCGGGTATTTCATCCGTTAGCAGGAAAGGAATTGTAATAGTATCATGATCTAGGTTTGTATAGCTGTTAAACGTCAGATGCTTATTTCCCTGCAAGTGCTGGAACAAGGCTACACTACCTGCATAAGGATTATCGACATCCTGTTGACCATGAATCAGGAGGATGTTTTGCTTTTTCAAGGCTTCAATATGGCTAAGATCTGGAACAGCCGCGAGGGAAACCAATGCGGTAAATTTATCTGGCGCTATACTCATTAAATTCTGTGCAGTCGATGCGCCCATCGAGTAGCCCACTAAATAGATTCTAGAAGCATCAACTTGATGGCTATCCTCAAATTGCTTAATCAAGTCTAGTACCAACTGAATGTCTGTAAATGGCTTCGAAATATAGTTTCCCTCTACATCATAAACATAGTTAGAAGATCGCTCATTGAACTGCGGAACGATGACAAACGCTTCGTACTTGCTTCGGATCTCAGGCCTTTGCCAAACCTTAGCCATGTGTTCCAGCTGCTTCTCATTGTCATCTCCAATTCTAGACGAGTTATGAAGACTTATAACCAAAGGGTATTTTTTATGCGAACTATAATTTATTGGCAATAATTGGCGATAGTGCAGCTTCTTACCCTGTTTTTCAAAAACATGCTTTTCAAAAGCTCCATTTGGCAGTTCAACGATCTTTGCCCGCGTCTGGCTAAAAGTAATGCTGTCTATGATAATATCGTTGCTTGATTGTTTTTGCGCAGATAGGGGAAGGGTTCCTATCAGGCCGAAGAACATGATTGTCAATCTACTATATATTGGTTTCATTTTGGATGTAAAAATTGTAATGTGAAACGGTTTTCAAGGGAAATAAAAGGAGGGGAGTGGACCGAAATAGATTCTACCTCTCGACGTTCTTTCGACGCTGTTTTAGCATCCAACGGAAAATTTCAGGTTTGTTTTCGTAGAGGTATTGAATACCGTGTCCTTCATCCTTCAAGCGGGTAAACGTCATTTGGCCTCGACAGGCGTTTAATAGACGAGCAATTCTTTCAGTTTCGCTGATCGGAATTTGGTCATCCGCAGTGCCATGAAATGTCCAGATTGGCATATTTTTAAGCGTACAGATGCGTGTGGTATCGCTATCGTTGATACCTCCACAGAGCGGCACAATCGCTGCAAATTTATCCGGGAAATCCATTGCGGTAATATAAGTGCCATATCCACCCATGCTGATTCCCGTAAGGTAAATTCTATTGATATCGATTCGATGATCTTTTGTTAGGGATTCATACAGTGATTCAAACCAGTTTTCACTAGACCAATATTTGCCTTCAGGACATTGCGGGGATGCAATGATAAAATCAAAATCTTGGCCCTTATCAACGAGGTAAGGTAGACCATAAGCTTTCAATTTATTTAAATCATGGCCTTTATGCGATCCTCCATGAAGATAGATGACAAGCGGATATTTTTTGCTGCTCTTTGCATAGTCTTTCGGTAGATATAACAGATAATCGTATTTCACTTTCGTCTTTTGCTGGGCGTAGCTGCGGGACGAAATTAGAAAAGCAAGACTTAGAAAAAGAAGCTGTCTAAAGTTCATAGCATGTAATCGTTAGTGTTGTAGCGATCGATATTCAAATATATAATTTCTGAGAGATTGTTTTTTGAAAGTTCTGAGGTTTTCGTCGGAAATATTGAATTGTGATAATTTTCGAAATAATCATATAAATGATAGGCTTAAATAAAGTCTGCTTTTCTGGGTGGTGAATAGATTGTATATAATGATGCAGATCTCTGAAACTTTGCGAGAACCAACAAAGAGAGGAGTCTCTCTTAATAATTACTTAACATAATATAAATTATGATATCAAATACGATGTAAATAGGAGGCTTTAGGATTAAACTGACGGATAGATATTTATATATCTAAATTTAACCTAGTTATCTCATACTTCCAACATTAAATTTCTTTTTGTCGAGACTGATCCGTACGCATATTTGCAGCGATCATTTGTACATTAGAATCTTTGCTATTTGATAAAGTATCGATGATTTTATTTTTCTCTGTTTCAGATCTATTTTGGCTAAGCTTTTTCTTTGCTTGTAAATCCGTTATTAATATTTCGAATGCAACAATTCCTTTAGACATTCGCAATTTATAATCCGCAGGAAAACTGTCCCATTGCTGTTGATACGAGTTTCATAAAACTGAATCGTCTTTTCAAGGACATCGAATGTTTCGTCCTGGTCGGTAATTAAACGCGCTTTCCCATAAGCATGTACTGCAATGTAGTTCCAGGTTGGTACATTCAACTCCTTGTCATAGTTGTTCGTAGAAATATAAGCGTGAGGTTCTGAAAATATCACTAGAACCGGATTTTCTTCAATGTCTTTCCACTGATCATTAGCTTTGGCAAAATGCGAGGTTAACATAATATTTTCACCATTATGACTTACAACAAATGGTAAATGAGTTGCAGTTGGTAAATTGTCTTTCGACGTAATAATTGTTGCAAAACTAAATCGCTTCATAAAATCGACGATTTCTGCCTTATCAGTTGCTATGTTTGTTGTTGGAATATACATGAATGAAGATTGCTATTATTCTGCTATGTTAATAAAATCATCACTTAATTTCAGTAAAAAACCTTTAATTCCTAACTGTTTTAACAAGAATAAACTGGTTAAGCAACAAAACTAGTCTCAAAAATCCAATCTGGAATTAGTTATAAACACGTTAATTTTAGTGACTTACCTCCCCTATCTAAAATATCACTTGAATATTGGAGCATATCCTTTAAAAAGAAGTTGATCTTACTTCTAATATCTAAAATCTAATATCTAAATTCCGTACAAAGTTTACTGCTACCAAAAAGAGAAAAGGTCTAAGGGAAACTAATCCTTTAGACCTTTTCTAGTAAATTCACTATCGAATTCGGCACTTTAAGCCATTTATTCCTCTAGCATCTAAAATTTCTAAGCTAATATCTAGCCTCTCTTGCCAATTGCTTTAATAATGCCTTCTAGGTTTTCATTAAACTCCAGCAATTGAGCGAACATTTTGTCATCTTTCCCCAATCCGCCGTGCTTATTATTCTTGCGGAAAATAGCTTTAATATCCTCCCAGCGTGCCTTCTCAGTATCGCTAATTAGGCCAGCGAGTTCTTTAAGCTTAAGCAGATTACTTTCGGTATCAGCGGTTAATGTTTGTGATTCATTCTCATAGTGCAGGAGAATCAGCTGTTGAATTTCCTGCTCATTCATCATCGGTACGACTTGCGCCACCAACTTATTCATATTCCTGTAAGATCCTTGAAGTTTAAATGCAGGTTCTGTACGGTAACTATCTTGAATTGCAGCACTTTGAATGTAGTTTTCATTCACCTTAACGACAACATCACGAATCTTTAAAATATGCTTTAAGACGGCGATAAAATCATCGATTTCCTGCTTTTGGTAATTGCCTTCCAAGTTTGGTAGCTGCTCTGATTGCAAAACAACAAAGTCGATTAGCGCATAGAAATCGGCAAAGGACTTGCTGGCGATTTTCTCCAAATGCACATTTTCGATTGCTGAATTTTCAATTAAACTCAGGTTAAAAAGATGCTCGGTATCCCCTATTACATCACCTAAATTATAGACATCTGCCCTATTCGTTAACATGTCAGGAATCTTAAACTTCGAACCACTCTCTGTATAAGGGTTTCCGGCCATGATAACACAGAAACGCTTTCCACGGAGGTCGTATGTTTTGCTCTCCCCATCGAAGATACCGTCAATTTTACGTTGTCCGTCGGCGAGGGAGATAAATTTCTGTAGAAACTCGGCGTTTAAATGTTGGATATCATCCAGATAAAGCATGACGTTGTCAGCCATCTCGAAGGCTAGATTAATCTTTTTAAGCTCCTCACGCTCTCCGGAAGTCTTGGCTTCGGATGGATCAATGGAATTAATCTGATGTCCAATAGTAGGTCCATTGATCTTAACAAAGTGAAAACCAATAGTCTTCGCCAAGTATTCCATTAAAGTCGTCTTTCCGTATCCTGGAGGCGATATCAATAAGAGCATCCCCATCCGTGCAGTACGCTTATTGTCGCCAGCCTCCCCTATTTGTTTAGCTAAATTACTGCCAATCAAAGGAAAATAAACCTCGTTAATCAGCTTATTTCGAACAAATGAGGTTAGCACTTTAGGTTCTAACTCATTAATCTTTAGTGATTTGTTGTATTTTTGATTAAGCTCTTCTTTAAGATAGCTAAAGGCTTGATAGCGTGGGATTTTATTCTGCACAAAATCATGCATCTTTCGCATAAAAGCATGGTATTGATTCGTATAAGACCCATCTACAATATTGCTATGATTTCCTTTCAGATCCGAAACAATCAGTTCATCGTTCGCGGAAACAAGGTGGTAAGCTTCTTTAGGAAATAAGAAGAAACTCGCTGTCTCTTCTAGATGTCGACGATATAGATCGCTCTTCTCCTCGCCTGCAATAAATGCTTCTAGCCAATTGATAATCAATAAATACCGATCTTCAGTAGCAAAATTAGCTTGATTTATATCCTGCTCAAAATCCTTGTGTGCCTTTTTCTTCTCTAAAGCCCTGAGGAATTCGTGACTAAGATGATCAGCTGTCTCACTGCGAGTAAATTTTCCATGCTGAGCAAAAGTCTGATACAGATAATCAGCGACATCATTAGCAAAGATTCCTTGTATATGCAAAGCCGACGGCCATGTTTCAAAAGACTTTAAGAGGTCATTCAATAGCGCTTGATTTCTTTGAGATTCTGGAAATATACGCATTACTGAAGCGCTGGCTTGAATTAAACCAAGATACTTATCGCGGGCCGTTGGAATCAGCTCATGCCAAAACAATTGGGCAATTGCTCGTGTCTTAGAATCAAATCGCAGCAGATCCAGCTTATCATGGATCTCGCGCAGCGACTGATAGATCGCAAGGGCATCCAAGTTATGTACTCCTTTGATGTAGTTTTCTGTATAGTTTTGCTCTACACTTTGATTTATAAATGCTTGTGCATCAAATGATTTATCACCTATAGAGGCGATTAAGGTTTTGTAAGCTAAGTACTCCGCACGGTAAACCTCTTTATTCTCCGAAATCAGCTCTTGCTCCCAGATATCCTGATAGTCAAGAATCTCTGATTCTTTCACGCGTTGGTAAAAGCTCGTGCCTGTTAAATGATAAAACAACTCATTATTCCGGCGTAATAAGGTCAAACTTAAGGGTTGCTTGTTGACAGCGAACTTATGTTTACCGAGGGCAATAATATTCTCTCCATCGACATAGAGCTCGCTTTTATCACGAAGCACGCGCAAGGCATCCTCTTGCGACTTTTTTAGTAAATTCTCTAGATTTTCTGCTTTAGAAACATCCGACAAAGTCTTCAATTCGGCCACCAACTGGCGAATCTTGTCGATCATTAAGTCGGATGCATAGAAGCTTAGGATATCTTCGCGAGAAGAAAAGGTATTCGATTTATTCTCGATATTCTTTAAAACACGAAGGCCAATCTGCTCCAATGCCGAGCTGCGCTTGTTTAACTGCTCGACCAGCTGCTCTCGACGCGCATTAAAGGCTTTAATAATCTCATCGCGCTTATCGGCGATCTTCAGTCCGAATTCCTCGAACTCTGAGAACTTGCTCTCTAATTCCTCGAGTTGAACGATAATCTTTGTATAATACTCATCGACCTTAGCTTCATTGGTTGAAAGCTCTAGGTAATTGGCCACAGACTGCTCTAACAAAGTTAGTTGTGCAGAAAACTCAGCAACGGCCTCTGTGCTTTTTAAGGAGCCTACCTTTCGCGTTAGGGATGCGCGAATCTCATTTAAGGAAGCAAAGATTAAGGATATCTTCTCGACGATTTTCGTCGTCTGTGTGGCATCAGCGATCTTTAAACTATTCAGAATATCGATCAGTAATTCCAATTCAGCTGAGATCTCTGTATTGCGTTCCTCAATAGGTTTAGAATCAAAGACCTTCTCAATTTTCTCGACAGCGGCTTTCTGCTCGACAACCTTTTGCTCATAAACACGAAGGGCATCATCCTGCAACAGGTAATTTACAGTCTTCTCAGACAGTTCCTTATTGATGATATCAATTTGTTGCAGCAACTTATCTAGGTCCTCCAAATGTATATATCGGACGTTTTTGAGATCAATCAACTCTCCTTGAAGACGACGCGTATCGGATAATTGATGAACCAACTGATCGAGATGCTCAATAACAGTACTCTGAATCTGGAACGTAAGCTGCGTCAAATTTGCTTGGCTCTTTTCTAGAAGCTCCACCGCGTGTTTACGCTGTGCCTGCACTTTGACAAACTCATCGATCGCTGTATTAGCAATTTGCTCAATCTGAGAGAGCGGTGTACCAAGGTCTTTTAAATGACTATCCTTAATCCAGAAATAGCTGTCCTGTAATGATCTAGATTTGCGAAGAATATCTTCATATAAGCCTTCGTAGCTATCCTCTTTACCAATTAGTTGTATAATCTCTTGTGCCTCAGCCATAGCTTGCACAATTTGTTTATTTCCAACCTTGAACAAAGGGTCTTCTTGCTTACCAGCGTTCTCTTCCAGGACCGCCATATAAGGGGTGTCCCAAATCTGCACCTGATGGTGGCGGGTAGCCTCTGCCTCAGTTCGGAAGTAAATTAAATTCCCATTCTTAAAGATTGTAAATCCATGGCAAATAATAGGTGTTTCTACTGTTTGCTGAATAATATTGTAGGACATCAAGATATAGGTATTCGACTCCGTCTGGGTATAGATATACAAGAAATCTTCCCCGTTAGGCGACTGTACCTTCTTTAAGAAAGAAACGTTGGAGAGTGAATTGTCAAACAGCTTCCATGTACCGTTCTGCAAATAGTAACCATTGGAGAAAATAATCCCCTGATTATCGGGAAGCAACACAGCGGATTCATTCAACGATTTCAGGTTGACAACCTCCTTCGTACGTTGATTGAAAATATAGGCCCTAAAGTCCTCTTGGTAAGGTTTTATACGTATCGCGACCAGATTTCCGAGATCGGCATAGTAGTACTCTGCATCGTCCAGCTGCTGATCCGTATTGGAAACCTTCTCTGAATAGATTCCTTGTCCTGAATCTGTATTGTTCTCAATCTTAAAGGTAATATCACCATGTAAAGCCTCGATAAAAACCTTATCAAGAATGGAGATATGTGGAAATTTCCCTAATCGTCGGTCTTCTAATCCTGTTTTTGTCCATTCGAACTCAAATTGCGGCGCCGATTTAACCTCATGGATGCTACGATCGTTTTCATAATGTAGCTTCCCATCTTTAATCAGCCATTTAAAGGCCTTGAGATCCTCAGGATTCTTACTTGTTTGAAAAATCATGTACAAGTAAGTCTCGGTTCTACGGAACTTCGAGAAAATCGAGTCCCGATAGTATTTATACAGATTTTGATAATCTGTAATAAAGTTCTGATCGGCTATTAAGTCCAGCGATTGAGGAATAAACTGACCATCCTCATATTGGAAGATGCTGAAAACATCTTCCAGTTTAATCTCCGTTCGCAAGCCGAAATGAACATTGTATCCAAAGATACAAATATGATCCAGCGCAATAATCCCTCTGGCAACGCAATTATTCTCGGTTGTAATGCGCTGGTTTGCTTTCAACACGAAGCTTGTTGAATTGAACACCTCCTTTCGAGCATTATTCAACTCTTGCAATCGCTTCGTTAAATCATCTTTCTGTGCCTGTAGGCGTTTCTGAATTATATCGTACGCTGCGGCGTCTAAAGACTCCTTGTTTTCTGCCATGCTGATTCCTTTTCCTGCTTAATCAATCCTTAGCCCAATTTCTTGTTGGACAATCCTAAGTTCTTCGCCATTCCCAATAAGGAGTTGATGAATCCCTTGTCGTCCTCATCTTCGGAAGCGGTGGCCGCCTGCTGCAATTTGATTAATGCAGCTGATACGGTCAGGTTTTTAATGTCATTGGATGAAATTCCATATTTATCTGCCAAACTACGAACCTTCGCTGCTAAGTCACCATTTCCATCGGGACTCAATAAAGCGTCTTTTATTGCCGTAGCATGAGTAGAATTATTGATTAAGTGGTCAAAACCTTTACTATTCGACACTTGACGAACAATATTCTCGAAGAACATTGTTTCGCCACCCACGATGTCGATCTTCGCCGATTTCAAGGCTTCAGATAATACCGCCGACTGTGCCGTTGCAATATCTTTTTGGATATTGATATGTGCTAAGTCAATATCACGTTCTTTTTGTAATTGAAGCTTAAACTCTTCGTGCTCTTTACCAACACCATCCAATTGTTTCATCGCTGCAGCCTTCTCCTCAATGCCCTTCGCTTCAGCCATTGCTTTCTCACGAACAACTTCCGCCTGCGCTAATCCTTCTTTGCGCATCGCTTCCGCTTTCTTTTCAATCACAGCAGCTTCTTTCGTGCCTTGGATTTCCAACGCTTCCGCCTTGGCAACCATTACCTCAGCTTCCGATAATCCAAATGCCGCCTCTTCTTTCGCTTGCGCTTCCGCAATAATCTTACGCGATTCTGCTTCTTTCGACGATGCCTCTTTCTTCGCTTCCGCTTCAATTAACAACTCTTGCGCTTTCTTCTCCGCAATTTTACGCGAAGCCTCTGCATCGATTACTTTCTTCTCTGCTTCTTGCTCTGCGGCAATTTTAGAAGCTTCAGCCGCTTTCACAGTCGCTATCAAGCGCTCTTCCGCTTCTTGTGATGCAGCTATCACGCCCGCTTGCTTCTTACGCTCTACGTCACGGAACACTTCAATATCTTTAACTGCTTGTTGCTCCTCAATTACGCCCTTCTCTAACTGAACACGTTCCTTGATTACACCTTGAATACTTTTTTGTTCCGATTCTATCGAACGTTGCTTATCAATCTGTGCTAAAGCAACAATACGCTCGCGCTCTGTCGCCTCTAAAGCTCTATCCTTCTCTACACGCTCAGTTTCTACAGCATCGGTACGTTGCTTGCTCTTTTCGGCAATAATGATCTGACGCAGCTTATTTTCCTCTTGAATCGCAAGAGATTCCTCCGTTGATATACGAACTGTTTCTGATTTCAAACGCTCCTCTTCGCGAACCTTCATAATTTCAGCTTCCTCACGAGCTTTGATGTTATCGACTTCACGACGTTGCTTTTCTTCCTTCTCCGCCAATTGACGTTCTAATTCCAAAATCGCTTCGCGCGCTTCAACATTTTGCTTCTTAATAACCTTCTCCTCTTCACGACGAATTAAGTTGGCATTCATATTCTGTTTCGCTGTCAATTCCGTAATCTTCTTGATACCTTCGGAATCCAAAATGTTTTCTGTGCTCAAGAACTTCAGTTCCGTTTGTTCTAAATAGTCAATGGCACAGTCATCCAAGATATAGCCGTTTAAGTCAGGTCCGATAATATTCAAGATCTCATCTCTAAATTCACGACGAGCCTCATACAGCTCGGTAAAATCAAATTTCTTACCAACAGTTTTCAAAGCTTCCGAGAACTTAGCCTCAAAGATGCTCTTTAGCGTTTCAGGATCGGATGCACGATCACAACCCAAGTTCTGAGCAACATTGATGACATCGTCAACAGATTTATTGACACGCACAAAGAATGCTACTTTAATATCTGCGCGGATATTATCCTTACAGATCAAGCCATCCCCTTGCATCCGATTAATCTCTATTTTCTTAACCGATATATCCATAATTTCCATTTTATGGAAAACCGGTATCACATACATTCCTTTGTTAAATGCCACTTTAGTACCACCAACGCCCGAACGAACAATCGCTTTCCCCTGGGGGATTTTTTTGTAAAACATGCTTAGTACGACAAAAAACGCGAAAATAATAAAGACTATTGCGCCCACAGCGAATAAAACGACCCCTGTGATTCCATCTAAAAATAATAGTGTGTTGCTCATATATAAGTATTGAATTGGTTAAATATTATTTAAGTTGATATCTTTTTGAACGATGTAAAATTTCCTTTCGGGATCCTGATTGGTGATTACCACATCATCCCCATAACTTAGCTGCAGCCCATCTTGGCTTTTAACATTTAATCGAATAACATCCCGATTGATGATCAGCTCGATTGCACCTAATTGATCGGAATGGATCGATGATCGCATTTTTCCGACGCGTCCGATGAAATCGTAGGCCTCTTCGCCCGTGTAGCCAACATTTTTGTACAGCTTAACGAAGGGAATCGCTACGTAATGCAAGAGGAAGAAACTCAGTATAAATACTGGAATTAGGATCCAAACCGACTTCCAGCCATAAGCCGATAGGTTTAGTACCAGGGAAGAAACGATAGTGACTACCCATCCGATAAATTTAAAGAGTGTGACAAGGACCATCATTGGCGCTTTGCCGACATATATAAAATCCATAGCTTTTGAGAAAAATGAGGGTTCAACATGCTGTTCCGTGTCAGTATCCGCCTGTGCATCCGCATCGCCATCTATATCAACATCCTGTACATCAGCACCTTCAAATTGGATATCTGCATCCGTACCGAAGTCGAATCCATCTCCCAAGAGCATACTAAACAACCAATAGACGAGTGAAATACCAGTCAACAGCGTCATGATCGCATTGGGCAGGGGATTAAATAATATGTTCCAGATCTCTGTCATAATTTCATATTAATTAGCACGTTTAAACGTATAATGGAAAGTCCATGAGGTGCCTTGGGCTGAAAGATCCTGCATAGAAACTAATTCCCAGCCTTGTTGTCCATACTCATTCAGAATTTTGTCAATCTCTTCCGGATCGAGTTTAGTTCCCCAAAACCCTTTCGGTTCTATTTTTACCGTCTTGTATTCAAATCTTTTCATTGTTTATATTGCTAGTTTACGTTATTATGCTTCTTATTTATTCGTCGACCCATCCGTCTACGCTAGTGTGTATTTCAATCTTATATACCTAGCTTACGTTTTAATGCTTCTAATTCATTTTTCACGCCATCATTCGATGCCAGTGTATAATCGATATCCAAATTAATTTTTAACCGCGCCAACTCATGCACCGCCTGTTCATAGGCTTCATCCTGCTGATCACGCGACTTGATGCGCTTTAACATGTCGACCGTACTGTTATGGTCAATATTTGCCATCTGTCGGTTAGCAAACTCGGAAGCGCTATTGATCTGCTTCTTGGCAACTAAAGAATCCAATTCTTTCTTCCACTTCGTGATATTGAATTTCAGAACATCGATCTTTTCATTGATTTCTTTCACCCGCTCGTTATGCGTGCCCACTTGTTCCGCTAATGAGTCACAGTCTGCCAACATTTGCTTCTTCAAGCCCAAGGCTTCAATTGCCAATTGCTCGGCTTTTTCAGGTTTTAACTCCCCTTGTTGCGCCATTAACAGAATCTTTGTGGCCTTCTCTTCGTATACAGTCGCTTCACGCTTCTTGTCCTCGATTGAATTTTCCAAACGGATAACAATAGCTCGGGCAGAAATATAGCCTTCATTCATGGCCATGAGCTGTCCTTTCATATCGTCGATACCTTGCTCTGTTAATGCAATAGGGTCTTCCATTTTCTCCACTAATGCGTGAATGTCTGACTGCCCTATTTTTAATAATCTCTTAAATATATTCATTTTCACTAGGGTTTAGAAAAATCAATTAACTGTTCGTAATATTCACTCATCAATAAAGAAAGTGAATTAATAGCCGCGTCGAATTCATTCTGATCTAGATTATGCGATTGTATTGTATATCGAAAGATTACACGTCGCCCATCCTCAGTCAGCGCAAAGGCGCCGTGAATGATATCCCTATTCTTTTTTAAGAGCGCTTTGAAAACCTCCAGCTTATCGTGCTGCAAAGAAAATAGGTATTGCTCGAAGATAATAAGCGGTGCGGTCACACCGATAATCAGATTCTTGATCCCTTCCATTTCGCTCTCGACGACAAAGAATCCCTCCTCTCTGTTTTTTGAGCTAATCGTAAATCCTAGGTCCAATAAGTATTTTTCAACTTTGTTAAATGGCATTGGCTAATATTTTTATATATTTGCTAATAATGTTTGCATAAAGATAATTAATGCAAAATTATTTTGCAATAAAAATTTAATATTTTTGACAATGACGCAAATCGGAACGAATATTAAAAAGCTACGAAGTGTAAAAGGTTTAAGCCAACAGGCATTTGCCGAGCTATTTAGTCTCACTAGAGGAAATATTTCTTCGTATGAGGAATTTCGTGCTGAACCTAAAATTTCGGTAATTCTACAAATTGCCAAATATTTTGGCATTCCCGTTGCGCATTTGCTGGAAAAGAAACTTACGGTCAATGAAATTCTCAATTTTGAGGATCATTTTGCCGAGGATAGCAATTCCGCAAACGTTAAAAATATGGACCCCATTCCCTTACTAAACCGTGCTGTCCTTCAGAAATCGGGGGAAAATACTATTGAGTTAGATCGACTTCCAATTTTTTACTTTCCCTTGGCAATTAAGAATGAAGTGCTCGCCGTTGAACATAATGGACTAATTCATCATCCCGCAGCTTTCCCTTTTGAAGAACATAGCATACTTTTTTTCGAAAAACTACAAATCGATATCCTCCATACCCTGGATAAGCACTACGGATTCTATATCAAGGAGAATGATTTCTTCTTTGGGAAATTTGAAGTGCATGGCAAAGACATCGATCTATGGTTAAACGACTGGAAAAAGGCGACCGTAACCGCCGAAGAAATGGGCTGTTTCTGGAAATTGCATGCCAAGTACGAGCGCGTGATCTAGGGAAAGTATCCCGAATCCCTCACATTGTTACTTAAAACTAAGTCTTACTTCTTTTTTGTTTTCTTACTATGCTGCGAAGAGATTACTATGCTTGTCTGCATAGGTCTAGACTTATGTAGCACTTCTTTCGAAATAAAGGGCTGAGGTACGACTCAGGTATATCGAGAGATGGTAGATTGTATTTAGATGTAAGACATTAGATTTTGGATATAAGAAATATACGTAGGTCGATAAAATAAGCGAGGAGAAAATATGTCTATTTTCTCCTCGCATTTTTTTTGCTTAATTGATTTGCTTATTTAGCTACAAACTCAGCTACTAATGGTAAATGGTCAGATGCATACTTCTCATCTACTGTATAATAGCGCTTAAATGTAAAGGCATCGTTAAACTGATTATTGAATAATATATAATCAAGAATCAGCTTCGGTTTTACCGATGGGAAAGTCAATAGTTGATTTGTCGATGGGTTTAAAACACCGTCGAAGCTTTTGAATACTGGACTATTTGGTTGCATATTCAAATCGCCAGAGAAGATAATCGGATATCCTTTATACTTGGCTAGAATAGTCAATATTTGATTAACTTGGAATTGACGCGTTTCATCAGACATATGGTCGATATGCGTACTACAGAACAACACGTCTTTTCCTGCAATCTCTACAATCACCAATGCGATCGATCGGGTCTCTCCTTTCGATCCTTGAGGAACAGGCAGCTTATATTGATCCGCTTTCTTAATCGGATATTTCGACAAGATGGCAACTCCTTGAACGCCTTCAGACCGATCTACAGCATCTGCAAAATGTGCATACATACCTGTTTTAGCACCCAAGTCATTGGCTTGATGTGATTGCTTGCCCGAACGTGCCGTATATTTATCGACCTCTTGTAGAGATACCAAATCTGGTTTTTCACGATTGATGACATCAGCGACTGCATCTAGATCTGTAAATGAAAAATCAGGTTTGATGCTCGGTGGACTCGCAATATGTATATTATATGCCATTACTTTAATGGGCTTCTCGGTTTTTGCTTCTCGCTTTGTCGCACATCCAAGAATGACAAGAATGGCCAATAAGGGTAACAGTAGTTTAGCTTGATTTTTTTTCATCATGTTTTGTTTAGTTCATTTCCCAGCCGGCATTTTGTCCCAAATTTGGGTTCTGAAGCCGATCGGGTTCTGGAATTGGATAAATATATTTAAAATCTTCCCATTCACGCTTGATATGGTTAGACCAGATGATCTTTCCTGAGGTGCCCCCCTTCAATTGAAAAGGATTGACTTGTCCGGAACTTAATGTTGCAGAAACATCCATATACGATACACCAGCGATTCTAGAAACGCTTAAAGTGCCCTGATAAAAATAAACATCAGGCACATTGTCTTCATTGAGGTCGATATAGGTGTTCAACGCAGGAACATACATTCCATCCCATTCCATCTCTAATAAATCACCTTTCTTCCAGCGGATTAAGTCGCGGAAACGGAAGCCTTCTAATACAAGTTCAATTCCTCGTTCTCGACGGATTTCCAGCAATAGCGGGTCTGTTATTCCAGGGAAATACTTCGTCTGCAAATAGGGATCAGCGGTCGTTGGCAAAGCGGTATTCGTAATACCCGCTCGGCTGCGTAAGGCGCCAATGCTCATATTCCAATCGGCAAGGCTTAGATTCTTTAATTCCGCTTTTGCCTCCGCGTAGTTCAAAAGAATCTCCGCATAGCGAAAGATTGGAGTCACATTATCATTATAACTGTTGGTGTCATAATAACGGTCGTCAAGCACCCATTTTATAGGCTGATATCCTGTATAGGTATAAGAGAATAATGGAGGCGAAAGACTGAAGACATTCGCATTAATCCGGCCGTAATCTTTCGTACGAATTGTTTGTGATAAACGTTGATCTCTATTTTTTGTTTCTTCTTGAAAGATGAGCTTATCGTAATTCGGATTATTGGTAAATGGCGTTCCATCGATATTCAGATATGTATTGATAAAAGTCTTCGTAAAACTAGCGCGTATACCATAGGTGGCGCTGGTCCAATACCAGTTGGCGTCATGTAAAACCGCCAATTGCGTACTGTATACATTCGCAAGCATTACCTCGTTTGCTACGGGACTTTTGCTAATAAACAAGTTTCTATATCCTTTATCGCCTGTATTCAAGGAAAATTGCTTGGATGCTATAATGGCTTCAGACGCTTTTACAGCCTCCTCTAAATACTTATTAGCTGTGCTAACCTGCCCATATTGGGTTTGATATTTCCTGAAAGTTCCTTCAAATAAGCAGATTCTCGATTTGAGGGCTTGCGCAATATTCTTAGTGATCAGTGTTCGGGAGTTGTCTTGCGTTAAGGCAATAGCCTCTACAGCATAGTCTAGATCGGCAAGCACCGAATCCATCACAACAAATCGGCTGTCGCGACCCTTATACAAGTCCTCATCATCCACAGTCATTGCTTTATTAATCCAAGGCACATCGCCAAATCGAACCACTTTATCGAAATAGAACATGGCCCTAAAGAAACGAGCAATTCCTGTATAGTTTCTCTTAATATCTGCGGAAAGTGATGAATTGTCGAGATTCTGCAGGAAGGAATTGATATTTCGGAGATCATTCCAAGACCATCCGGAGCTTTGCTGCGGACCAAATCCTCTTGGGATCAAGTAACTCGGAACAGTATTCCTTGCAATCATATCCGACATTTCATCATTCCCTGATCGCATAACGCCATTGGCATTGGGAAGTAAATTGTAAAAGGAATTGGCATATAAGGCAACCCCTGCTTCATTCTCAAATACAGCATTCTTTGACATCACTGCCTTGGGCTCCTGATCCAACTTAGAACACTGAATAAAGGTGAATGAAATTATGATTAAGGCTAATAATTTTCTCATTTTACTAAAATTAAATTAAACATCTTGTTGTTATTTAATTAATTAAAAGGACACGCGAACGCCCAAACTATAGTTCTTCAAGATGGGATAGGCATGCCCTCCACCTCCACCAGATCCTAGCTCTGGATCAGCATTACGGATATTCTCCACATCGATTTGTCCTTTAGTGAGTTTGTAAAAAGGCGAATAAGTCCATAAGTTTTCCCCCGATAGATACAGTTGTGCCTCACGTAGCTTAATCTTAGAGATTAATGATTGAGGAAGTTTATAGCCGAATTGTATATTTTTCAAACGGATATATGCTGCATTCTGCAAGTATTTCGTCTGTTCCTGTCCCAATGTGCGGTCTGCACTCAATGCTAAATAAGCACGGTAGCGCGGGAAATAGGCATCTGTATTTTCTTCTGTCCAAATATTCCCCAATTGGAAGCTCGGGATATTGGCATATTGGGCCACATATTGCCCCCAGAAAGGCGCAGAATTGCGATCCGGATACCAATCCTGTTTACCAATGCCTTGGAAGAAGGCACTCAAGGTGAAATTATTCCATTCGGTATTGAGGTTTAGCCCAAAGCGATAGCGTGGTTCGCTATTTCCGATAATATAACGATCTCCTGGAGAGTCTACCGTATTATCGCCCATATTGATTACACCATCATTGTTTCGGTCGATAAACTTGATATCCCCTGGTAAGCTGGTTCCTGATACGGAAGATTTATATAAACGTTGATCAGCCCAACCATTAATCTCAGCTTGTGATTGAAAGAATCCCCCAGTTTCAAATCCCCATATACTGCCTATTCGCTGACCTTCGTAATAATCTGTTAAGCGTTTAAACGGATTGTTGTATTTCAATATGGTTGCCACATAGTCTGAGAGTCCTAGGTTGATACTGTACTTAAAGTTCTTCGACTGTAGCTGGAACTGATCTTGCCATCCGATGGATACTTCCCAGCCCTTGGTCTCCAGGTCGGCGTAGTTTCCTCGTGGGGAACCTGCACCAAACACGGCAGGCAGAGTTACGCCAATAGTAAACATGTCCGTTGTTTTACGGATATAGGCATCAGCATTTAAAGTCAGCTTGTTGTTCAAGAAGTTTGCATCCAATCCAATATTTGCAGTGGTTGACTTCTCCCAAGTTAGTCCATCGGGCAGTACAGCCGCCTGATTGGTGTATTGTGGGCGGATTCCATTGAGGATGCGTCCGAGTTGTGCGATATTATAGGTTTCATTAAAAGCATATGGATTGATACTTCCGTTACCTAATGCACCATAAGAACCTCTAATCTTCAATAATCCTACAGCAGCCTTCGATACCTGCCAAAAGGGTTCATCGGATAGGTTCCAACCAGCAGAGAATGATGGGAAAAAGGCGAAGCGCTCATCGTTTGGAAACTTCGAAGAACCATCATAGCGGCCGTTCATCTCAAATAGGTATCGATTCTTGTAAGCATAGTTTAAGCGATAAAAACCTCCGGCAACATTCCATTGCTGATATCTTCCTCCCGTTGTAATACCTTGACCAAATGCTAAATTGATGTTTTCGACGCCGTCAAAGATAAGTCCGTTACGTAAAACAGAGAGCCCATTTCCTGTGGAGAGTTCGTAATTCCCACCCAATAACACCTTAAAGTAATGATCCTCTAGCTGCTCCTCGTATTCACCGTACACGTTGGAGGTGATGAATTTGGTTTGATCTGTCGTTTCCTGGATATCGTTGGTACTCATGCCAATAAACTCGCTTGCGCCAGCAATATTGCTATATGCAATTGGAATACGGATGCGGGTACTTCCTAAGTTGGTCTGATTATACGTGAAATCGCCCTTTATGCGGAGTTTGTTATTAAAAAACTTCGTCGATAAGCTTGTAGTATTCCCGAAGAAGCTTTTCTTGCTTGTCGTTCCATTTTTACCCTCATACAAGGTGCCTACGGAATAAGCTGCGGCAAGGGTTAACGAGCCATCAGGATTAAACATAGGTGCCATCGGGGGCGCATCATATTGAACCGCACGCCAAATATTAGCCTCATTAATACCGATTGGACTCATGTAGGAATTACTGGAGAAAGTAGTGTTGTTTGTCAGGCTTAACCAATCGGTCAGTTGAATTGTTCCTTTACCTCGGAGGTTGTAAGAATCGTAATCATCAGAATTATAGTTAAAAATCCCTGGACGGCTGATGTAACGTCCAGATACCATATAGTTAACCTTTTCAGAGCTTCCAGACAAAGATATATTCTGATCATGGGAGAAGCTACTCGGTTTATATAATTCATTCCACCAATTGGTATTCCCATAATAAGTATACTCACCTGTTGTTGGATCGACCTCCACTTTTGGTAGACTTGGATCTTTCGAGCGACGCTCCAACTCCTTGAGGTAATCTAAGGAGAATTTCATGCTCTTGTTAACGTTCTGAGGTACTGCATTATAATCATTCCATGCGGAGAATGCTTCATTAAACATACTCGCCCATAAATAGCCATCCGAAACATAATCGTTCTTTGCTGTGAATTTATTGATGGAGTAGTTGGAGGAGTATGAAAACTGCGTTACGCCTTGCTTTGGTACTTTTGTGGTGATTAAAACAACCCCAAATGCGCCACGGGCTCCATAGATTGCTGCCGAAGAAGCATCCTTGAGCACAGAAACCGATTCGATATCATTGGGATTCAGTAAGGTAGGGTCGCCCTCTACCCCATCAATTAGAATTAATGCGCTACCACCTTGACCAATGGATGTTGTACCACGGACATTATACGCAGGTGCACGTGTCGGTTTACCATCTGAAAAGGCAATGTTTAAGTTCGGAATTGCCCCCTGAAGCCCTTGCGAGACATTGACAATGGCTCGGTTTTCAAATACTTCACCACCAACTTGGCTTACCGCACCAGTTAAGGTCGATTTCTTTTGTGTTCCATAACCTACAACGACAACCTCATCCAAGTCACTAATGAGGGCTTTCAGTTTGACATTCAATGTGATATTGGATCCTACGCTTAATTCGACGGGTTGATAGCCAAGTATTCGGAAGGATAGCACAGACTGATTATCCTTAACGGTAATTCTGTAAGTTCCATTTTCATTACTACCTGTGACGCTACTGCTGCCTTTTAATGCGACAGTAACCCCTGGTAATGGTTTTCCAGCTTCATCGGTAACTTGTCCTGAGACAACGCGTTCTTGTACCAATTCAGGCACATAAGCAGGTAACTCATGTCCTGGAACAATCACCACGGTGCCCTGCTCCTCATACCAATTTAAAGCCGTGCCATTCAGTAGTTTGTTCATGGCAATGGATAGTTCCTCTTGATGTATATTTGCGGTAACTCTTGTGCCCGCAATCTCTTTTCCTCGAATTAAAAAAGATACCTGATGTTTCCGTTGTATATCTTTCATAATCTCGCCGAGCGGACGATTCTTCACAGTTAGAGAAATCTTCTGTGCTTTGATGCCTGCAAAGGTTTGAAAAGTAAACAATATGGTCATTAAAAAAACCAGCTTCATAATCATTAATAATCGATTAATCATATATTTGTTAGGTTTGGTTAAGTATAAAATATGTTCATTCGTATGGTATATTTCTTATCCAAAAGCATTACGGGTGATGTTTGCCGCATCATCCGTTCTTTTTGAATAAGCTTGGCTAGCTTAATTCATCATAGGCATCCTCCTTTTCTCCATTGTATTAGGTCTTTATAATTTTTAATGTCTTTCTACCTGCCTGCTGATACAGTTTAAACTTTACGCCGCTGCGCTCCAATATTTTGAGAATAGCACCCAAAGATTTATGGCGATCTATAACCCCATAAAAAGAGATATCAGATAAATTACCCTCGTAAAGGATATTAAGGTCGTACCAATCTGCGAGTTGCGAGAATGCTTCATGTGCGGATATAGAATCGAAATAGAATAGTCCATCTTTCCATGCAATCGTTGCTTGGGCGTCAACCTGTTGTTTACGAATGCTCTCGTTGCTCATGAGGGCTTGTTCATTCGGTTTTAAAACTAACGTCTCTGGCTGATTCTTGCCATCCTGAGCGACGCGTACAGCTCCCTCGATCACTGTAGTTTTCTTTATTTTCTTATCGGTGTAAGCTGATATGTTGAACGCGGTACCTAAGACCTGAATCATTCCGCTCTCAATCTTTACTTGAAATGGTTGCTTGGCATTCTTATGTACTTCGAAATAGGCTTCGCCTGTCAGACTAACCTGTCGATAGTTTCCAGCGAAGTTTAATGGGTAGCTGATCGAGCTATTAGCATTTAACCAGACCTTGGTGCCGTCGGATAAGGTTAAGGAGAAGCGAGATCCAGCAGGTGTGTTGAGTGTTACTACACCAGGCGTTATCGCTTTAGCTGATTCTAGAGCCTGTGTGCCATCTGCATATAGTAATTGACCATCTCTTAAGATTAGTGCTGATTGTGCTTTCTCGAGCGGAATTTGACGCCCATCGGATAAAGTAAGATAGGCAGCCCCTGTAACCGGATAGACGGTATCGGCTTGCATGGTTAATTCGGGTTCCAAGACTTCCTGTCGTACAGCCGGTTTTTCAGTTATTGGCGTTGTATTGAAATACATAACCATCAGTAAGGAGGCAGCAAGTGCAGCTATAAACCATAAATAATTTTTCCAGGGCTTCTGTTTTGTAGGTTTGCTGTCTATGCGAGTACGAATGTTATGGAGCATCTTTAGCTTTACATGATCGGAT
This sequence comes from Sphingobacteruim zhuxiongii, assembly GCF_009557615.1. NCBI lineage: Bacteria > Pseudomonadati > Bacteroidota > Sphingobacteriia > Sphingobacteriales > Sphingobacteriaceae > Sphingobacterium > Sphingobacterium zhuxiongii. The sequence goes on from NZ_CP045652.1 coordinate 2,276,339, forward strand.
TGATGTAAATCATCAACCTGTTCGGCATGTGGCGCCTTTGTGAGTCGATCATTAATCCATTGATTCAATTGATTTAACTCTTGGGCACTGATGTCGCCTTGCAATAGTTTTGCAGCTAATGATTCAATCTTTTCTCGGTTTAATGACATTATTGGCGCTTGGTTTTAATAATAGTCAATGAGAAATGAGATATGGGTGTATCCCTAGGAAATTATTTTTGCTGTAGCAATAAGGATATTAAGACGGGGATAGCGATGAGTAGGTCTTTTCGAAGCTTTTTATTTGCATTTTTCAAGTGCATCTTCACGGTATTATCACTAATTCCAAGCTGTTCCGAGATGGAACGTACGGTCAAACCCTCCTCCGCACGCATCTTATAAACGACTCTGCATTGGGTTGGAAGATTATTTATACTCTGAGAAAGCTTTTGAAATAGTTCTTTAGCAATAAACTCTTGTTCGGGATTCAAAGTGTTGATATAGTCAGCTGAGATATCTGCGCTGCTTAATGCCTTACGACGATTAATTCTAGCAAGGCAATTGATGCTTTGGTATTTGACCGCGACAGAAAGGTATGTGAGTAGTGAATGGTTTAAATCAAGTGTCGCCCTACGTTTCCATAAGCTTACAAAGACATTCTGAACGCATTCTTCTGCTTCTTCCGTATTCTCTAATAAATTATAGGATGCAAAGTAGAGACGATCCCAATATTGATTGTAGATCATTATTAGGGCCTCTTCCTGATTGTCTTTTAACTTGGTTAATAAATCAGCTTCAGAAAACTGGCGAGCGGTCGGTTGCATGTTTCTCTTTTTAGCAGAGAAATAAATATAGGGATTTATTGAGAGATAACGCTTTCGGTAGTATAATTTAATAATTATTTAAAATTGAGGATATATGCTAGAAAATAGATATTAGATAATAGATATGAGATTTTAGATATATATCAGGAAGAAGGTCGAGGAAATCGTTGCTACGTTGAGTTTGGTGGTTTGGAGAATCGTCTGTTGCTGCAAAGATAGCCGTCGAAGGTTTCGGTAGAAAAAGGGCTTTCGCGGCATAAATGCTCACTGCGTTCCGCTTTATTCCACGTCCCTTTTTCTGCCGACCTTCGCTGGCTCTTAGTGGCCTAACAAAAGATTCACCATGAAACGCGACGATGTCTTGGTAGCTATTAGATGTGAGATTTTAAATTTTTGTGTGAAGATGATTGGGATTACATGGGTGTTAAGGGATAGTTTAACTCCTTCTTAGGAAATTAAACATATTTGAGTCTTTCTTCTTCCAAATCAATTTGATAGATCTGTTGTCGGATAATCTCTTCGTCAAATTCTGCTTCCTTGTTTAAGTTGGTTAGGTACATGCGCTGTTCGGCGAAGATATCGAGCATAATTCTACGGGCTTTATCATCCATCCAAGAACTGTCCTGTACTTTGGATTGATCTTCCCAATGCCTTAAAATACGTTCTATGCCGATATGGCCAATGTACTCTTCCTCATAACGAGCTTTGACGAAATTGTATACATGTTGCTTTAGCCCTATTTTCATTCGTAGGCGCGTAGATTGCTCGCGTTCTTCATCGCTTTCTAAGCCGACAAACAACTTCGTCTTATCAATCAGGTAAGGCAATGTTAAGCCTTGAACAACAAGCGTTAATAGAATAACAACAAAAGTTATAAAGAGAATTAAGTTGCGATAAGGAAAGGCTTCCCCATTAGGAAGTGTGAGCGGGATTGCCAATGCAGCAGCTAGGGAAACCACGCCCCGCATGCCTGTCCATCCCATCAGCAGTGGTGTCGTCCAACGCCTCTTCGAGAATTGTTGACTATGAGCGACTTGCGGACGAAATATAATTGTTGCCAGCATCGCGGCATAGGCGGACAACATTCTCGCAACAATGAGAATAATAGTCACTGCGACACCATATCCTATTGCTGTTGAAAGGGGCATGCCATGGGAACGAATTCCTGCAACGATCTCTGGTAGCTCTAATCCAATGAGTAAGAATACCATCCCATTGAGCAGAAATACAAAACTCTCCCATACACTATAGCCTTTCAGACGGCTGCTGCTAGATAGAAAATTTAATCGTTTATAGGATAATAAGAGTCCTCCTGCAACTACGGCCAGTACACCTGAGCAATGGAATTGCTCTGCCAGCCAATACATAAAATACGGTTCGATTAAGGTGAGCGCAATATCAGATGGAGCATCAGTTGATAAATGCTTGTGTATATATATAAAAATCAATGCAATAAGCAAACCAATTCCTACACCACCGACGAGCATCCATAGAAAGTCAATACTGGCTTCCTGCCATATAAAACTACCGGTTCCGACTGCTACAAGTGCGAAGCGAAAGATAATAAGCGAAGATGCGTCGTTTAGTAAACTCTCGCCTTCCAGTATTGCCTGTGTAGACTTTGGGATCTTTACGAATTTAGTAATTGCCCCAGTACTAACAGCATCCGGCGGAGAAACGATGCCCCCTAATACGAATCCGAGCGCGATACTAAAGCCAGGTATAATCTGATTTGTGATCATTGCTACCATGAAAGCTGTAAAGAATACGACCAGGAAAGCAAAACTTCCGATAATACGCCACCATTTCTTCATTTCCTTGAGTGATACAGACCATGCAGCTTCAAACAGCAAGGGCGGGAGAAAGATAAAGAAGATTAAATCAGGATCGATTTTGATAAGTGGTAGTCCTGGAATAAAACTAATCCCCAGTCCTGCTAGTACCAGTAAAATGGGATATGCAATTCGCAGTTTATTCGCCCAGATTGTCAGAAAGACAATCAATAGGATCAAGCATAAGATGAATGGTAGTAATGTATTCATCATATAGGTTTGCCGCTAGTTTTTCAAGAATCGGGATACTAATTACGATATAATCGATTAAATTTTTCTTAGCCTTTTATTAAATATGGAATTACGGTCGCATATTTGTAGGGAATCATCTACAGAAGGTATGTGGTAGAAACGCTAGTGCACTATCCTACTTGAACGAAATAACATAGAAATAGAACATTTATTGCATTTTTTACTACATCATTACCTCACTTAGCATTTAGTGTAATTTAAACACTATCGGTATAAAGATGAGAGGTGTGTTTATGTGATAAATATCAGGTTATAAATATGTTAAGTAAGTGCAAACTTCCATTTGAGCAGTATGCTTTATATTGATGTAGAGATGTGTTAATGGATAATTTGCAATCAAACGAATACATCACAACCTTTGTTTATAAAGAAACAATACTCGTTCACCTATTTATAAATCTATAAATCCAAATCATATGAAGCATCTATTTATGTTCTTCTGCATTGTATTTGGCATACAACACGCTTATGCCCAGAGCACAATTTCAGGAACAGTAAAAGACGGACAAAGCTCGACAGTCATTCCCGGTGTTACGGTTGCCCTCAAGGGAAAACCGGTGACTACGCAAACCGACGAGACAGGGAAATTCACACTAGAAGCCTCCCCTACCGATTCCATCACTTTTACCTTTATCGGCTATGTTACCAGAACAATGCCGGTTGGGGATCAAACTTTTTTCAACATCAGTCTACAGAGTGCAGACGAGACTTTGGAAGAAGTGGTCGTTGTTGGTTACGGTACGCAAAGAAAAGTTGATTTAACAGGTTCTATTGCGCAAGTGAAAGGAGAAGCGATTGCGAACATGCCAAATGCAAACCCTATTAGCTCTTTACAAGGTAAGGTTGCGGGTTTAACGATTTCTAACTCTGGTACTCCCGGCGGATCACCTACGGTACGTATCCGTGGTGTAAATAGTACCAATAACGCCAACCCTTTATATGTAGTTGACGGTGTTCTACATGATAATATTGACTTCTTATCACCACAAGACATTGAGTCTTTAGATGTCTTACGTGACCCTTCATCCATTGCTATCTACGGTTTACGTGGTGCCAATGGTGTTATTGCGGTAACCCTAAAAAAAGCTGCCCAAGGAAGAACAAGTATTAACTTCTCAGGTTCTGTAGGCTTTGATCAAGTCAATGATCGCATTGATTTAGTGGATGCTGAAGGCTTTAAAAGGCTATATGATATGCAACTTGTGAATCTAGGTAAAGCACCATTCGATTATAGCAAATATACAGCGAACACCGATTGGCAGGACTTAGTATTGAGAACTGCTATGAATACCAATAACAACCTGAGTATTTCTAACTCAACAGAAAAGTCCTCTACACACTTTAGCTTAGGTTATAACAAGCAAGAAGGTGTTGTACGTAATGGGGATTATGAACGCTTTACAGCGCGATTGAATTCCGAGTTAAAGATCTCAGAGCGTGTTAAAATTGGTGGTGATATCTCTGGATCATATTGGAATATGAATTCGACCAATGTGACCCTGACCAATGCTTTATGGTCAGCACCTATTGTTGGTGTTAAATATGATGAGAATACCTACTATGGTATGCCTTCCTTCCAACGTGCACAGGTTGGAAACGTGATGGCTACCTTAGATCGTTTAGATGGCACCTCATTACCACGCGGTTACCGTTTTGTAGGTAGCTTATTTGCTGAAGTAAAAATTATGGAAGGCTTGAAATGGAAATCAACCGTGTATACAGACCTTGGATTCAATAACACTAGAGGTTATTCTCCATTAGCTGCACGTTACATGTATTTAGGCGAAAACGGTGGTGCTGACAGTTTCTTTCAAGACGATCGTGTCTTTACTTCCGTAAATCAAAGGAATGAGGAATTTAGAAGATTCCAACAAGATCATACCTTAACCTGGGACAAGAGTTTCAATGAGGATCATCGATTAACTGCGGTAGGTGGTTTTACGACCGTATTTAATGATTACACCCAACTATCGGGCTCTCGACGCGATACATCAACGAATGTACCTCCAAACTCAGACTACTGGTATTTGGATATTATTAACCAAGATTCGAACCCGAAAGGTAGTTATTCGGGTCAAGGCTCCCAAAACACGTTAGCGGGTGTATTTGCGCGTGCAAGTTATGCTTATAAGAATCGCTACTTATTGAATGCAACAGTACGTCGCGATGGTTCATCAAAGTTTGCTCCTAAAAACCGTTGGGGAACATTTGGCTCCGTAGGTTTAGGATGGGTTGTATCCGAAGAGTCCTTCTTCGAAAATGTTGAGAAGATTAACTTTATGAAATTACGCTTTGCCTGGGGTAAATTAGGAAACTCCAACGGTGTCGCAGACAATGTTTACTTACCAGGACTCGTAAATGCAAATACTGCAGTCTTTGGCGACAATATCTACACCTCGGTAAAAGCAGATTATGTTCCAGATCCTAACTTACACTGGGAGGTTGTTAAGGGTATTGATCTAGGACTTGATCTTAAAGCATTCAACAATAAGTTTAATGCCGAAATTAATCTATATGACCGTACGACAAGCGACATCTTGACGATGTTGACTCTGCCCGCGACAGATGATCGTTATTTCACTAACTTAGGCAAAATCACCAATCGCGGTATAGAGGTTTCGATGGGCTGGAATAACCAACTAGATGAACTACGTTACGGTATTAATGCGAACTACTCTTACAATAAGAATATTGTTAACTCCATTGGAGATAACACCAACTTTAGAGTATTAGGAAATGAGGGTGCGAACGTGACGGAGACAGGACAGCCAATTGGTTATTTCTATGGCTACAAGCAAATTGGAATCTACCAAACTGTAGATGATATCGAGAATATGGCTGTACAACCTGGTTCTGCTCCTGGGGATATTGCGTTTGAAGATATTGACGGCGATGGAGCAATCACTGAAAAGGAAAGAACATACTTAGGAACACCATTCCCTCCACATAATTTCGGTATTAACTTCTCTTTAGGGTACAAAGGATTTGACTTCCAAATTGAAGGTAGTGGAGTTGCTGGCAATAAGATCTACGCACAACGTAGAACACGTAATTTTGCGGATTTAAACTATGAGAGCAATCGTTTGGATGCATGGACAGGTCCGGGCACGAGCAATGTTGAACCTATTTTAGATAACAGTCGCGGAAACAACTACAAGTTCAGTTCTTACTTCTTAGAGCCGGGCGATTTCTTCCGTATTCGTACCATTCAATTAGGTTATAGTTTTAACGATGCCTTGCTTGCACGTACTTTTATTCGCAAAGCGCGATTCTTTGTCAATGTACAGAATTTGAAGACTTGGAGTAAGGTTACAGGTTATACACCAGAAGCAGCTATTGGAAGTATCATTGCTGGCGGTACAGATAATGCGACTTATCCATTGCCAACCAGTTATTCCTTAGGTGTTAATCTTTCATTTTAATTAGTTAAAGAGAATTTACGATGTCAAAATATATAAAAATAGCACTGAGTATAGGATGTTCAATTGTTCTATTCAGTAGTTGTGAGAAGTTTTTAGACACTCCTCCACAAGGAAAATATACAGAAGATACTTATCCTTTTCCAGAAGGCGGATCGCCTTATGATCGTTTTGTATTTTCGGCCTACAATGACCTACGTAGCTATAACGTACATGTCGACGGCTTTGTCAATGCGACAAGTATTCGAAGCGATGACGCTGATAAGGGTAGTACGGCGTCGGATGGTGGTGCTGACGTTATCTCAATGGATAATTTCCCGGTACTGGCAACCAGTGGTCGCGCAAATGCCTTATGGTTAGGTTATTTAGGATTAGTTAACCAAAGCAATCGTGCCATCTATCAAATCGATAGTATATCTAAACAGAATCAGGACGAGCAAATGATGCAACAATCGATTGCCGAAGCTCGCTTCCTTCGCGGATACGCTTATTTCACCTTAGTACGTTTATTTGGACGCGTTCCTAAATTCGATAAATGGGCTTCAGATCCTGCAACCCAAAACAATATTCCACAAAGTACAGCAGCAGAATTATATGCTTTCATTGAGGAAGACTTGAAATTCGCTGCGCAGAACTTACCAGATTCTTGGGACAGTAAATTTGCAGGACGCGCAACCAAAGGTGCTGCCAATGGTATATTAGCAAAAGCGTATATCACACAGAAAAAATGGCAACAAGCCTATGATGCCGCGAATACCGTGAAGAATTCCGGATTGTATGACCTATCGCAGAATTATAGCGATATCTTCTCAGAGAAGGGTGAAAACGGTAGAGAATCGGTTTTCGAAATTCAAGGCACAGCCTCTGCTGATGAAACCACTAAGAATGGTATTCAGTATGCCAATTTGCAAGGTGTACGTGGTTCAGGGAATTGGAATTTAGGCTGGGGCTGGAACACGCCGAGCACTGCATTAGAAGCTGCCTACGAACCTGGTGATCCACGCAAAGCTAGAACCATCTTATATTCCAGTGTGACCGGAAAACCTGGTTTGTCGATATACAATGAAACAATGCCAACGTATCCGTCGGAAGTACCAAATCCGATGTACAACCACAAAACCTTAAGTGATCCTGCGCTGAGAAACAGCGTGAGTCGCGGCTCTTGGTGGATGAATGTCCGTATTCTACGTTATGCGGATGTAGTCTTGATGCTTGCCGAATCGGCGAATGAATTAGGTAAATCAGAAGAAGCACGAAGCTTACTAAATTCTGTTCGCGAGCGTGCTCGTCGTGGCGGAGCTTCAGGTGTTCTGCCTGATGTTACAGATACAGATCAATCGACATTGCGTAATAAGATTCGTCATGAACGACGTATTGAACTAGCGATGGAGCATGATCGATTCTTTGACTTAGTACGCTGGGGAACTGCGCAAAGCGCGCTGCATGCCGCCGGAAAGACGAACTTCCAGAACTCTCGCGATGTCTTATTGCCAATTCCGCAAACGCAGATCGATTTAACTAAAGGTGTATTGACTCAAAACCCAGGTTATTAAGATCCGTCCCAATTATATAAAAATTATGAACATGAATAAGTTATTCACTAAAATATCCCAAGGCCTACTGCTCATCTTGATGATGAGCTTGGCTTTCTCCTGTAAAAAGGATGGAAACCCGAATAAACTACCTGATGCCGATATCTCCCCTTCTTTAGTGGCACCTACCGATGGATACATTCGTATCCTCGCAATCGGTAATAGCTTTTCGGAGGATGCGATCGAATCGCATTTATATGAATTAGCAAAAGAGAGCGGAAAGACAATAATCATAGGTAATCTATATATTGGTGGAGCATCATTAGATTTACATAAAAGGAATATTGAAAACTCCGGTGCGGCTTATGACTACCGTAAAATTGGCGCCGATGGCGTTAAAAAATCTTTTCCGAAGGTATCTATTGAAACTGCCATTCTGGATGAGCATTGGGATTATATTTCCTTCCAACAAGTGAGTCAAAACTCTGGACAACTCCAAACGGTCAAAGATGCATTACCAGCAATCTATAACATCGTAAAGGAGAAAGCCTTAAACCCGAACGTGCAATACGTTTACCATCAAACATGGGCTTATCAGCAAAACTCAAATCATGAAGGTTTTGCTAACTATGATAAAGATCAAATGAAGATGTATCAGGCGATTGTGGACGTCTCTAAACAAGTGAAAGACATTGCCCCTATTAACATTGTTGTACCGGCAGGAACCGCTATTCAGAATGCGCGTACTTCTTTAATTGAAGATAATTTTACACGCGATGGATATCATTTAACGATTCCTTTCGGGCGCTATATCGCGGCTTGTACATGGTTTGAAACCATATTTAAGAAGTCTGCAGTCGGAATGACTTATAAACCGGAAGGCTTATCGACATTCGAAGCATCTATTGCACAAAATGCCGCACACCTAGCCGTATTGAAGCCTTATGAAGTAACGCCAATGACGGATTTTCAAGGTGGTAACGGTGGTCCATTGACAAGTGCCGTGCTTATTGACTTCGGTAATAATGCTGCATCTGAACGTTGGAATCAATTATCTAATTTCTTAGCGGGCACCTCAGCTAGCTTAAAAGATAGCCTTGGTTCTTATACGGGTATCAAAGCAAGCATTACAGAGCGTTTTAACGGAATTAATGCCGATGGCCCGACAAGTACAAGTACGCCTTTAAACATGCCTTCAAATGTCTCTAAATACGCTTATTTCGGGAACTCAAAAGGCGACTTTGCAGGAATGAAGATTGTGCAATCGAAGGTCGAGCTGAGCGGATTGGATAAAGATCAAAGCTATAGCCTATCCTTTTTCGGCGCCAGAGGTGGTGTTTCCGATAACCGAGAAACAAAATATATCTGTACAGGCAGCAATGAGGTTGCTGTCACATTGAATACATCTAGCAACTCGACAAATATCGCTGTGGCCAAAGCTGTAAAACCAGATGTTAATGGTAAAATTACAATTACGATCACCGCAGGTGAGAATAACAATAACGGAACTGGATTTTTCTATATTTCTGCCTTAAGACTAATGTCTGGCAGTTAGATCGGATCATCGTAATGTGAACGTGAAAGGGAGCCTGAAAGGGCTCCCTTTTTATTTAATAAGACTGATAAAATTCTTCCCTTTCTATTAGTTAAACTGAAGACTGTGATATTATTCAGAGGAAACTAGCATGTTCGCAGAACATAAAGCTATTCTTTACTATTGCATTCGTTATAAAGGACTGTTTACAGATAAGGAACTAAACTTCTAGATCAGCGCAAATGATGTTCTAGGTTTTAGTGGAATAAATACATCTTTCTTTCAGCGCTAGACATCATACTCATCATATCATTCAGCGCCGTAATTCGCTTCAAGCAGGTTGTCAGTTGCCGATAGACAAATAAAACACGCAGCACCAATATATAAGCATTTTATGATGTTGAAATTAGCATATTAAAGAATGGATTAGTTGAACAAACGTTCCAATCAGCAGCAGCCACCCTTCCCTATCCTGCTTAACAAATTAACCCTCACTATATGTCTAAACATGGGCTCCAAGAAAAACATTGATAATCAGTTCAGGAAGGTGTAAAAAAAATAAAGCTTGAGACAATCGGGCGATCGCTCAAGCTTTAAATAAAACCTCTTATCGAGGTAATCAACCTAAACCTAAGACAAAGGTAGAAAAATATTCTTGAAAATCGCAAATTATTTATGTAATTAAAGGCTGTCCTTTAACTTAAAAAGATTAATTAGTTGGGAATCAGGGGAATAATTTTAAAAGATAAAGGTTTTCAAACGGGGAGAATGAAAACCTTTAATAACCAATTATAAACCTAAATTATGATGACGCAAAGATAGTGTACATTTTACACAATTGCAAATCTTTTTTAAATTATTTTAATAAGTAGCCCAAACTCGCCTATTCAAGCGCAATAACGTATATTTGTATTCATCAAAAAGGATAGATATGTTCACAGGAATTATAGAAACCATAGGTACTGTTCAGAAGATTGAATCAGAGTTAGCGAACTTACATTTCTACATCAGTTCGGCGATCAGTGATGAGCTTAAAGTTGATCAAAGTGTATCCCATAACGGTGTTTGTTTAACTGTTGTTGAACTCGAACCTGGTGTACATAAGGTAACGGCTATCCGAGAGACCTTGGAGAAAAGTAACCTCGGTTTATTAAAAGAAGGTGATATCGTCAATATCGAACGCTGTACACAAATCGGCGGACGCTTGGATGGGCATATCGTACAAGGCCATGTGGATCAAACCGCTATCTGTATTGCGGCAGAACCACAGGATGGTTCGGTGTTATTTACTTTTGAATACGAACCAGGCCCAAAAAATATAACCGTTGAAAAAGGATCGGTGACTGTGAACGGTATTAGTCTTACTGTGGTTAATTCAGAACGCAATAGCTTCTCTGTAGCGATTATTCCATTTACACTAGAACATACGAATCTGAAAGATCTTACCGTTGGTCAAACGGTGAATCTAGAATTTGATATTATTGGGAAATACGTGAGTCGTATTATGGAGTTGCGGGGGTAAAAGCGAGGGTAAAAGCCCCCCTCATCTATCCTTACAGCGAAAAGCCCATTACCTCTTTCTTTTTTCTCGACTTAAAACGTTCCGGCACGATATTCAATATCTCGTTCTTCAGCGTATTGATAGCGTTCTTCTTCACATAATTCTGTGGCGTCACCAAACTGATTTCTCGAACCGGCTCAGGCGACTTGAAGTAGCGGATATGCTGCATCTGTTCATCATTATAATTGATGATGCTCATCTCGGGCAGAATGGTAATCCCGCCGTTGAGGTCTACCATACGTTTTAAAGTTTCCACGCTACCTGTATTATAGTCGAAAGTACCTTCTATGGAATGGTTATGCTTATAGTTGCAGATGCTCAACACCTGACCACGCATACAATGTCCTTCATTTAGCAACCAGAGCTTGTCGTCGGAAAGCTCATCGGGACCTACAGCCTTCTTGCCGTACAATCCACTTCGCTCAGAAACATACGCAACAAAAGTCTCATAAAATAAAGGAGTCTCTTGAATAGAGGGTTCATGCAGGGGCGTCGACAGAATCCCACAATCGAGGGTTCCAACTTTTAGCTCCTGAATAATCTGCTCGGTAGTATATTCCCAAATATGCAGTTTGAGTTTGCTGTACTTCTTTAGAAAATTGGTGATGACATTTGGCAAGAGATAGGGCGCAACAGTTGGTATCACGCCGATTCGTAGATCGCCGGTCAGCTCTCCCCTTTCTGTTTGCAGCAAATCGCCAATCTTCTTGCTTTCCGTTAAAACGGTACGTGCTTGTTCGATAATTTTCTCGCCGATTTCTGTTGGCACTACCGGCTGGCGGCTACGGTCAAAAATCTTAACCCCTAGGGATTCTTCTAATTTCTGAACTTGCATACTCAAGGTAGGCTGCGTCACAAAACACTTTTCGGCCGCCGCAACAAAACTGCGGTAGGTATCTACGGCGATGATATATTCTAATTGAACTAGCGTCATGCTATAAGTTTTAACTATACAAATGTACAAAGGTTATCAGCATTAAGCGAATACAGGCGTAAATAAGACATTTAGCCAACAAAGAATAGGCAAATCCCGACCTTGATTGAATTCTCCTCACTCATTAATCCAGCCTCAACCGTTTGAGACGAACGAAAAGCGAAGAAGGTACGACTCATCTAGGCCTAAGCTAGGCTTCAACTGCAATGGATATGTATCGGACCGCAGAAAAAAAAGAACCTTTTTTGCCAGAGATCTGATGAAAAGGCGATACTAGGGTACGCCTTCCCTATCTTTGGCAAAAGAGCCGGTTCTTTGGATTGATCAGCATGTAAAAATGCTTCTCCGCTTATCGGCTATTATTCCGGTACCGAAGCTCGAGATCAAGAATAATATCTCTTTTTTTACCTTCAATTAAAGACAAGTCGCCGGCAACAAAAACGCCTTTCTTTTGATTATGGATATTGCGGATTCCATAAACCGTAGACTCATCTGCCGGATCGGTCATTCCTTCATAACGATATAAGTAATCGATTTCATAATCTGCGGCATCTACACTCAGTTCTTCAAATTCAATATTGAAATCGATATTGTATCCTTGTTCTGCTAAATGTGCCAATGCTTTTGAGGCTGATTCGTATTTATACGTTGATTTCTCCATAATGTTGCTTCTTATTTTTATTTAAAAACAGCTAACTTCGCTTATTGTTTTATCAAAAAAAGCAGAAAATCCATGGCTATTATCCCTCCTGCAGCGAAAAACACCCCCGCTGAAGCATTTGAACGATTACTTGAAGTCCTTTATACCCTGCGTGTTGAATGTCCTTGGGACAAGAAGCAGACCATGGAAAGCCTACGTCATTTAACCATTGAAGAAATGTATGAATTGGCCGATGCAATCTTGGAGAATGATATGCCAGAAATTAAGAAAGAGCTTGGGGATATCTTAATGCATTTGGTGTTCTATGCGCGTATTGCAGAGGAGGAAGAACAATTTAATATCGTTGATGTACTCAATGCAATTTGCGATAAATTAATTACGCGACACCCGCACATCTATAGCGATACGGTGGTTGAAAACGACGAGCAGGTCAAACAGAATTGGGAGACCATTAAGCTTAAAGAAGGTAATGCTTCAGTTTTATCGGGCGTTCCTAAAGGTCTTCCAGCCTTGGTTAAGGCCTATCGAATTCAAGATAAGGTTCGCGGAGTTGGCTTTGATTGGGAAGACAAACAGGAGGTTTGGGCGAAAGTTGAAGAGGAACTCGCTGAATTTAAAGCGGAGTTTGATCTTCAAAATGAGGTGATCAATCAAGAGCGGGCTGAAGCGGAGTTTGGGGATCTCCTGTTTTCGCTAATCAATTACGCACGACATATCGGCATCAATCCAGAGAATGCTTTGGAGCGTACCAATAAGAAGTTTATCTTCCGTTTCAACTATTTAGAGGAGAAAGCAAAGGCAGATGGCAAGGAATTAAAGGATATGAGCTTGGCGGAGATGGATGTTTATTGGAATGAAGCGAAAAGCATAAAATAATAGCGAATATCGATAGATTTTCCTAAATTTAAGGGTATCAAGGCGTAACCCTCTATGAATCATTTCTTCAAGTTCCTTAAATGGCTAGCGATATCGCTTGTTAGCTTAATCTTGGTATTGCTAATTGCGATGTACGCTTTTGGCGTCGACTATATTCTAAAAGGTGTTTACGTTATTTATATGCAAGGCCATAAAACAGCCTACCTTGACGATTACCATTACTTTGACAACCATCAGATAGAGGCTGGGAGCCCGCAACCTTGGGCGAAATCTGCTGACTACAATACGGTTCCTATCACCGATTCTTTAAAACGAATTCATGATCGACTAGGTTCAGTGGCCTATGTGATTATACATCAGGATAGCGTTTGGTTTGAAGCCTATTATGGAGGCTATAGCGACAGCTCGAAGTCCAATTCTTTCTCTATGGCGAAGAGCATCACTGCGGCTATTTTAGGGAAAGCAGTCGAGCAGGGCCAAGTAAAAGGTTTGCAACAAAAGGTGAAGGACTTTGTGCCCGAACTGCAAGGTGCTTATGCGGATCAACTCAGCATGGAAGACTTGGTATCGATGAGCTCGGGAATTACCTGGGATGAAAGCTATTATAACCCTTTCTCCATTACAACAAGATTATATTTTGATAAAGATATTCAGGGTGCTATTCCGGCATTGCCTGTGGATAAGCAGCCCGGTGCTCGCTTTATCTACCAAAGTGGTGATACGCAGATGTTAGGCATTGCTTTGCAGCGCGCTACAAATAGAAGTTTGAGCGATTTAATGTCGACCTACTTCTGGAAACCGATGGGTGCTGAACATAGTGCTCTTTGGCAGGTAGATAGTGAGAAAAACGGCATCGAGAAGGCTTATTGCTGTATTGCCAGCAATGCGAAAGATTTTGCTCGCTTCGGCAAGCTTTATCTGCAACATGGAAAATGGAACGGGCAGCAATTGTTGGATTCTGCTTATATCGCGCATTCTATACGTCCTCGATTTGCTGATTCACCACAATATGGTTATGGCTGGTGGATGGGTACCTATAAAGAAAAACCTTATTTCTATATGGATGGGCACTTGGGACAGTATGTGATTGTTGTACCCGAGGATGAATTAATTATCGTGCGTCTAGGTCATAGCATCGATGGCGGTAGCCGCTCGGATCCAAATTCAGCATTTTATAATTTTATTGATCAGGCCTACGTGATGCTAGGTGATCGGCTGAAGTAGATTGGGCAACGGCAACTAATTTTCAAGACGACCTATTTAAAAAGGGTTAGCGTTAAACTTTAGCGCAATTCTCCTATCTTTGTTTTGGTCCTTGTTATCCATAGGATGCGATAATTGAATGCGCTTTGAAAGATTCCAATTGGTAATTTCAGTACGGATGCTACCCTACTTTTTAGAATTTTGCTTATCGTATTTCAAGACTCATGACAAGGCGCTGCGTAACTAATTTTGTTTGAAATATTGTCCTACATGCACCAAAATATCAATTCCTCTACTTCCCATTCTGTTGCTGCCATCTTCGATATGGATGGCGTTATTGCACATACGAATCCTTATCATGCGAAAGCTTTTGAAGCCTTTTTTGAGCGGCATCAAATCTCTTATAATGAAAAGCAGTTTGAACAGCATATGTACGGTAAACATAACAGTTATATTTTCACCCATTTCTTTGGGCGTAAAATTTATGGTGAGGAATTATTGACTTTGGAGGATGAGAAGGAAGGCTTATTTCGGGAGATCTATAAGAGTGAAGCCAAGTCGTTGCCGTTCCTCTCGGAGTTCCTCGCGGATTTGAAAGCGCATGAGTTTAAGCTAGGCGTAGCAACTTCAGCACCGCGAGCCAATATGGATCTAATATTGGATGCTTTAAGTATTCGTTCGTTTTTTGATTCGACCTTAGGTAGTGAGAATGTTTCTTTACATAAGCCGCATCCGGAAGTATATTTGAAATCGGCAGAGAATCTGCAGGTCGATCCCCAAAACTGTATCGTCTTTGAGGATTCATTCTCTGGTGTGACGGCGGGCTTAAATGCCGGTATGCAGGTCGTTGGGGTTTTAAGTTCGCACACGGAGGATGAGCTGCCTGTTTGTGCTAGCTATATCCATCATTACAAACATATCGATGCCAAGAATGTCTTACAGATGATTCATCATTATGTGGGATAATGCACTCGCATTAATCCCATCACCAATGGGATGGGTGCTCTACTTTCTTTGTGCGGTGTTAATTGGCACCTCTAAAACAGGAATCCAGAATGTGGGGACACTTGCCGTCCCGCTCTTTGCACTCCTATTTGGCGCAAAGTACTCCACTGGGATTGTACTGATCTTACTATGTATCGCCGATTTAATAGCCGTTATTTATTATCGTAAGCAGTTTAACTGGAGCGAAGTCAAGAAGCTGCTCCCCTATGCGATGATTGGTTTATTGATTGGCCTCTTTACCGGCGATCATATCGATGATGGTATCTTTCGGATACTAATGGGTGCTTGTATTGTTATCGGGGTTGGTATTATGCTCTGGGGTAATCGTCAGGATAAACTAAACAAAGGCGCCGACTTGACCAAAAAGTGCTGGTATTCACCCGTATTTGGACTGATTACGGGATTCTCAACGATGATTGGTAACGCAGCGGGTCCTACGTTAACGGTTTACCTTTTCTCAAAGAAGCTGGATAAGTTCACCTTGGTGGCTACAGGCGCATGGTTTATTATGATCCTCAACTTTTCGAAAATCCCTTTGCAGCTGTTCGTATGGAAGAACCTGTCTTGGGAAGGTTTTATCCTCAATTTATTAGCAGTACCTTTTATCTTATTGGGAGGCTGGATTGGCATTAAATTAGTGAAGATTATTCCCGAAAAGGAATTTAGAGTGGTTATCCTGAGCTTAGTGGTTATTGCCGCATTGATGCTCATCTTCGTCTAGGGATTTCACAAAATAAAGATGATTAATGGGATTTAAGCATTTCTTGCTCTAGCAACATAAACAAAAAGGCCGCTCGATGGAGCGGCCTTTGTTTATGAAGTCTATTATTATTCTGTTGTATCAGGCACTTCTGCTGATTCAGGAGCCTTGTCAATCAATTCCATAAACTGATCTAACTTCGGCGTAATAATAATTTGTGTTCTACGGTTTCTAGCTTTCCCTTCTGGCGAACTGTTGTTTGCAATTGGGTTGTACTGGCCACGACCACCTGCTGTTAAGCGTTTAGGATCTACACCGTAATTGTTTTGTAATGCTTGGACTACCGACGATGCACGTAGGGTACTTAAATCCCAGTTGTTACGGATATTTGCCTTAGCAATCGGATCGGAGTCCGTATTACCCTCGATCAACACATCGTAATCCTTGTAATCTTGGATAATCTTCGCAATTTTCGATAGGGTCTCTCCTGCTTGATCAGAAATCTCATAGCTTCCAGATTTGTAAAGCATATTATCCGATAAAGAGATATAAACCACACCTTTTAATACTTGTACATCTACATCTTTTAACTCCTCGCGGCTTAATGAGCGCGTTAAGTTATTGGTCAATACCATATTCAAGGAATCGCTCTTCGCTTTGGTATTCACTAAGTGCTGAATGTATTTATTGGAAGCATTGATTTCATCTACAAGCTTCGAGATATTGGCATTCCCTTGGGAAGTATTGCTAATACTGTTGTCTAATGTTGCTTGTAATCTTGCTAATGCGTCTTTTAAAGAAGCATTATTCTTACGCTCTTGCTCCAATTGATCCTCCAAGCTCTTCACTCTAGAGCGGCTCTCCGCTAGATCAACTTGACTCTTTTGATATAATTCAGCAAGGTCTTGATGCTGCTGCACTAAAGCCTGGTGAGTCTTCTTATTTACCCCACATGAGGAAATAAAGAGTACACTCAACAAGACTAACGGGATACTTATACGTTTTATCATAACTTGATATATTATGTTATTGTAATGCCTAAGATAAGCAAAAGCGGTGCCTTTTCTAGCAGGAAGTTGCAATAATTGCATTAACAAGCAGCATTTCAAGGCTATAAGGATTTGTATTCGTATATCATTCCTATAGATATTAGGTAATATTTCATGATCGGTTTTCGCGCGGTCTTCTATACTTATTTTTTATTTTCAATTATTTTTTGAGTGAATTATAGGGTTTGGGGTATAAATTTTAAAAGAAAAAAGGCTTAAAAAGTGCCTTTAAAAATTAATTAGGCTCATTTTCAGTGTAGTATCAAATAAGTTTTGGAGAGAGAATAAAAATTTCTACTTTTGTCGCGGAGAGTTGGCAGAGTGGTCGAATGCGGCAGTCTTGAAAACTGTTGACTGTCACAGGTCCGGGGGTTCGAATCCCTCACTCTCCGCTTAAAAAAAAGTCTTTCACTCCGTGAAAGGCTTTTTTTTTGCGCGAGAGTGAGGGCTCGAACCTTGCGCGCGGCGAGGTTCGACCCGAAGGGTGTTCAGGGTTGTGTCTGGGGATCGCGGGGCTGAACAAATCTCGCACTCTTGTGTGGGGCATATGATGGCTTTGCTCCTATCGATATCATGGCTTTTTGGATATTTACACTAAGATTTGAACTAAATAATATCAATTTCCCTCTGGATCTTTAAATCTGGCCATTTTAATGTCCCATATGAAGAAAGATTTTGGTTCTCCATCAAAATCCACCTCTCATTCAACCATTTCACTGTCGATTTCATCAACACCTTTGCAATTGAAAGAAATATGATCTAAGCCTGCGGAATCATTACAAAGCAGTGAAAGTAAATCGATACTTTCTAACGACTGCTATTCATAATTCTTAATTGTATCCAATAGCGCTTTCTTATATTGATAGATATCATCAACAGACGTAATAAGCTTTCTTTCACCATTATCCTTGCCTTGATCAAAGAGTTCTATATATTTTGTGCTAGTAGCATTGAAATGCAGGCGTGCTATGGGCTTTCTATTATTATCATCGAGCAATATACCAAAGTAAGATTTAGTATCTCGTTGTGCAATTCTAGAAGCTGGGATAACTTCCCTTAGGATTGCTTTAATAATTTGGAATCCTTCAATTTCTTCTTCGGTAGTAATTATAGACTCCTGTTTTTCATTTACAATCGCATTATCATCGATTGATACGACATTGTCTGCATCTTTAGAAGGAATAGTATCGTTTATACTTAAAGCATTTTTTAGTCTCGAACTAATAGTCTCATTAATATAATTGGCTATTGCGCGATTGGTATAGTCTTTAAATACCGCAAGTCTTGACGCGATAATTGGTTTATCAAAAAATCGTGACACGAGCAATTTCACAAATTCATCGGAAGGATTCTGCAATTCTTTTTCAAATTCGGTCTTGATTGCCTTAATATATTTTAGCCCTTCAGCGGAATCGAGTATACTTTCTAGACTATATCCATTCTTCGTAAATTTTTCTAATATCTTTAAGTTGGAGTCTTTCAGGTTATTCAGGTCAAGCGTGAAGAACGGTTTTTCGTCCATAATATTGGGCTTTTCCAAGTCGGCGTAAAAATTATAGGTATGACCATTTGTTAGAACGCCAAATCTTGCCTTTGAGACATGGTAATATCTATGAAGTTGTGAATTATGAGCATCGGCTTTTTCCTTCCAATGCTTACACTCTATAATCATAATGGGCTCATTATCCTTCTTGATTACGTAGTCAACTTTCTCACCTTTCTTTGTTCCTATATCACAGATAAATTCAGGTATGACTTCAGTTGGGTTAAAGATATCGTAGCCTAAGATTTGAATAAAAGGCATTACGAATGCATTTTTGGTAGCCTCTTCTGTGCCTATTTGATCTTTTAGAGCATCAACACGCTGATGAAGTTGCTCGAGCTTCATTTTTAAATCTTGTTCCATCAAAATCTAATTTAATAATTGGTTAAAAAATTGGTTTTCACTAATTTAAACTAAAGTATTAAATATTTCCTATATATAATCTTTATCGACCAAGTGTTTTAGTTTTTTTTATATATACTCCACTTGCCTTATGCTCTTTGATAATAACACCTTATCCCTCTCCCCATTAACAATTTAACAACCCTACTCTCAGTTAAATAACTCTTTCTTAACTATAAATCTGCTATATTGCATATGTAATTAATCCAATTGTTTAGTTTTAGCCTATTGCCGTTATGAAGGGGTTCGTAGTACTATTTATTTTGATTAGCAATTTCTGTTATGCACAGAACTTTCGTTTTGACAAGAAAATCTATGAAGCGGTTGATCACTGGGTTGTTTTTGACAAGCAGGATGGCGACTCGACCTATATGTATGGTTTCATCTATATCGATCAGTCGGCGGGATTTACGTTTCATTTTGGCTCACGCTTTAGCGTTCGTGACGGCGTGCTTGTTGGGCAGCAAGAGGATCTCACGCGTATTATAAAATCGCGCCTATCGGCGAATACTTATCCAGTACATTTATTAACGGATGTTGAGCGGCAGCAGTTGAAATTACCAGTACAGCCGGATTGGTTGAAGCTATATAAAGCAAATGAAAATACGCTATTATACAAAAAGAGCATTGGCTTGTTTTACAATAGCGTTGGTGCTAGTGATCGGGCGATTCCTATCCTGATGTCAGCTTATGATGAGGATCCTAACTTTGCGGGCTTAGTATTTGAATTAGCTTATGCTTATAATGCGACACAGCAATATAACTATGCGATTGAGGTATTGGATAAAGCAATTCAGGCGGAGCCAACGAACTTTTGGTTCTATCGGGAGCTTGGCTATGCCTATAAGCTATCGGGCGATTTGTCGCGTGCCGATTCGATATATCGAAAGGGAATTTCATTGTCGAATGATAAGGCTCAGCAAGCGGAAATGGGGATCAATATGGTTCAAGCCTATTATGAAAAGTTGGATCGTAAAAACTTCGACGAGTGGCTAAAGATAATGCGTAAATATGCGGAGAAGGGTACGCCAATAGAAGAATATCTTAGCCAATTCGAGGGAAACTGGCCTATAATTGGGAGTCAGAAGGAAGATTAATGACATATGTAGCCCTTGATGATCGTTAGTCTTCTTCCGTGTTTTTTGCTTCCAATTTAGGTCTTCTAAACTTCGTTAGATAAGCTTCTCCTATGTGGGCAATCGAACCCCTCAACTATCCCTTTTTTCCTTCCATCAATACATAGCAATGCTTCCAATTAAAGTTTCAAATTGGTGAAAATCATCTCTCTTTTTTTTGTCAATAAATTGAGTACCGACTCCTACGCAGCAGCGCTTGAAAATCTCAACGTTATGCATGCCTCGATTTGATTTATTCTCCTTTATATGCATCACATAAACAGGTTCGCTAGACGTTGGACTTGCATCCCCTATTCCGGTAAATTTCCTTTAACTGTTACCTTTTGTACATATCCAACCTTCATTAAAGTCACCTTTTTGTACACTGATCTTCTCTGATTTTCGAGTGATTGAAACTCACAAGAAATCTATAAGTTTTCATTTCGAATTGCATTACATCTTAAATCTGTAAAAAGGTAATTATTGCGAGTTACAGCCAAATTTTCATCAATTAACGCTTGTTAAGAACTGTGATGGCAAGCATAAACAAACCTCATATAAGGCTGATACACTACATGTTATGTCAAATTAACGCTTAGACAAACAAGCCTTGCATGAGATATGATATTAGCAAAGGAAAATGAATAAATATATGCTTTGTATATAGATTGTATACACTGAAAAATGCCGCTGTACATAAATTGAAATGGCAATTTTGAGGTTTTTCGTTTTCGTCAGCATTACCTTTGCTGAAGATAAATCACACAATTTATTCGCATTAATAAAAACCATTGAATTATCCAGGATAGAATAAAGAAGGGTTGGGAAAGAGAAAGTATAGGGAGTGTTTTTAAATCAATTTAACTTCTAACTATACAGAACAATTTTCTGAAGATTCAAAGTTTAGAGCCTATCATTTTAAATAATGATAGGCTTACTAACAGCCGATAAATTGGGTAAATCGATCAGCTTTTTAAAACATTAGACGTTAACAATTTTCTATCAAATCACCAGACCAACATTCATTATTAGGAATATGAGAAAAATCTACTTTGCTCTATTATTTATTAGCATCCCCTTCTTGCTACAGGCTCAAAAGACCACGATTAAAAGTGATACTGTACAGGATAAATATAGTGTTGCGACCAATCCTTTTTGGGACAATTGGTTTGTAAGTCTTCAAGGAGGAAGTTCGATGTTTTTTGGTAATCATGATAAGCAGATGAAATTTATGGATCGTCAGAGTTTAGTTTATGAGCTGAATTTTGGTAAGCGATTTACGCCTGTTGTTGGAGTACGTGTAGGAGCAAATGCAGGTCAATGGAATGGCTTAACGCAGATAGGGAATTTATCACATTCTACGGGTGAGCGCTATTCAAAAATTCCTTGGGATGGCTATTGGTTAGAAATCCAAAAGCTGAAGTATGTACACCTACATGGAGATGTGCTTTTTAATCTAAGCAATCTATTTTATGGCTATAAAGAGGATCGATTTTATGAAATCTCTCCTTATGTCGGTTTAGGATGGATGGTTTCTTATGAGCAGCCTAAAACACGTGAGGTAAGCGCATATAAAGCATTGTTAAATCTAGACGAACCTAGATTATAACGTATAGATGCGTTCAACGTAAAGTTCTTAAGTCTTAGGTTATTCGATAGGACTCCTTCGACCATTGGTCGTGCATTACCCACCACTCTGTAGTTTGCTTCGAAGTAGTCATAAGTATAGGAATCGGCAGCCGTCAAGAACACCTCTTTACCGTTCGAAGGGTCAATTCCTAACGACTTGTAAGCCCATAGATCGTCTGGACTCCGACCTTCTTCGTAACGTTGAATAGAACTACTGGAGATCTGTTCGTCGTTTAGTGAATTGATGATTGAGCCGAATTCACCATACTTGCCTTTTAATAAGGAACCCGTCAGGCCAACGTTCCATACAATTCTGCGGGCTTTATTGACGATTGGCGAAAAGCCAAGTTCTACTTCCATACCATTGATCGCTAAGGATCCTAAATTCATTGGGTAGGAAGCTGTTCCATTAGAGGAAGGCAAATCAACTGCAACGATTAAAGGATCTGTTACCTTTCTATACAAGTTAATACGTGACGAGAGTCTGTTTTCAAACATAACAAGCTCCAATCCTAAACTGGATTGAAAGGTTTTCTGCCATTCTAGCATTGGATTCCCTATCTGATTCTGTATAAACCCTATTCCAAAATAGTTACTATAGGGAGACAGATTGTATACATTTGCCGACAAGAAACTGCCAAAACTTTGATTCCCCGAAGTCCCAATATTGGCGCGTAAGATAAGGCTGTTGATCTTATCCGTATTATTCTTGATAAAACCTTCATTATGTAATGACCATCCTGCACCTACAGCCCAAAATGGGGAATATTTATTTTCTGTACCGAAGGCGGTCGATCCGTCTAGGCGATATGTTCCATCGATAAAATACCGGTTATCGTATACGTACGAGAAGCTGGCTAATGCCGATAAGCGACGAATCAGTGGTGGCTCAAAAATGTAGGGCTTCGCGTTGGGCTCGTAAGTGTAAGAAAAAGCAGGATTCCCTTCTACACCTTCTGGAAATCCAACCGCCGTGAATGTCCTGCTAGACTGCTTATCTTGACTGATATCAGCACGAAGGTTTCCTGTGACGACATGGCGCTCTTGAATGCGCTTGCTATATGTTGCTGCCAAGTTTCCAGCATATCTAAAGAATTCACCACTTGAATTTGTATATGACCCTTTCAAGAGTTGTTCTGTCTTCTCGAAATAGGTATTCAATGGAGAAAGAAAAGAAACATTACTGTTGGAACCCTTAGATAACTGCAATCCACCAGATAACCTTAAACTAGGGTTCAAATCATAATTGAATCCTAGATTATTACTGATGGTCAGCCCGTTGCCGTAGTCGTAAGAATTCAACATGGCATTATACATTGGATTAGGGACATTACGATACTGATCGAAACCGGTCACTGCCCTTTCCAGAAAAGGTTGGTTTAATCGATCTTTGCGGTAATAAGGATTTGCGCGAGTAAACTGCGAGAAGCTACCATAGGGACTTTCATCAGAGCGATATCCACTGGCGAAAACTCTATTGGTGATATTTAGGCGATTCTTTCTGTAGCTTAAGTCCACATTCGCTCCCCAGTTATTACGACCCGAACCTTTCATGACGCCATTGATATCCTGGTAATTTCCACCAATACTGTATTGAATTTCTGGAGTTCCTCCAGAAACTTGTATGGAATGTCTGTTTTCAACGGCTACCTTTTCAATCGGTTCATTTAGCCAATAGGTATTCACGCCTTTTCTGACCTCGGTTAATCGTTCATTATAAAATTGCGTTAAAGCATGAGCATGCCAAGTCCAAGGCGATTCAAAGCGACCGGCGAGTCTTTCGAATTCCAGTTTTTCTTCCGAATTCATCATATTGAAATCGCTGAGATCCGCAATGTTAAAATTTACATCGGCGTTATAGCTCACCATAACTTGCCCTTGCTTTGGCTTAACAGTCTCAACAACAATAACCCCATTGGCAGATTTAGCTCCATACAATGCTGTTGAAGAGGCGTCCTTCAAAATAGTTACACTGGCAATCCGATTGATATCTAAGTCTGTAATTTGTCTAAGTGAAGATTCAAAACCATCCAATATGATTAGAGGCATATTGGGATCGACGCCTAACTGATCACGAAAGGTGCCCAAATTGGTATTGTTCGAAATACTAGTCTTTCCGCGTAGCTCAATCCGCGCTAAGCTGTTTGGGTTCGATCCAAATTGGTTATTGTCGACAAAGGTTAAAGAAGGATCTAAAGTCTTTAGCGCCTGAAGGACGTTTTTGTTACCGATTTCCTTTATCTGTTCCGCATTAATGGTTTTGGTAGCACCGGAGAAGGCTTCTTTTTTACGTTCGAAGATCCCCGTCACGACGACATCCTCCATGGTGTTGTCATTTAGCTCCATTTTGATGAGCAGATCCTTCGAGTTTTCGGAGACTCTTATTTCACGCTGCTTATAACCCAAATAAGAAACGATAATCGTCACTTCACCTTTAAGTTCCTTTAAAATGAATTCGCCATCAGCCCCCGTGTTGATGGCACCTTTTCTACCTTTAATTGATACCGTTGCGCCAGACAGAGGGCGCCCATCTTCTCCGACTATGCGTCCTCGAACGTCGGCTAAATGCTTTTGAAATGTTTGTTTGGAATGATTGTTAGCGTGAGCAGGAACTGCAAAACTGATGATTAACAGTGCAATTACACAAATACGCCAAATGCAATAGAATAAACTATTAATTTTCATGGGATAAAATTTAGTTACTTTGAATTGCAGTATTGGTGTGATGTTTTTATCCAACGAAGTTGGATGCAAGAAGTCAGTACACTAAAAATAAAAGGCTAGTGTTCAGACTCGAGTTCTGTCGATCAAGGTTCTTTCATAGATTAAATAATTTAGCTTGTAATTGATAGATTGTCGGGGTTAACTTAAATTGGTTGCATACCTAACAGATGAGCAATCGATTGTACATTTACCGAAATCCCTATAGAACTAGTAGAATAGGCATATATTTCTCCCACAAAAACATATAACTACTGCATTCAGACTAATAGTGGCTACTATCAAAATTTCATTTTCAATGTTAAGAGTAATTATTAAGAAAATTCGAAGAATAATAGTTGCACTTAAATTTTTGTCGCTAAAAATTTACAATATAGTTCAGCATCGCGTTTTTTGAGATTTCGCAATCCAGTAGAGCTAAACAGCTGATATATGAAATTCTCGTATATCACGGATTTATTGTACCTTTTTATATATAGTTAAGCGAAGTAAAATAGGAAAAAATAAGTCGCCTCGCTTTGTATAAACAGCGGCTAGATTGTATCAGGCAAAATTACAAGCTAAAGGCTAATGTGACGCTTTCTATTTCAGTTCCTTATCAATCATATCCTTGAGTTGGATGATTCCCGGAAAGCTAGTGAATTTATTAGTTAGAACGCTATTTTTATTGTACAAAAGATATGAGGGTATCGCTTCAAATCCAAATTGATTCATAACATACATCCACTGCTCTTCTGTCAAATAATATTGCTCACCACCAATAGTTTTTATCTTTTCATTCCACAGCTTTTTTGGAGAAGAGCCATTCGTTAGGTAGACAAAAACGACATCTTTATTGTGATAATCAGCTTTTGTACTTTCGAATTGTTTAATACCTACCAAGCATGGCGAGCACCAGGTTGCCCAAAAGTCTACCAATACAACTTTATCCCTATATTTTGCTAAAATGGTATCCATAACCTGCTCTTTGTTAACTGAACTGATATCATTAATTATCGTCGGCGACTTAACTTTTATTTTTTCTTCAACAGCTTTGTTTTTACGCAATAGTATCTTAGCAATCTCTCCTTCTTTCCAATACTGTTCAATATTTCGTTTTTGTGTCTCACTTAATGGCTTATGTTCTTCATTAAGTTGCCGGCCATAAGCATTAGCGGCAAGCACATCATAGTAGGGCCCCTTATCAAAGCCAAGAGGATCGGCTAAAATAGCTTTTACAGCTGTCATCCATGTCGGGATATCTTGCTCTTCAATCTTTGGGATCGCAAGCACCTCGTTATTAAGGATGGCACCCTGAAACTCTGGGAAGCTGAAGGCTTGCAAGTATTGCGGATCATTAAGGTCAAAGTCTTTTAGAAATCGATAGTAGCTACGGTCAATCTTATTGAAAACGACGCTTTCCACATCATCCTTTCTTGTCGCATTTCTGTAATTTAGTTTCATCGCCTGCTCATAATCAAACACATGGGCGCTATAAATAAAAAGAGATAGCTCTTTTCGAAGTAATTGTCGAAATTCCTCGGAAAGTGCAGTTTCCTTTTCCAAAAATAGTTCGGTACGTTCCGACACAACAAGCTTTCCTAACTTTAAAAATTCATCCGGACTTTGATTATAATATGATTTATGCGATCTATCAGCCCTGTATTCCGCCATCGTAACTAACAAGCGATGACTTAAGTTCATATCTGCTTTATTCATCTCTGGCTGTATAGATATCCTTTTAATTTCCGAATCTATATAGCTAAACTCTATATGGCTAGTCGTTCCATTAATTGCTTTAACCTTAAGAACTTTATCAGGAACAACATTAGAACTCAAGGATACTATTGCTGTATCTGTTTCCACATCGAAATCAAAAGAGAAATATCCTGTACTGTCGGCTAAGGTTTCAAAATGCATAATCTCGCCAGTTATTGGATATAGAACCTTAAGATTGATTATGATACTATCCTTATTCAGTTGGTCTGCATTAATGATTTTGCCTGTTAGTTTGGAGGTGCCAGCAACGATTTTAGGACTCTCACTCCAATTATTTGATCCTGAAGAACATGCGCACAAAAGAAATATGGAAAATAAACATAAAAGGAAAACGGTTTTAATTCGAATCATAGTTTTGCTGTATTGGGAATACGCTTGAATAATAAATATATCGACATTAAGATATGAAATTATGTTGACACATTTTTAACCTCAAAGATAAATTACAATACCTTAAGAAGAGGGTAACTAGATAAGTAGGGGTTTACTCTTTGGATGAGTCGTCGGCTTTGGGGTGTATGAAATCGTATCCTTACAAAAGTTAAACTCTATCAAAACATTAAATGATTGTATTATTGTTAAAATTACTGCTGTCAAAAATCAGACAGCAATAATTTTAAATGATCTTTCGCTCAAGCATCTAAAGGCTTACACTAAAACCGTAATACAATCAAAATCAGCGGATTTGGTTACCGATAATCTTCAATATTGTGAACAGCCCATCTCCTACCTTTCAGATGAACTTCAGGTTTGTAAGGCGCACATCGATACCGCCGGCATCCAACAGAATACCAATGCGGTCTCTGTATATTTATGCAGATTGTATAATCGCTGCAGCTACTGTAATATTGGTCCTAGGATCAATAATAATTGCTCTTGCGTTTTCTGGGAAATCTTCTTGCCTGTCAAATACTATTTCTTCAGCAGATCGTATCTGAACACGTCCAATATCATTTAAACGAATTGGTTCATTGTATATTGGATCCTGCGTATGTACATCATATTTGTAAAGAATCTCAGGGATTTTAATCTTCGTTACTTTTGAATGCGTTTGTAATAAATAAACTTGATTGGTATCCAGTTCTTTATTTTCAAACCAAGAAATGTTAGCTTCGATATTCCGATCTGTTAATGCTGGGTGCGAAGCGCTTACAATAATATCTCCACGCGATATATCAACGTCATCTGATAAATGGATAATGACTGATGCGCCAGCTTGTGCGCTTTCTAAGTTTTGTTCGTTGAACTCAATTGACGAAACTCTAGAACGACTTCCACTAGGTAAAACAATCACCTCTTCACCTGTTCTCAAGCCCTCTCCTAATACTCGACCCGCATAGCCTCTATAGTCATGCAAATCTGCGCTTTGTGGTCTTACGACCCATTGTACTGGGAAGCGCCATCCTTTGTTGGTATGCGTTTCAATATTGACTTCTTCTAAGTATTCTAACAAGGAAGGCCCTGTATACCAGTCCATACGCGTTGAACGATTTACTATATTATCACCTTTCAGTGCGGATACGGGAAGAAAGTCAACGCCTTCGAGCTTCAGCTTATCGGCTAACTTTAGGTACTCACTCTTAATATTTTCATATACAGCAAGTTCATAATCCATCATGTCCATCTTATTGAC
Organism: Sphingobacteruim zhuxiongii; assembly: GCF_009557615.1. Lineage (NCBI taxonomy): Bacteria > Pseudomonadati > Bacteroidota > Sphingobacteriia > Sphingobacteriales > Sphingobacteriaceae > Sphingobacterium > Sphingobacterium zhuxiongii. The sequence goes on from NZ_CP045652.1 coordinate 2,304,500, forward strand.
ACATACAAGCACCTTCTTCAAGCCCAGTAATTTAGCTAAGAATGAGTGTCTTTTCGTTTGTTCAATAACGCCTTTACGAGCGTCGATTAAGATTATAATGAGATCCGAATTGCTGGCTCCAGTAACCATATTACGGGTATACTGAATATGTCCAGGGGCATCAGCAATAATAAACTTACGTTTCTCGGTTTGGAAATATTTATAGGCAACGTCAATGGTAATTCCTTGTTCGCGTTCTGCTTTCAATCCATCGGTTAGAATAGCTAAATCAACTGTACCATCGTCATTCTTACGATTCGCTTTCTGTATAGCCTCAAGCTGATCATCCAAGATAGAATTCGTATCATATAATAAACGACCGATTAATGTACTCTTACCGTCGTCTACAGATCCTGCTGTGATAAATTTTATAATATTCATGTGAATTTCGTGAATTAATAGATTAAAAATAGCCTTGTTTCTTGCGCTCTTCCATTGCTGCTTCGGATACCTTGTCATCAAGACGAGCACCACGTTCGCTAACTGTCGATGCTTTAATCTCAGCAATAATATCATCTAATTCAACTGCGACTGAATCTACTGCAGCCGTACACGTCATGTCACCTACTGTTCTAAATCTCACTGATTTATGTTCAACGATATCTTGGTCGTCAATCAGTAATACAGGGTCTGCTGCCATCCACTGTCCATTTCTAAATACGACATCCCGTTCATGGCTGAAATAGATAGATGGCAAGGCAATATTCTCACGCTTAATATAATTCCATACATCTAATTCTGTCCAGTTGGAGATTGGGAACACACGAACATTCTCTCCTCGTTGAATCTTACCATTGAAGATATTCCATAACTCAGGACGCTGACGTTTCGGATCCCATTGACCAAACTCATCACGCACGGAGAAGATACGTTCTTTCGCTCTCGCTTTTTCTTCATCACGACGGGCGCCCCCAATACAAGCATCAAATCCATTCTTTTCGATCGTATCCAATAAAGTCACTGTCTGAAGCGCATTTCTACTTGCATTTTTACCACGTTGTTCGACTACTTTACCGGCATCAATACTATCTTGCACATAGCCTACAATAAGCTTCTCTCCAGTCTGTTCTACCAGCCAATCTCTATATTCAATAGTTTCCGGAAAGTTATGTCCGGTATCAATATGTACCAATGGGAATGGAAATTTCCCCGGTCTAAATGCTTTCTTTGCTAAGTGAACTAGGGTAATTGAATCTTTACCCCCTGAGAATAATAAAGCTGGTTTTTCAAACTGCCCAGCAACTTCTCTTAATATATAAATGGCCTCCGCCTCTAAATGATCTAAGTAATCCATTCTTTAATCTATTATTTACTTGTAACATGTAACCCACACTCTTTCTTGCTCTTATCTTCCCACCACCAGCGGCCAGCGCGGAAGTCCTCTCCTGCTGCAATCGCTCGGGTGCAGGGTTGACAGCCAATGCTCGGGAACCCTTTATCATGTAAAGGATTATAAGGCACAAAATGCTGCTTTAAATAAGCCTCTAATTCTTCCAGACTCCAATGAAATAGCGGGTGAATCTTAATAATCTGATTTGCATCATCCCATTCAACAAACTCCATATGATCGCGGTTTTCAGATTGCTCCGCACGAATACCGGTGATCCAGATCTTGTATCCCTTGATCGCGCGCTTCAATGGCTCTATCTTACGGATAAAACAACATTCTTTGCGATTTTCTACTGACTCATAGAAGCTAGACGGTCCTTTGGCACTAATCATCTGCTCTACAGCAACAGTTTGCGGGTAATAAGCCTTTATCGGTAGCTTATAGATATCTAATGTTCGATTCCACACATAATAGGTTTCTGGAAATAAGCGCCCCGTATCAAGTGTAAAAATATTTGCTGTCGACTTGATCTCCGCCAAGATATGCGTGATGGCCTGATCTTCGATTCCAAAGGATGTAGAAAAGACCGCTTCCGATCCAAAATGTGCTTCTACGTAAGTTAAGATCGATTTGGCGTCTAAGCCTGCTAAATCTCTTTTAATTTGCTCGATCATGTATTCCCCCTTTCACTAATAATTCGGTATGTGCGTTTAATGTGCTAATCTTCTGTTGGAAATCTCCTTTCAAGTCATTTCGATAATCTGCCATCAGGTTTAATGTTTCATCAATCTCTTCTGGCAATAAATCATTTAAAAACTCTTTTAGGCGCTTCGCAATAGTCGGCGACTTTCCGTTGGTAGAAATGCCAATCTTTAGATTCCCTTTCTGTACCACGGATCCTAAGTAGAAATCACATAAAGCCGGCTTATCGGCAACATTCATCAAGATATGACGTTCCTTCGCCAATTGTTGGACTTCTTCATTAAACTCCGGGTTATTGGTAGCCATAATCAGCAAATCAATGCCCGTTAAATCAGACTCTACAAAGCTTCTGACTTCCAAGGATAAGCGTGAATTCGTATCAACGAGCGCCACAATTGCATCAGACACCTCTCGCGCAACAATCTTAATATTCGCCTTCGGTGAGTTATTTAGCATGGCTTGTAACTTTTCCAAACCAACAGCTCCCCCGCCAATCAACAAGGTGTTGATCTGGTCAAGTTTGACGTATATTGGGAATAAAGTATTCATGCTTAATATGCGGTATTTAACGTGGCAACTTCTTGTTTAACAGCTTCAAATTCGAGATGTTTGGCAACGACTTCACCTAGTACAATAATTGCTGGCACCCCAACCAAACTACGCTCAGCCTCTTGAATAATATTATCAATTCGACCTAATACCACACGCTCGTTCGGCAATGAACCATTCTGAATCAATGCAATTGGTAACTCAGACTTTCCATACGATTGGTATAGTGCAACAATTTCACGAAGCTTCGAGAAGCCCATTAATACGACGACAGTCGCATTGGTTTCTACAGCCTTATACAAGTCATTTGATAAATTTCCATCGCTTGTCGAGCCAGTAATCACCCAAAATGATTCAGAGATACCACGATAAGTCAATGGAATCTGTTGCAAGCCTGTTAAACCTACCGACGATGAAATACCCGGCACAACGGCTGTAGGTATATCAAATTGTCTAACGAAGTCTAACTCTTCACCACCTCGCCCAAAAACAAAAGGATCTCCACCTTTTAATCGTACAACATGACCATGTGTTAAAGCATAATCAACCAGTAGCTGATTAATATGATCTTGTGAAGTCGACAAGCGTTCTGCACGCTTTCCAACGTATATCTTTGTGCAATCTTGGCTAGCATAGTCTAGTAAACTTTCGTTAACTAGCGCGTCGTATAAAATAACGTCTGCTGCTTCAATTGCTTTAATTCCTTTTAGTGTAATGAGGTCAGGATCTCCAGGTCCTGCACCAACTAGCGTCACTTTCGGTCTAATTTCTTTCATTCTTTTCCCCTCCCTAATTATTGATTTACCGATTTTAGTTCTTCACGACGTTCAGCACCTTCTAAACTAAATGCAGTCGCTTGGATTAAAAAAGTCTCGGCGAATTCCTTCGACGGTTCGTATTTATTGATTTGCAACACGCGATCAGCGAAGCTTGTCGGGAAAGTAAATAATCCTTCATTCACATAATGATTATCAAATTCCTGAATCACGCCAGATTGCGTAGATGAATTAATGCCTTTATCCAACAATAAAGCTTTTGCGGTCCATACAAATGAACTGTATGCATGATAGATTGAATCCGCATATTGTCCGTTCTCTAAAGCTAAACGCGCTAAGTCCAATTTCTCTTCAGCTTCCAATAATAAAGTTGCTACAAGGTCAATCACAACACCAGCACATTCACCAACACCAATTGCTGTCGCAAAGGTCTCTTCATGCCCCCAGTCGATATGCTCATCTGCCGTTAAAGTTGTTAAATCCGCAAGCGGCTTTAATAAGCGGTAGAAATAGTCTTTTGTTTGTTGATCATAATAGTCATGGAAGTTCTGATCAGCCGTCTTATTCGCCTTAAAATCAGTAAAAAGAACATCGACTACTTGTAACACGCGTTTTGTAGGAACTTTAATCACACGCTCAGCCACACGACCCTTACCGTCTCCGATCGTTCCGCCTGCTAACATCACTTGCGCCGCTGGAACAACTGCTCCACCCGCTTTTACTGAGCTACCATGGAACCCGATATGTGCCAAACCATGCTGACCACATGAGTTCATACATCCTGATATCTTAATCTTCAACTGTTGTTCGAATACAAAATCCGTATGGAATTCATGGATATAGTTTTCCAATACTCGCGCCATTTCCGTTGAGTTGGAAATACCAAGATTACAGGTATCCGTACCAGGACAAGTGGTGATATCTGCTGTACTGTTATGTCCAGGTTTTGAAAAACCTAAAGAATCTAACACATTGTAAATATGAGCGATCGACTCTTCTCTCACGTATTTGAACAGTAAATTCTGATCTTGAGTAATACGAATATCGTCAGCAATATGACCACGCAAGCCTTCAACTAAAACTCTCGCTTTTTCGGTAGCAATATCACCTGTTTGAATATTCGCGTATACACCGTAGAAGCCAGCTTGCTTTTGTTCAAAGACATTCGTCTGTTTCCAGATTTCAAAAGCAACAGCATTTATAGGTTCTTCAGGAAGCACATCCGCAGTCGGCGCTGCCGGTTGTTGAATCAGGTTACGATCAACGATTACCTTCTTGGTTTTAATCGCAATCTTCTCTTCTTCAATTAATGCTAATACAGATTCTAAACCAAGTTTTTGAATCAAATATTTGAAACGAGCCTTATTACGGTTATTTCTTTCGCCATGGCGATCAAAGACACGAAGTGTAGCTTCGATATACGGTATGAAGTCATCTTCACCCAAGAAATCAAAGATCTCATAAGCTAAAATTGGTTGAGCGCCAAGACCACCACCTAACATCACTTTAAAACCGCGTTGCTCGACGTTATCAACGATTTTTACTTTGGGAATAAAACCAAAGTCATGGATATATGAAAATGCAGAATCCTTCTCACTTGAAGAGAAAGACATCTTAATTTTACGGCCCATTTCTGCACAAACAGGATTTCGCAGAAAGTATTCAAATGTTTTCTGTGCATAAGGCGAAACATCGAACAACTCGTCTGGATCGATACCCGCAGTCGCTGAAGCCGTCACATTACGAACGGTATTTCCACAAGCCTCGCGCAAGGTAATATCATCCTCTGCTAATTTTGCCCATAATTCAGGCGTTTTATCGAGGCTCACAAAGTGAATCTGAATATCTTGACGTGTTGTTAAATGCAGGTTCTTGCTCGCATACTCATCGGAGATATCCGCAATCTTTAGCAATTGTTTAAAAGTAACTTTCCCAAAAGGTAATTTAATGCGCACCATCTGCACTCCAGGCTGACGCTGACCATAAACTCCCCTTGCCAATCTTAATGAGCGAAACTTTTCATCAGGGATCTCCCCTTTCCGATAACTCCTAATCTTTCTCTCCAGCTCGATTATCTCTTGTTCTACGACTGGATTCTCTAATTCCGTGCGAAAACTCTGCATGTTACAACTCTCTTAGTATTATAAATAATTCAATATACCCGATCTTATTTTATTGTATTGTTAAGATTCAATGGACAAATGTATAAATTTTCTGTATAAATAATATATAATATCTAGTGATTTAGTATATATTTGTAGAAATATTACAAATACAAAGCATAACACAAGTCCATGAAACAAGGTAAATCCGTATTATTCAGTCTTTTAGCTATACTTTCTTTGCAAGGTTGTGCGCCAAAGGTTTCTGAAGGGTACGATGCAGAGCGCGGATATATTGGTAATATTTCAATTTCTGGAGCCTTTGCGCTCTATCCATTAGCTGTATTATGGAGTGAGGATTTCAAAAAAGAGAATCCCGATGTACGCTTCAACATTTCGGCAGGTGGCGCGGGAAAAGGAATCGCAGACGTGTTAACAAATATGGTAGATATCGGTTTGGTATCACGCGATTTACACCCGCAGGAATTAGAGAAAGGTGCATTTCCAATTCTCGTAGCGAATGATGCTGTGATTGGAACCATCAATACAGAGCACCCAAACTTTAAGTTAATTCGAGAGCGTGGTCTTACGCAGGACGAGCTTAAAGGTATTTTCCTCGGCGGGAAGTACAAGTTATGGTCGGATATAGATCCCCGCTTTGTGAAGAAATCAATAGAAGTCTATGTCCGTTCGGATGCTGCCGGTGCAGCAGAAACTTGGGCTAAGTTCTTTAAATCAAACCAAGAAGACCTGAAAGGTATCGGGATATTTGGCGACCCTGGACTTGCGCAAGCCATTAAAGATAATGAACTCGCTATAGGTTTCAATAATATCAACTATGTCTACGATCTAAAGACAAAGAAAACAAGCGCGAACATTGCGGCCTTGCCGATAGATCTTAATAAGAACGGTAAAATTGATGCGGATGAGAACTTTTACGACAATATCGATCAACTAACGTCGGCAGTAGCGCAACAAAAATATCCATCACCTCCCGCACGTGAGCTGATGTTTGTAGTACGAAACGATAAACAAACCAAACTCTTAAAAGCATTTATTGAGTTTGTATTGGAAGAAAAACAACAAGCCTACCTATTAGAAAATGGCTATGTTCCCTTGGAGAAAAATATAATTGCAGAACAACTACAAAAATTAAGTAGCAGTGATAAACAGATTAGTAAAAGATAAAATAGCGCAGAGGCTATCGCAGGGCTTATTGGGGATTACTAGCTTAGTCATTGTACTGATTGTCGTTGGCTTAGTATGGAAAGCCTTACCACTATTGTCGGAGTTTTCCATTGGATCCATTCTGACAGAAAGTGTGTGGGCACCTTTAAAAGGAAAATTCGGCTTTCTATCTTTTATTTTGGGAACCATATGGGTGACGTTATTGTCCCTCATTATCGCTGTTCCCCTATGTATTCTCGCGTCGGTCTACCTTGTAGAATACGCTTCTGATCGTTTACGCAATATGGTATTGCCTTTGGTCAATGTGCTCGCGGCAATCCCACCTGTACTTTACGGTGTTTGGGGCGTACTATTCGTTGTTCCGTTATTAGGCACCTATATAGCGCCAATATTTGGCATCAGCAGCACCGGTTACTCAGTATTCGCTGGCGGAATAGTCTTGGCGGTAATGATCTTTCCAATTATGGTGAGCATCATGGTAGAAGTGTTGAATACAATTCCCTATGAACTACGCGCCGTATCGTTAAGTTTAGGAGCTACTCGTTGGGAAACCATCAAACATGTGATTCTTAAAAAGGCAAAGCCTGGCATCTTTGCTGCCGTTGTTCTTGCGATTTCTAGAGCATTCGGAGAAACTGTCGCCGTCTTAATGGTCTGCGGTAATATTCCCCAGATCCCGAAATCTATATTCGACGCAGGCTATCCTATTCCTGCACTGATTGCAAATAACTTCGGCGAAATGATGTCAATACCATTATACGACTCGGCTTTAATGTTCGCCGCATTACTACTATTCGTAATCATTTTCGGATTTAACTTGATATCCCGATTGATCTTAAACAAACTGGAGGCAAAATATTAATATGAGAAGTGTTAAATCAAGATTATTGCAGGAAAAAATAGCGAAGTTGCTGATGCAGTTGTCGGGAATTATTATCACCGGCTCGCTATTCTTTATTGTCGGCACCATTCTATATAAGGGCTTACCATACCTTAGCTGGGATATGATCAGTAAAGTCCCTCAAGGCGGATTCTATATCGGAAAAGAAGGCGGTATTCTCAATGCTATTCTAGGGTCACTATACCTAGCATCGGCATCGACCTTGCTAGCAACCCTAATTGGGATTCCCATTGCACTATACTTGAATATCTACGTCAAGAAAGGCTCTTCCTTAGCGCGCAGTGCTAAGTTATTGTTCGATGTTTTGTTCGGGATTCCATCCATTGTTTATGGCGCAATAGCCTTCAGTATCATGGTATTCCTGGGTATTAGAGCCTCACTATTGGGTGGTATAATTACGATTACTCTGTTAACTATCCCTATCGTAGTCAGAACCTTAGACGAACTGATCTCTACTATTCCTCAAGATCTAAGACATGTTACGGCATCACTTGGCGCAACGCGCTGGGAAACTGCACGTGTCATGATAAAATATATTAAACCCGGACTCTTTACAGCGATTCTATTGGCTTTTGGTCGTGCAATCGGTGATGTTGCAGGCGTCTTATTGACAACTGGATTTAGTGACAATCTGCCTAAATACATTGATGAACCTACAGCAACCCTGCCATTAGCCATCTTTTTTCAGCTGAGTAGTCCTATTCCAGAAGTTCAAGGCCGTGCTTATGCCTCTGCCTTAGTTTTAACAAGTATTATCTTAATTATCGTTTTATGCTCACATATCCTAGCGTCGAAGCAGAAAAAGCACAAGATCTAAGCTCCATTGTACTGCCCAAGATTCAAATTAAAGATTTGAATGTAACAGTCGATGGTAAACAGATTTTGAAAAATATTAGTTTAGACATCCCCAATAACTCGATTACTTCGATTATCGGGCCTTCGGGATGTGGCAAAACGACCTTATTGAAAACCTTAAATAGGCTTCTCGACGACCAGAAAGATGTAGAAGTTAGCGGATCGGTCTTAGTAAACAATGAGGATATCTATGCACCAGGTGCTGAAGTAACGCATATCCGCAAGAAAATGGGACTGCTGTCGCAAAAACCATTTCCCTTACCGATGTCTATCTTCGACAATATAGCCTACGGTCCAAAGATTCATGGCATACGCGATAAAAAGACCTTACGTGCGATTGTGGAGCAGCAACTAGTCAATGTCGGACTATGGGAAGAAGTGAAAGATCGTTTAGACTCGTCTGCGACACGCTTATCAATTGGACAACAACAACGCCTATGTCTTGCGCGTGGGCTCGCTGTAGAGCCTGAAATTATCCTTGGTGACGAATCTACTTCCGCATTGGATCCGATATCGACACAAACCATCGAAAACCTACTCGTGCAGCTTAAAGAAGACTATACAATTGTGCTGGTTACTCATATTCTACGTCAAGCGAGACGCGTATCCGACTATATTCTCTTTTTATACAATGGGGAGATTGTTGAGTTTGGAAAAACAGATGATATTTTGCTGAACCCGCAGAATGAAATTACCAAACAATATGTCAAGGGCTACATATCTTAATTTGCGCAATTAATAATTCATATATTCAAAACGAAGGGGATGTTCTATTGAACATCCCCTCTCTATTTTGTTATACTTTTGTTTCGCCTTCCGGTCCCTCTTCGATGACCTCTGCGATTTCTTTAATGCCATCTTCATCCGAGTCCGTCCTGAATGGGGCGGCCTCGTCAAATTCACCCTCCCATTTAGCGACCACGACAGTTGCCAAACAGTTACCTATCACATTTACCGACGTTCTCGCCATATCCATTAACTCATCGATACCCAATATAGCAGCGATCACGAATACCGGCAATCCGAATTGATCTGCCGTAGCAATTAAGACGATTAAGGAAGCACGAGGTACGGCTGCTACACCTTTTGACGTAATCATCAAGGTGAAGGCAATTGCTAATTGCTGACCAAAAGACAAGTGTATACCTGCTGCCTGCGCAACAAATATGGAGGCCAATGATAAATAAAGTGATGTTCCATCCAAGTTAAAGCTATATCCAGTTGGAATAACGAAAGATACAATACGACGTGGTACACCGAATTTCTCCATCGCACTCATCGCTTTTGGAAGCGCTGCATCTGAGCTTGTTGTTGCAAAAGCAATAGAAACAGGTTCTTTAATAGCGTTCACAAACTGTTTCACCGGAATTTTTAAGTATAATGCAACCGGTAATAACACTAATAATAAGAACAAAATCAATGCTAAATACAATGTCGCTAGGAGCATAAATAAGTTCTTGAGGATATCGACGCCGAGGTGCCCGACCGTATAAGCCATCGCCGCTCCCACACCAATAGGTGCAAAGAGCATCACCAAGTTCGTGAACTTAAACATCGCCTCCGAGAGACTCTCTGTAAAGTCTACCAGCGGCTTTCGCTTCTTCTCTTCGACCATCGCCAATCCAATACCAAAAATGACCGCAAACACAACGATTTGCAATACCTTATTCTCATAGATTGATTTCACAATGTTCTCTGGGAAGGTATCTCTAAAGAATGTAGAGAACTTAAATAACCAATGTGCACTCTCATCAATATGATCCAATGCGACTTGATCCGCATCGCTAATTGCTGAGGTCTTTGGCAGTTCCTCATGTGGCATATGCTCGATATCGATTCCTACACCAGCTCTTGTTAAGTTAATCGCGCCTAATCCAATGAAAATAGCACAAGTTGTTGCTAAAAAGAAATACAACATTGACTTCCAGGCCATACGACCCACCTGCTTCAAATCGGAATGACCTGCGATACCAAATACCAAGGTTGAGAATAAAATTGGACCAACTATCGTCTTCACCAATTTAATAAAGCCTTGACTTAGCGGCTGTAATGCACGCGCCGCATTGGGCAAATCCAAACCAATGAATATACCGAGGATCATACAGGTTAAGATCCATGTTGTTAGGTTTCTACGCACCAAGGCGTTAAGCACTAATACGGCAGCAGTAACCCAACGTACAACGACCATTACGGTATTCGGAATAGCAACAAGATCGAATTCGTAGAGTAAGGTAATTATAGAGGCTAATGCAATCGTGATTAGTAGAATATATCCCGTTGTTTTCTTAGACATGTATTTAATTTAGGGGTTATTTTTTCCGTTATTTGAAGTTTACTGACCGACAAAAATAAAAAAAATGGCGTGTTTAGCAAATAAATTAAGCAAATGAGCGATGTATAGCGACAACATCAGTCCCGATTTCTACGCTTTCCAAGGCCATCTATTGAAGCCCCGAATCTAAAACGATTCTTACTGCCAGTTTTATGCAATTTGCAGCCCTTAAGCCTTCTATCTACACTATTTTTTTAGCTTGATGCACGCAACAGTGAGTGAAACGGCAACGCTTTCAAACAAAACGTTCATGATACATCGGGTATCACCAACAGCCATGAAAGTCACGGGCTCATAGTCCCAATAGGCATTTAGCCAAAACGGTATCTTAGTACCAATAAATATAAGACCTATGGCTGTCAGCGGATTACCCTTTATTCTTGACCGTGGTTGTGGACTGGATGTCCACAAAGACACAGTAGTTGCTACCATTAAAGGTAGTGATTTTGATACAGAGACAAAAACCTTCTTAACTTTTACGGATGACTTGTACAATTTAGTGGAATGGCTCCAGGCCCATTCCATTACACAGGTTGCCATGGAAGCACTGGGGTTTACTGGCGACCGGTTTACGCGGTTCTGGAAGACTATTTTCACATCCTACTGGTCAATGCCCGGCATATCAAAAATGTTCCGGGACAGAAGACCGACAAGAAGGATAGCGAATGGATCACTAAACTGCTTCTTTCCGGTTTACTGAAGGGGAGCTTCATCCCACCACAACATATCCGGGAGCTCAGGGAACTTTTCCGACATAGACGTAAGCTTATCGCTATGCGGACCGCAGAAAAGAACCGGTTACAGAACATCCTTGAATCCGCCAACATCAAACTGAGGAGCGTAGTCAGCGACGTATTTGGGGTAAGCGCCATGGAAATGGTCCGGGCCATGGCCAAAGGTCAACTCGATCCTTTGCTATTGGCAAGCATGGCCAAGGGTTCGCTGGTCAAGAAACACGCAGAGCTACTTAAGGCACTTACTGGCAAGATCACGGATCATCACCGCTTCATGTTGAACCTAATACTGCAATCCATCGATCATATCAATCTACAAATAGCACAATCAGAGGCTCAGATGGAACAGTACGCAAGGATCATGCACAAGGAGCTGGAACTACTGGAATCTATCCCTGGAGTATCTTCCAGGGTGGCACTGGGAATCGTTTCAGAAATCGGTACGGACATGGCTCAATTTGCAACACATCAGAACCTTTCTTCATGGGCTGGGGTTTGCCCAGGCAACAATGAGAGTGCAGGAAAGAAGTACTCCTCGAAAATAACACGTGGAAACAAGTATCTCAAGACGACGCTCGTGGAGGCAGCATGGGTGGCCTCTAGATCCAAGGCAAATCCATTACTTGCGGTCAAGCATCATCAAATCGCTGCACGACGAAGAGGTCAGAAGAAGGCTACAATAGCCATCGCACATAAGATCTTGATTGCAGCATACCATGTCCTGAGGGACAATGAAGCCTATCAATTGCATCCACAGGATAAGAAAATACTTGAAAATAGACGACTTAAAAGAATTGACAGATTACAGAAACAATTGAGTACCCTTAAAAACACGTCTTACAAATAAAAGATCGACCTTTTTTTGGTGGTTAGACTCCCCGGAAATAAAACTGATATCAGACGTTAAGAACCAACAGTTGATGCCTTTAGAGCTCGTAGAAAAAATTATACTCTTGTTTTTATTAATCAAGTCATTTCATCATAAATAATAATACACAAGAAACAGAAACAAAATTATCCGGACAAAAAGAATAGACCCTTGAATAATCACTGGTCTAACATTTTATTGGATTACTAAAAAAAACAATAATAACTTTCAGAAAAAAAAGAGCCTGTCGATTGACAGGCTCTTTTTTCGTATATATTTTGATGCTTATTCAGCGTGTAACCAAGCTTTCTTCGCTAGTAACTCATCGTTCGATTCACGAACGTCTTCATCATCCACACAACAATCTACTGGACATACTGCCGCACATTGTGGTTCGTCATGGAATCCAACACATTCTGTACACTTATCCGAAACAATATAATAAACCTCGTTAGAAACTGCTTCTTGAGACTCATTAGCGTCCAATGTAACACCGTCGCCAAAATCAATAACGCCATCCAACGCTGTACCGTCCGAGAACTTCCAAGTTACACCCGCATCATAAATTGCGTTGTTTGGGCATTCTGGTTCGCAAGCCCCACAATTTATACATTCATCAGTAATTTTAATTGCCATTTATGTCCTTACAATAAAATAATAAACTAATTTTGCACTTGTCAAAGGTAACATTAAAATTATACTACATAAAAATAAAGTATATCAATTTAATAGTTATTGACTTTGATGTGGCAAATATAAGAGAAAAATAATAGAGAATTATTCTAAATAGTAAGTTTTGATACAAGAACAACGCATTCAAGCATTCAGTAAGTTAGGAACCTTTTTGAGCTCAAACGATGAATCCATTCAATCGATTTTAGAACTTGCCGAACGTCGGAACCCTTGGTACAGTAAATCCTTTGTACAACAACAATTTCTAGCCTTTGGAAAGCAGCTAAATCAAGAAAATCTAACCAAATGGCTCGCCAATAGTCCCGATACTGAAAGTGAAAAGGTTGTTGGTCTCGTACTTGCCGGTAATCTTCCCCTAGTTGGCTTTCATGATATCCTATCGGTATTAATTAGTGGTTTCAAAGCGCAAATTAAGACATCATCTGATGATGCTGGACTAACACAATTTGTATTAGACAAGCTCGTCGAAATAGAGCCCGCCTTTGCTGCACGTTTTACGATAGTTGATATATTAAGAGATTACGATTTGGTTATTGCAACTGGAAGCAATAATTCTGCGCGCTATTTTGAACACTATTTTGGAAAGAAACCCCATATCATCCGCAAGAATAGAAATTCCATTGCTGTATTAAATGGTGAGGAAACAAACGAGCAATTAATGAAATTGGGACATGACATTTTTGATTTCTATGGCTTAGGCTGTCGTTCGGTATCCAAGATTTATATTCCCGAAGATTACGATATCGCGCGTTTCTTTGAATCCATTGAATCCTTCAACTGGATACAGAACCATCATAAATACAATAATAACTACGACTTTAACAAATCCATCTACCTGATCAATAAGAATCAGCACTATGACAATGGCTTCTTATTGTTGAAGGAAGATGAAAGCATGACCTCTCCCCTGGCCGTTGTTCACTATGAACGGTATCGGGACATCTTCGTAGTTGAGGCCTACCTTAACCGTCAATCCGAGAACATACAGTGCGTAAGTTCCGAAATTGCTTTAGCCATCGAATCGCCTGTCTTTCCAATGGGTTCTAGTCAGGCACCCGCTTTGGATGATTATGCCGATCAGGTGAATACTTTAGAATTTCTAAAAGCGAACCAATAAAAGGTAAATTGTAGCGTTAATATAACTGTGTATTAATAAAAAATTATAATTTTGTTTACATGTATGTTATCAAAGTAAAGGGAGTTGCGAAGATCCCCGATTATGTTCAATTGCGGGATGACGCATTTACGCTGTTAGCATACTTTCGAGTAGATCGACCCGATAAATCCCTGGATAAAATTGGCTTAGCTGATAAACTGGATTATATCATGGATATAGTTCGAGAATTGCCATTTGGGCAGATAAAAAAAATTGACTTATAGAAAGACATGAGAGAAAATACGGTTATAAAACTTAAGAACGTAGATATATATCAACAAAAGCACCTGGTTCTATCGAACGTTAATTTAGATATTGCGCAAGGTGAATTCCTATACTTAATCGGTCAATCTGGTTCTGGTAAGAGTAGTTTATTGAAAATCATCTACGGTGACTTGTATATCGCAAACGGCGAAGGCATGATCGCCGGCTTCGACCTCAAGAAGCTTCATGAGAATGATGTGCCTTTCTTACGTAGAAAATTAGGGATCGTATTCCAAGATTTCCACTTGTTGAACGACCGTACAGTCGAGAAAAATCTAGAATTTGCACTTCGTGCAACAGGATGGAAAGAGAAAGGATTAATTGAGAACCGTATGCTCGACGTTTTAGAGAAAGTTGGTTTACGTTCGAAATTAAAGAAAATGCCACATGAGCTTTCCGGTGGTGAGCAGCAACGTGTTGTTATTGCTCGTGCCTTATTAAATAATCCAGAGATTATCCTTGCCGATGAGCCTACTGGAAACTTAGACCCTGCAACTTCTGAAGAAATTGTCTTGTTATTACGCGATATCGCTTCCTCGGGAACCGCGGTATTGATGGCAACGCATGACTATCAAATTATTAAGAATATGCCCGCACGTATCCTCCGCACGGCGGACGGCGCCCTGCATGACAATGTTAGCATCTAAAAACTGACATTAATCTGAAAAATCCGACATTTTGCAAGTGCCCTTCTAGGAAACACTGACAGGCTGTCGGATTTTTTTTGTTGGCAATAAAATTGATTATACGAATAACTAGAATAAACATTAACGGTGATGATGACAGATAACGATAATATTCAAGACGAAAACTTAAATACCGAAGAGAACAACACTACGGAAAATGTAGAAACTCCTGAAGTGGATGAGCTAGCTAATTTGAACGACAAACTCGCAGAGTCAAACGACAGATATGCTCGTTTAGTTGCAGAATTTGATAACTATAAGAAGCGTACATCCAAAGAGAAACTTGATTTAATGCAATCGGCCGGAAAAGATGTATTAATCAAACTATTACCTGTTTTAGATGATTTTGATCGTTCGATGTCTTTTATGAAAGATATTCCAAATGATGATAGCGTAAAACAAGGTGTTGACCTAGTAAATACGAAGTTCCGCAAAACCATGGAGCAATTAGGTCTGAAAGAAATGGACGTAATAGGTAAACCATTTGACCCAGAATATCAGGAGGCGATTACATCTATTCCTGCTCCTACAGACGATTTGAAGAATAAAGTAATTGATGTTATTGAGAAGGGTTATTTCTTAAATGACAGTGTGATTCGTTTTGCTAAGGTGGTAGTAGGTCAATAAGAAGAAGAAGATGTCAAAAAGAGATTATTACGATATCCTAGGAGTTACGCGCACAGCGGAAGTAACTGAGATTAAGACTGCCTATCGTAAATTGGCGATTAAATTTCACCCGGATAAGAATCCTGGGGATAAGGAAGCCGAAGATAAATTTAAAGAAGCTGCTGAGGCTTATGAAATCCTAAGTAATACGGAGAAGCGTGCACGCTATGATCAATTTGGTCATGCGGGTAATTCTGCTTCTGGTGGTTACGGAGGTGGCGGAATGAACATGGACGATATCTTTAGCCAGTTTGGCGATATCTTCGGTGGCGGTAATCCGTTTGAGAGTTTCTTTGGCGGCGGCGGCGGTGGCTCTCGTGGCGGACGTCGTGTTCAACGCGGAAGTAACTTACGTATTAAGGTTAAATTAACTTTAGAGGAGATTGCCAAAGGCGTTGAGAAGAAGGTTAAAGTCAACAAACAAGTTGTTTGCCATACCTGTAGCGGTACTGGCGCTAAAGACAAAAGCTCTTACCATACCTGTAATACTTGTGGTGGTAGCGGATCTGTGCGTCGTGTAACCAATACGATTTTAGGTCAAATGCAAACCACCAGTACCTGTCCTACCTGTAATGGTGAGGGTGTGGAGATTACCGCGAAGTGTACTACCTGTAAAGGTGAAGGCTTAGAGCGTGGCGAAGAAACAATCGCAATCAATATCCCTGCAGGTGTAAGTGAAGGAATGCAACTGTCGATGAGTGGTAAAGGTAATGCTGCTCCACGCGGTGGTATCCCTGGCGATTTGATTATTTTGGTGGAAGAAGTTCCGCACGAAACATTAAAACGTGATGGCATTAATGTCATTTATGATTTATATATCAACTTTGCAGATGCTGCTTTAGGTACGAGTGTAGAAATTCCAACCATAGACGGGAAAGCGAAAATTAAAATTGATCCAGGAACACAAGGCGGTAAAATCCTTCGTTTAAAAGGAAAAGGTTTGCCGGAAGTGAATTCTTACCATAAAGGTGATCAATTGGTGTATGTCAATGTATGGACACCGAAAACAGTATCGAAGGAAGAGAAAGAATTGCTAGAGAAATTAAAGAGCTCAGCAAACTTTAAACCTCAGCCTGGAAAGAGCGAGAAGTCATTCTTCGAGCGTATTAAAGAATACTTTGAATAAATTTGTATTATTATAATCAAAAAAAAGTCTGAACAATTTGTTCAGACTTTTTTTTATGTGTTGATCGAAGCCTAATCGCCCGATTGCATACGCAATTCAAGCGCTCCGAAAGAATTCTTAAAGAATTGCTTGTCTTACGCGGATTAACTTTTCCATTAAGCCTTCCAATAAATCTAAATGTAACATGTTTGCGCCATCTGATTTTGCATTAGCAGGATCTGGATGTGTTTCAATAAATAAACCGTCAGCACCTACTGCAATAGCAGCCTTAGCAATCGTTTCGATCAGTTCTGGCTTTCCGCCTGTTACCCCCGAAGTTTGATTTGGCTGTTGCAAGGAATGCGTACAATCCATTACTGTCGGTACGTTAAAGTTACGCATCGCTGGAATACCGCGAAAGTCAACAATTAGATCTTGGTAACCGAATGTGTTTCCACGGTCTGTTAAAAATACTTTATCATTTCCCGAGTCTTTTACCTTATCCACTGCAAACTTCATTGACTCTGCAGAAAGGAATTGCCCCTTCTTAATATTGACAACCTTTCCAGTCTCTGCAGCAGCAACTAATAACTCCGTTTGACGACATAGAAATGCTGGGATTTGCAAGACGTCAACATAAGCAGCAGCCATCGCCGCTTCATGACTTTCATGGATATCCGTGACAGTCGGAACACCGAAGGTCTTCCCTACTTTCTCTAATATCTTCAATGCTTTCTCATCACCAATTCCTGTAAATGAATCTACTCTCGAGCGATTCGCCTTGCGGTATGAGCCTTTGAAAATATACGGGATGTTGTATTTATCGGTAATCGTTACGATACGTTCGGCAATACGAAGTGCGATCTCTTCTCCTTCGATTGCACATGGGCCTGCCATTAAGAAGAAAGCGTTTGAGTCCGCATTCTTAATATTTGGCAAATAAGTATGGATCATATGGTATTATTAATTTCCTAATTCTGATATAAATTTGATACGCATCAGCTGAATGTCTTCGAAAGAGTAATCCTCCTCACCTAGCTCATTCAATGCGCCATCAATGCTGTCGTTCTCGGCAGACTTAAAGTAATCGTAAACCTCATCTTGACGATCGGGATCAATCATTTCATCGACAAAATATCCGATATTCAACTTCGTTCCCGAATTAACAATAGATTCGACCTCCTTCAGCATGTCTTCATAGCTAATTCCCTTCGAGGAGGCAATATCTTCCAAGCTGATTTTCCGGTCAATATTCTGAATGATAGACACCTTAAGTGCCGATTTGTTTGCGGTACTTTTGATGATTAAGTCCTGTGGTCTATCGATGTCGTTATCCTCAACATACTTCTTGATCAATTCCACAAATGGAGCACCAAACTTCATGGCTTTTCCAGACCCTACCCCTTGGATTTTCTTAAGCTCTTCCGTCGATACCGGATAATGCGTACACATTTCCTCTAAAGAAGGGTCTTGAAAGATAACAAATGGGGGAAGTGACTTCTGCTTAGCGATCTTCTTGCGAAGATCCTTCAACATTTTCAATAACTCCGCGTCCAGCGTACTCGACTGACCTAAAGTGTCCTCTGAACCATCAGAGCTCGCTTTCTCCATCGGACGATTAATAATGTACTTAATCGGATATGGATTATTGATATATTTTTTACCTCCTTCGGTCAATTGCAATAGCCCGTAGTGATCGATATCCTTTTTGATAAAATCGGATAACTCCGCTTGACGGATCAAAGAATTCCAATAGTTGACTCCTAATTCTTTACCAGAGCCATATAATGGATGGCTATCATGCTTATAAGAAGATATCGGTTGATTATTTTGACCTATCATCACATTGATAATATGCTGATCATCAAACTTATCGCCTTGCTCTTTAATAAAACCTAATACTTGAAGAAGGGATGCTTCGGCATCAAAGTATGTTTTCGCCGAACGACAATTGTCGCACATGCTGTTACAGCCTGTTTCATCAAATTTCTCACCGAAATAATGTAGAATTTGTTTTCTGCGACAAACAGCAGATTCAGAGTAATCGATTACTTCCTTTAAGATTTGCGTACCTATTTCTTTCTCCGAAACAGGCTTATCTTTCATAAATTTAGTAAGCTTCTCAACGTCCTTCTCTGAGTAGAATGCCAAACAAAAGCCATCTCCTCCATCGCGACCTGCACGTCCAGTTTCCTGGTAGTAACCTTCCATTGACTTCGGAATATCATGGTGAATGACATAGCGCACATCAGGCTTGTCAATACCCATCCCGAAAGCAATAGTCGCCACAATGACTTCGCAATCTTCCATTAAGAATTTATCTTGAGTCTCCGCACGAGTTTTCGCATCTAAGCCAGCATGATAAGGAAGCGCCTTGATACCATTGATGGTCAAAACCTCCGCTATCTCCTCGACTTTCTTACGGCTTAAACAGTATACAATACCGGCCTTACCTGCATTACTCTTGATGAAACGCACAATCTCCTTAATCACATCCTGCTTCGGACGCACCTCATAATAGAGGTTAGTACGATTGAATGATGATTTGAATAATTGTGCATCAGTCATCTGCAAGTTCTTCCGAATATCAGACTGTACTTTGGGAGTAGCCGTAGCGGTTAAAGCGATGATGGGGATATTATCGCCAACCTCATTAATCACTTGACGTATCTTACGGTATTCCGGACGGAAGTCATGCCCCCATTCTGAAATACAGTGAGCCTCATCAACAGCAACAAACGATACCGTAATGCTCTTTAAAAACGCGAGATTGTCCTCTTTTGCCAAAGATTCCGGTGCCACATAGAGCAACTTGGTTTTACCCTCCGTTACGTCCTGCTTCACACGAAGAATCTCATTCTTGGTTAATGAGGAATTCAAAAAGTGCGCAATGCTGTCTCTTCCACCGAAGGCTCTCAGCTGATCTACTTGGTTTTTCATAAGTGCAATCAATGGTGAGATAACGATAGCCGTTCCTTCACTCATCAATGCCGGGAGCTGATAGCAGATAGACTTGCCACCACCCGTTGGCATAATTACAAAGGTATCTTTCCGATTAAGCACATTCGTGATAATCGCTTCCTGATCTCCTTTGAAATTATCAAACCCGAAAAAATCCTGTAAATTGTCAAATAGTGATTTTTCTATTTCCATTCACCTACGATAATAAATTAGATGACTTGATACAACACTAGGAATACGCCCTAAATAATGTATTTTTGTGTGTAAATTGAAGAATAAAAATAGGTAAATTTTACGTGAAAAACAACATAGATATCAAAAAGGTTGCCATCGACACCTTCGAATTAGAAGCGAAAAATATACTTTCGCTTTCAGAAAGAATTGATGATGATTTCGTTAAGGTTGTTGAATCAATCCTTAGTTTAAATGGTCGTGTGATTATTACAGGTATTGGAAAGAGTGCAATTATCGCTCAAAAGATTGTCGCAACCCTAAATTCGACAGGAACACCGTCCATTTTCATGCATGCCGCCGACGCTATTCATGGCGATTTAGGGATTATACAACAGGAAGATTTGATTATCGCGATTTCCAAAAGTGGCAATACGCCAGAGATCAAAGTCCTTGTTCCTTTCCTAAAACAAACAAACAATAAGCTGGTGGCGATCGTTGGAAATCGTAACTCCTTCTTAGCTGAACAAGCGGATTATATCCTAGACACTACAATCACTCGCGAGGCATGTCCCAATAATTTGGCGCCAACAACCAGCACTACAGTGCAATTGGCTATGGGTGACGCTATCGCGGTTGCTTTACAAACTAAAAGACAGTTCTCCGATAGAGACTTCGCAAAATATCATCCAGGTGGCGCATTGGGTAAACAGCTTTATCTACGTGTCGGAGACTTATCCGACAACAACGGCTTACCAGTCGTAGAACCTTCAAAAGATATTCGTAGCGTAATTATTTCTATTACTCAGTTTCGACTAGGTGCAACAATCGTATTGGATGACGAAAAAATATTGGGAATTATCACAGATGGTGATATTCGTCGAATGTTGGAGAAATATGAGGATATCGCTAATTTAACTGCAAAGGATATCATGAGCTTGAATCCAAAGACAATCGACCGAAACGAGTTGGCAGTTAATGCATTACATACTATGCGTCAATTTAGTATATCCCAATTGGTGGTAACCAATGAGGGTAATTACGCAGGAATAATCCATATACAAGACATCTTAAAAGAGGGAATCATCTAATATTTTTGTGTAATATTATTGTTGAATTAAGCAATTCTATTTTCAATAAGTCTATTTTTAATAAAATTGGTCTTAGATTTGATTGACAGAACTAAATAGAAACAAAACAAAATTGAAGCAATGAAAAAAATTACAAGTATTTGTGCGGTGGTAATTGCATTTATCAGTTTAACAGCAATGACATTATTTACAGCGGAGTTTAAGTTTGAAAAAGAAACGCATGATTTCGGGAAGATTCCTGCAGGTAAGCCAGTTTCTTACGAGTACAAATTTAATAATGCTGGTGATGAGCCGATCATTCTTGCTGATGTTCAACCTACTTGTGGCTGTTCAGTTGCTGAGTTTACAAAAACACCCGTAAAACCAGGAGATGCAGGAACAATCAAGGTGACTTTCAATGCGGAAACTAAAGGTCCATTCACCAAGTCCTTTATCGTGAAGTCGAACACGAAAACCCCTGTAAAAACATTGACCATTAAAGGTATTGTTGAATAATACCAGCACAAGAATAAAATATAGTAAGCCGTTTCCTTTGGGGAACGGCTTTGTTATTTATATGCAATCCTTCGAAGATTATTCGTAAATTTGTGCCAATAAAAACGAAAACAAATTATAATGCCAACAATCTCTAAAAAAGGCATACAGATGCCTGCGTCTCCCATTAGAAAGCTTACGCCATTTGCCGATCAAGCCAAAAGAGAGGGTAAAAAGATCTATCATTTAAATATTGGTCAACCGGATATTGAAACACCGGAAGTAATGTTAAATGCTTTAAAGAATATAGATTTCAAGGTATGGGCATATACGCCATCGGAAGGAACCCTATCCTATCGTACGAAGTTGGCAGAATATTACAACAAAATAAACTATAACATCAGCCCGAGCGACATTTTGGTTACCAATGGTGGCTCTGAAGCCATTACGATCGCGATGCAAGCCTGCTTAAACCCAGGTGAAGAGGTAATTATCCCAGAGCCGTTCTACGCAAACTATAATGGTTTTGCTTGTTCCGCGGATATTATCGTGAAACCAATTATGTCGTATATCGACAATGGCTTTGCTTTACCGTCAATCGCTGAGTTCGAAAAAGTGATTACTGAGAAAACAAAAGCAATTGCTATCTGTAATCCTAACAACCCGACCGGTTACTTATACTCACGTGAAGAA
Source organism: Sphingobacteruim zhuxiongii (assembly GCF_009557615.1). Taxonomy (NCBI): domain Bacteria; kingdom Pseudomonadati; phylum Bacteroidota; class Sphingobacteriia; order Sphingobacteriales; family Sphingobacteriaceae; genus Sphingobacterium; species Sphingobacterium zhuxiongii. The sequence goes on from NZ_CP045652.1 coordinate 2,326,836, forward strand.
TTAGAAGCACTACGCGAATTATGTTTGAAATATGACCTATATCTATTTTCTGACGAAGCTTATCGTGAGTTTTGCTATGATGGACGCGAGTTCCTATCGCCAATGCATTTGGAAGGATTAGAAAACAATGTAGTTGTATTTGATACCGTATCAAAGCGCTATTCGGCCTGTGGAGCACGAATTGGTTGCATTATCACAAAGAATAATGAATTATATCAAACTTGTTTAAAGTTTGCACAAGCACGTTTGAGCCCATCGTTAGAAGGACAAATTGCTGGTGAAGCAGCAGTAGATACTCCGGACAGCTATTTCGAAGCCGTTTCTAAAGAATATACAGCAAGAAGAGATGTTTTAGTTGCAGGATTAAACAGCATTGACGGTGTATTCTGTCCTAATCCAGGCGGTGCATTCTACGTCGTAGCTAAATTACCGATTGACAATGCCGACAAGTTCTGTCAATGGATACTAGAAGAGTTCGATTACAACAATGAAACAGTTATGATGGCGCCTGCAACAGGATTCTATTCAACACCTGGCGCTGGACAAAACGAAGTTCGTTTAGCCTATGTCTTAAATCAAGATGACTTGAAAAAAGCATTAAAATGCCTTGAAGAAGCTTTGAAAGCTTATTCTTTACGCTAGCCGGCATTAGATATAAGATGTTAGATATGAGATGTTAGACATCTAAAAATGGTTTAGGGATTAGATTTCCTAAACCATTTTTTTATTAATCATCAACTCGTCTCCAAAATGACACTAACAAATTCCAAAAATCTAATTTCTGACATCTAAAATCTAATATCTAATAAATTATTGTCGAAGTTTATGGGAGATCTTCTGTTAGGCCACTAAGAGCCAGAGAAGGTCGGTTGGAAAAGGGACGTGGAATAAAGCGGAGCGTAGCGAGCATTTATGCCGCGAAAGCCCTTTTCGAATCGATACCTTCGGCGGCTATCTTTGCAGCAACAGACGATATCTTCAAACTACAACTAAACTCCCTTTAATATCCATTATCTAATCTACACTTTCCTGCATCTTACGTCTAAAATCTGATATCCCCCATCCATTATCCAATCTACTACCCAACATACATCTAAAATCTAATATCTATTATCTCCTATCTAAAAAAACAATTTTCAATTTCAGACGTTTAATATATAGTATACACTAATGAATAAGAATTTATGGATAAATTAAAGAAGTTTGAATTAATGGAGAAAATATCCAGGGAATTGGAGGACATTAGAAATAGTCAGCAGGCAGTTTTAGAGAAAATTGCTAAGGTAGAGATCGATAATATTGAATTAGGCGATAAAACTATCGAGACGAAGATCCCTGAAATATATCAGCGAACAGCTGATAACTCCGAGGCCATACGGGAAATTCTGGATGCTTTCCAGACGAAGACCGACGATTTTGGTGAGAAAAACAATATTGACAAGCTTCGTGAACAAAACGAAATTGACAATATGAAATAGGAAGAAAAACGCAAGCCTCACAGATGAAAGTGATTTATTAATCCACATTGAATACGAAACTGCGGAAATGGAGTAGAAAGCATTAGTTTTCTACTCCATTTTTTATTTACTTTAAAGCGTGTATTCTATTATTAATCACTATATTAACAAGTAACTTTAACAAACCATTACCCTACTTCTCAATTAAAAATTATAATACACTGAACAAAGATAATTTGCGGGACGCAAGCTATAATATACCGAATTGATAGAAGCGTCCGTAAACTGTGTATGCCCAAACGAACGTTCATTAAGAATATTTGACCCCTTCAAATCCAATTCCAGATTATGTCGCCACTTGAAGCGCGCACCAAAATCCAAAAATTGTTGCTGCACTCGACTATCTTTGTCAATTTCATTGTGTAGGTATTCATAACTAGTATACAACCGAATTTTCGAAGAAGGGATACAAGTCAACGTCAGACTATTTATCCAAGACAAGCTGGGATCCGCCTGCCAGCCATTGGCAGTGCCAAAACGACGATACGACAGCTTCCCGCTATAATCTAGACTTGACCATGAAAACGGTGCAGTCGTTAATATCGGGTTAAAATAAATAGAGCGCAAAGACTGCCGTAGCATTTGCCCATTCTGTTCAAATGTTGAACTATTTGAAGAATACTGAACCTGCAGCGATACAGACGTATTGGACTCAAAAAAACCTTTGCCAATCTTACCTGAAATATTAAACATGGATCCCCTATTACTACTTAAAAAGAATTCCCGCACGACAATCGGACCCTCAAAGCGATTCGCGGAAAGTAAACCGTTAGTATTATTCGCATATCTCATGTTAACATGGCCAAAAATTGCCGCTATTGGATCGCGATAACTCAACCCAAGCGAAGAGCTCAGACGGCGATTCCGTGCGATGGAATCACTCCCAGAAGTAAAGAACCGATAATTACGCAAAATTGGCTCGTCAAGGTATTGTATCGGGTCGGAAACAACTTCGTTGTCCATCGAAGCGCGCAAGTGCAGTGTCAGCCCTGTGGTCAAATCTCGACTATAGCTGATCGAGGGCTCAGCCAATAGAAAGGCCTCATGATGGCGACCCAGGCTATTTTTCCGCCTCATTGCGACCGAAGAATAACGTAAGGGGAATTGAATGCGCATGTTACTACCCTCTTTCTTTAATGCCAAAATTCCTTCGTAATAGAGATCCGTAAGATTTAAACTTAGTTCATTGATATAATGCCCTTGCTTTGCACCAATCATACCGATAACTCCTTCGAGATCAGAGTCCATATCCTGAAAGTTCAATTTTACCCCCAGCTTATTTTCAAAAGACCAACCTTTCAATGGCAAAATAGTGCCTACCGAAGCATCTTGGTAAAAGGAATTTCTCTTCGCCTTCTGTGAAATGGCGCTAATCTCAGGGTATGAAACCGACCCTCTTAAACTATATAAATCAAGTAAAGACGAAGACCGAACCTTCCATTTTTGCCCTGCAAATTGTTTGATAAAATCAAAGTCATTACTAATTTGGTAACGTCTAATATTTCCTTCCTGTTCATTCGTTGTAGTTCCCCCTATACCAACATCCATACCTTCTTTTTGCAGGCTAACAGAGAGCGTATTATCTAGGAATTGCTTCTCAATGTTACTGTTGAGGTTAAAAGAAAGTCGGAAGCTGTTGGGTGTTGAGCGATGTGTCGAATGCTCCAAAAAATGAAAAATGCTATCAGTCGCTAGGTATGTCCTCGATGCAGCCATTTTGTTCTCCAGCTCGTCACGTGTAAACTCAATAGTAGCCTTTGCCGTCAAGTCCTTTTTCAAATCCCAAATTGATTTGGAATTTGCCAATACAGATTCGTTGAAATAATAACGGGATTCTCGTAGGTTTGGCGGCGTGAACTGCATCTGTAAGGGATCCGCCCATGTCGGAAACTTCCCTTTACTATCTATTAGGTCTTCTACACTAAACTGTTTGACTTCCTTCGTTATATTCGTTCCTGAGTTATTAGCCTTTAGCGTATTGATCGATTGCCAGTCTGCCGAAACGTTCAGCGTATGCGTAGACATGTCCCCTAACAGTGGGCTAAACCCTAAACCTGCAGAAACGTTGCCGATCCATTTCATCTTTGATTTATCCTTCAACTTGATATTGATGGCCGCACGATCAGAGCCGTAGATATCTTCCAACACTTTAACCGGTTGATGGTTCTCTAAAACCTCCACTTGGTTAACGTCTGAAAAATTGATGTTCTCAACCGCCAATCCATATTGATTGTCCAGAAGGTTCTTACCTTCTATATAAAAACGATTAATTGCCACACCGTTATACATGATCTGCCCGTTATCACTGACCTCTATACCGGGCAGCTTTTTTAGCACATCACCAATCGAACGATCCATTCCTCCAGCAAACTGATCAACTTGATAGCGTATCGTATCTTTCGTATGCGTTATTTTCGGAAGTTTAATTTTAATTTCTTGGAGACTAATTACCTCCTTTTCTAGGAAAATCACACTTGCTATTGCCGAATGCTCAAGGCTTATAGTCTGCGTGGCATACCCCAACAGTGAAAACTTAATTCTCACCTTTAGACCATGCGGTATACGCATATGATATTTACCTTCAACATCCGATGTAGCATAGGCGAGCACCTGAACCGGATCATCAAGATAGGCGGTAACAATCACTCCGATGAGAGGTTCTATGCTTATTGCATCCCGAATCCTACCACCGATATCCACTTTTTTATCCTGTCCATGACCAATTATGGGCACAAGAAAAACTAGAACGCAAAATAAACTAAGGGTTCGCATTGGAAAAATCTGTTAAGAGATTAGTTCAACTCCATAGGATTGTATGGACGTACTTTATCAAAATTTGCCTTAGCAGCATCGTCCAGCGGCTTAATCTGTATCCCCATCTGTGTCCTCAAATACTCGTAGGGTTTTCTATTTAAACGATCTTGCCGCTTGAGAAACTCCAGTTTGTTAATTTCCGTGACCTTTTTTTCAGGAATATTCAGCGTTTTGACCGGGTTCAAAGACTGAAAGCCTGTCAATTCGAACGAAAACTCATTCTTTGAATCGTTTATTTTCAAGATAAGTCCAGGAAGCCCGCCGAATTTCCAAGGACCATTATCGAAAGCAATTGCTGGTGCATACCAAGCTTCGTAATCGCGACCAGAAAATGAACAAACTGCTTTCCTGACCTCATAACCCAACAAGTTAGAATTTTCATTTAGAATCTCCCATTTCATTGCATGTAAAGGTTCTTCATACTTAAAATTTTGAATAGCGAGTTTATCCACTGTAATAGTTTTTGCCAAGCGCTTATCTTTAAATATTTGGTAATCTACACCCTTTCTACCATATTTAGAATGGCTGGCCAACATTTCCATAGCCGGTACACCATGAGCTAAGTCACTTTTAATAGCGGAATCAACTCGAAAGGTATGGTAACTATAAAATGCCGAAGATGTAGGCCCCATTTCCAATATCATGAAATCTTCGGTTTTCTTTGCTACCTGATTAGGATCGTTACTATAGCTCAACTTATACGTGCATCTATAGTTGGCAGTCCCAAGCTCTTGTGCGTGAATCCGCAACGAATGGATGCCAAATAGCAGGAGAACGGAAAAAAAGATACTTTTCATGTTTATCATATTTAGTAAATAAAAGAGACATACCTATATCGCATAGGTATGTCTGGGAATTAATTGGTACTATATATTAAGGACATTAAAATTCAATAATATACTTTTTTGTTACCGGTGACTTATCAGACGGTTTTTAATACTCCATTGGAAACTTAACTGTACTAACTCACCAATTTTTGATAACAAAGTCGTTCACAGAAATCCATCTTTCAAAATAGTTGGATTATGCTCGAACTAGCGTTTCTGAATAAAAAGCATATTTAATCTTTAGATAACACAAGCATCATTTCAACTACACTAAATTAATCTTTTATTTATTTAACTAATTATAAAGAACCGTTATTGACGATATAACATTAATATTGTCGATATGTTTCGACAATATTAATCTAAACGATACTTATACGACATTATTTAAACCAAAGGAGATCTGCCGTTTGAAACACTTCGAATAACGATCTTTAATCTTTTGAATCAAACAGGTATTTCATTCCGCTCGGCAAGGTTCCGCACATTGAAGCACAGTATATGCTTGTAGATGAATGGAATACTGATAATTCAGGAAATAATCTTCATATGGTAGAATCATTTCCAACTTGGCGTTTCCGACAAGTATTTATCAAAGCGATAAATACGCGTAAATAACTAATAAAGATTGATTATGGAATAGGATGCTTTGTAATGGCTACTTCGCTATCGCGGCTTATAAGGAAATAATTTCAGGCTTTAAAAAAAATCTAGCGGAAAGTTCTAGTAGAGATTTGAAAACAGCAGGTGCTGTTTATTGAGGTATATTGTTATTAACTCAGCAATGTTTATATAATAAAGCAGGCACATTAGTTGTGACTTTTTCCGCCTTGCGCCGATGTGCCCGCCTTTATTTATACTTTCTCCATTCGCGATTTGACTAAGTCAACCACAAATGCGAGTTGTTCTTCTTGATTCAGTTCACTATTATCCAGCACTATAGCATCTTCCGCTTGGCGCAGTGGACTCTCTTCACGTGTGCTATCAATATGATCACGATGTGCTAGATTATCTTTCACCTCTTCCATTGTCAATTGCTCGCCCTTTGCGGTAAGCTCTGCAAAGCGACGCTCTGCACGAACCTGTGGACTTGCAGTCATAAAGATCTTTAAATCCGCATGTGGAAAGACGGTGGTACCAATATCACGACCATCCATAACTATATTACGCTTAGCACCTAATGCTTGCTGCTGCTTCACCATAGCTTTGCGCACAGCCTTTATAGCACTCACCTCGCTAACGTACTCGGAAACCTCCATTGTACGGATAGCATCAGATATATCCTCACCGTTCAATAGTACTTGAATCTTATCCGCTTGCGGCACTAAATCGATGTGAATATCTTGAATTGCTTGTGCGATGGCAGCATCATCTGTTAAACTAATCTGATGGCGTTGAAAGTAAAGCGTCACTGCCCGATACATCGCACCACTATCAACAAATACAAAGTTTAACTGCTTTGCTAATGCCTTCGCAACGGTACTTTTGCCACAAGATGAGAAGCCATCAATTGCAATGACAAAATTGCCCTTCTTCATTAGTTTGTTCCTCCGATCATTACTCCAGGTTTATTTACCAATGGAATCTTAATCAGATTCTCATCGACAATACTATCTGGAAGGAAAATATATTTTTTATCATAAATAACCCCGTCGATATAATAGCTTAGCCAATATTCATTGGTAAGTCCAAATACTTGAATATCGATTGCTTCGATTTTCTGGGTGGAATGTGCTGCCACATCGCCAATAAAATGACGCAGGGTTGTTGTTTTTACCTTTTTGCCGTCCTTATCGCCATAGCCCTTAGAAGATACCAATACATTCGCTAATGCGGCACTCTTCTCATTTATCAAATATACGTTCCATATTTTTGACGTTGGGGATTCCGATTCTAATACAATCGCAATGGATATATCTTCAACTATATTTAAAGGTAAGTCTTTTTTCATGCCTTACTTCTTCTTTGCTCGAGCTGCTGGTTTTGCCGCCTTTGTTGTTTTTGTTGCTCTCGTTGTCTTCTTTCCAGTGGAACCTTTACTATCCTCTTCTGCCCATTTCAAGACATCCGCATAGCTGATGTTTTCCACTTCCGTGCCCTTAGGAATCTTTAGATTTTGCTTCCCGAAACGTACAAATGGACCCCATCTTCCGTTCTCAATTCTTGCTTCATCATTCTCTTCGAAGACTCTGATAATCTTATCCTTATCCTTTTGACGCTTCTCGACAATAATCTCAATCGCCTGCTCTTCCGTTACATCCAATGGATCCACTCCTTTTGGTAAGGAATAGAAGCTGCTGTTATGACGAATATATGGCCCAAAACGACCAATTGCAACAGTCATCTCTTTCTCTTCGAATGCACCTACTTTCTTCGGCAGATTAAATAGGTCTAATGCTTCTTCAAAAGTGATGGTCTCAATCATTTGACCTTTACGGAGCGATGCAAAACGTGGTTTTTCTTCATCATCTGCAGATCCAATTTGAACCAATGGTCCAAAACGTCCTACACGAACAGAGATAGGCTTACCTGAAACAGGATCTACACCTAGTTCACGCTCATGTGTCGCACGATCGGCATTCTCTAAAGTATCTTGCACTTCCGAGTGGAAAGGTCCATAGAAATTTGACAGCATATCTGTCCACTCCTTATAACCTTGTGCAATCTCATCAAATTCCTTCTCTACGGTAGCCGTAAAGTTGTAATCAACGATATCTTTAAAGTGTTGAACTAAGAAGTCGTTCACCAAGACACCAATGTCTGTTGGGAATAGCTTGCTGCGTTCAGCACCAGTAATTTCTGTCTTCTTTACACTAGAGACTAAGCCATTTTCTAAGCTTATCACCTCATAAATGCGCTCTTTACCATCACGGTCTTCTTTAACCACGTAGCCTCTATTTTGAATCGTAGAGATCGTTGGCGCATAAGTAGAAGGTCTACCAATACCCAATTCCTCTAGTTTCTTAACCAAAGAAGCCTCAGTAAAACGTGCTGAAGCACGTGAGAAACGTTCTGTCGCTTGCATATTCTTCAATTGCAAGTCTTGACCAACGCTTAATGGAGGTAATAACTTGTTATCCGAATCCGCGTCATCAAATCCTTCTTGATCCTCATCATCGGTAGACTCCATGTAAACTTTTAAGAAACCATCAAATTTCAAAACCTCTCCAGTCGCTACAAAATCTTCCGAACGCGTAGAAACATTGATCTTTGCGGTTGTTTTCTCAAACTCTGCTTCACTCATTTGAGACGCAATCGAACGCTTCCAGATTAACTCATATAATCTACGCTCTGAATTATCGCCTTCAATAGAGTGCTCATTGAAGTATGTTGGACGAATCGCCTCGTGGGCCTCTTGGGCTCCTGCGCTCTTCGTACGGTATTGTCTTTGTTTATGGTAATGATCCCCATACGCACTAGTAATCTCCGCTCTCGCAGCTTGTAATGCCGTGTCTGAGAGGTTCACAGAGTCTGTACGCATATAGGTAATACGTCCTGCCTCATATAAACGTTGTGCGACTTGCATCGTACGCGCTACAGAAAAGCCTAGCTTTCTGCTGGCTTCCTGCTGTAATGTAGAAGTGGTGAATGGAGCAGCAGGCGTTCTTTTTGAAGGCTTTGTTTCTAAGTTTCCTACCTTAAAGTTCGCAGAAACGCAGTCCTTAAGAAATTGCTCTGCTTCTGCTGATGTTTGGAAACGCTGCGGCAATTCTGCTTTTAATTGCTCTTTTCCTTTACCTGTATTAAATATAGCGACAACTTTATAAGATGCCTCTGCTTCAAATCTATTTATTTCGCGCTCGCGCTCAACGATTAATCGAACGGCAACAGATTGCACACGACCCGCTGATAAAGACGGTTTTACCTTTTTCCAAAGAACTGGAGAAAGCTCAAAACCTACTAATCTATCTAATACACGGCGTGCTTGTTGTGCGTTTACTAAGTTATAATCTATCTTTCTAGGCGATTCAATGGCTTTTAAAATCGCTGGCTTGGTAATCTCATGAAATACAATACGCTTGGTATTCTCATCTTTAAGACCTAAGGTCTCAAAGAGGTGCCATGATATCGCTTCCCCCTCGCGGTCCTCATCGGACGCTAACCATACTGTCTCTGCAGATTTCGCTAATTTCTTCAATTCACTGACAATCGCTTTCTTGTCGGCAGGCACTTCATACTTCTGCTGAAAGTTGTTATCCGTATCAATCGCATCATCAGTCTTTACCAAATCTCTGATATGACCATAGCTGGATTTCACTAGAAAATCCTTCCCTAAATACCCCTCAATTGTTTTTGCTTTTGCCGGAGACTCGACTATCAATAGATTTTTCGCCATTTATTTTTAATAGATTTCATGCAAAGAAAATGATTTCAAAATGGAATGCAAATAAAAATTTACGTCCATTTATCAAAAAGTGCGTAATATCATCCTTTATATAAAGGTAATATCAAGTAAATAAAAGACCATAAAAACCACTGAGGCAATACCATTCGTCGTCATAAACGCCCGATCTACCCTACTTAAATCAGTAGGACTCACTATTCGATGTTGGTAGATCAATAAACTACCATAAAATACTAATCCTATATAATAGAACCATCCGGTAGGCATAAAAAATACAGGAAGGCTCACAAATATAAACGATAGCACATGCAGCCCTTCAGAGATTCGTAGCGCCTTTGCGCCACCGAAATTCGCAGGAATAGAATTTAACCCATTCTCCCGATCGAACTCCTCATCTTGTAAGGCATAAATAATATCAAAACCACTCACCCAAGTCAATACCGCTAATCCATAAAAAATTGGTACTATACTAAATTGACCTGTAACAGCGAGGTAAGCACCAACTGGTGCCAAGCCCAATCCTAAACCCAATACCAAATGGCAGAGCGGTGATATCCGCTTCATATAGGAATAGAATAAAACTACAAACAGCGCTACTGGTGCTAACACCAAACACATTGCATTAATAAAATAACAAGCAACCATGAATATCAAGCAGTTGATAATCGTAAATGTCAATGCTTGTTTAGCGGAAATACGACCGGCTGGAATATCCCGAACGGCCGTACGGGGATTCAACGCATCGATATCACGATCTAAATATCGGTTAAATGCCATGGCAGCATTACGTGCCGTCACCATACAAACCAACATTAAAGCGAAAAGCTTCCAGTCGAACTTATAGGCTGTCGTTGTAATAGCTAAGAAAAAACCGATAATAGCAAATGGAAGTGCAAAAATACTGTGTGCAAATAGCACTAAGGACATATACTTCTTCATGAATTACTCTATCGGCGATACAAATTGTTGATTAATATTCTCGATATTCGATAGCACTAGTTCACAACCTAATTTGGATTCTGCGGAGGTTAAGAAGTGAACTGGCAATTCTTCAAACCATTTCTTTAACGCTCTTCGGAACTTCGCTATATTTTGATCTGATTTTACACCCGACTGTTTATCCGCTTTGGTAAATACCAATTGGAAAGGGATCCCCTGCTCGCCTAGCCAGAACACAAAGTCTAAGTCATTCTTTTGTGGCTCTAATCGACTATCAATCAATACAAATACACATTGTAAATTAGCGCGATTGATGAGGTAGGCGCGAATAAATTTCTCCCAAATACCGCGATTCTTCTTCGATGTCTGCGCGAATCCATAACCCGGTAAATCGACTAAATACCAATTCTTATTGATCAAAAAATGGTTAATTAATTGCGTTTTCCCAGGTTTCTGTGATGTCTTCGCTAAACCTTTTCGAGACGTCATCGCATTGATTAACGAGGACTTCCCTACATTGGAACGGCCGATAAATGCATATTCCGGAAGATTAGCGATTGGAAGTTTATCGATTTCTGTATTACTACATATAAATTCTGCGTCTTTTACGATCATGCTACAAAGGTACGATTTCTAATATCTTTTTTCAGTTTTCTCCTTTTTAAAGAATTAGTTTCATGTTATCTGCATTTTAACTAATTTAACCACAAAATAAATTAACCAACCATATGCTAGATATTCGAAACATCGTAAAGCAGTATGCAAACCATCGCGCTTTAGACGATGTGTCCTTGTTCATTCCAAAAGGTAAGATATTTGGACTTCTGGGCCCCAATGGTGCTGGGAAAACATCCCTCATCCGTATTATCAATCAGATCACAGCTCCTGACGCTGGCGAAATCTACTTCGATGGACAGCTGCTATCACCCGAGCATGTCGAACGTATCGGCTATCTCCCTGAAGAAAGAGGCTTGTATAAGAAAATGCAAATCGGCGAGCAAATGATCTACCTCGCACAGCTGAAAGGCTTGTCGAAGTCCGATGCCAAACAAAGACTGAAATACTGGTTTGAGAAATTACAAATTGAATCTTGGTGGGATAAAAAAGTTGAAGACCTTAGTAAAGGTATGCAGCAGAAAGTGCAATTTGTAGCAACCGTACTGCATGAACCCGATTTAATTATCCTAGATGAGCCCTTCTCGGGCTTTGACCCAGTGAATGCGCAGATTATTCAAGATGAAATTCTGGAACTCAATAAAAAAGGTGCAACCATTATCTACTCCACACACCGTATGGAATCTGTTGAGGCACTATGTGATAATATCGCGCTGATTAATAAATCAAAGAAAATATTAGACGGTTCAGTTCGCGAAATTAAAAATGAGTATAGAAATCAAACTTATACGATTACCTATACCTCCGAAAGCCACGGCCCAATTCCACAGGATGAACTCTATCATATTATAGGGCATGAAAAGCTGGAAGAAGAGCAAAAACTAACCGTACGTATTAACGAGAACAAAAGCCTTAACGATGTGCTTAGCTTTCTCATCCCGCAAGTGGAGATTCATCAAATCTTTGAAATCATCCCTTCCATGAATGATATATTTATCAGCCGAGTGACTCAACATAACTAATATAACGCGCTATTTATGAACAAGATATTATTAATTGTACAAAGAGAATATTTAAGTCGCGTTAAGAAGAAATCCTTCTTATTGACCACCTTCTTAGTGCCTTTATTTTTTATTGGCCTCTATGTCGGCACTTTCCTGTTGACCCAAAAGAGTTTTGAAGATTCCAAAGCACTAGTCTATGTGCTGGATCATACCGATTCTGTTCAGCAGCAATTGAAGTCCAATACGCAAATCACCTATGCGACGTCCAGTGAGGAATTACAACGGCAATTGAAGGACGTCAAAGAAAAAGGCGATAAAACAAGTTTGTTGGTTATTCCAAAGGATTTCTTCAGCAGCAAGAAGATCGAATTTCTTTCTGCTGGCAAGCCGAATATTAAGATTCAATCGGAAATCGAAGATGAACTCGAGAAAATTCTATTGGCACATGCGTATAAGGAGTTGAATATTGACGCGGAAAAGATAAAAAATATCGATACCAAGGTCGAAACCTCAGCGAAAGAGATTACAGAAACTGGCGATACCAAAGAAAGCGACACCCGAATTGCGATGGGCATTGCGATGGGACTCTCCATTTTAATCTATCTATCCCTATTCTTGTACGGTGCACAGGTGATGCGCGGCATTATCGAGGAGAAATCATCGCGAATTGTCGAAGTCATTATTTCCTCCGTAAAGCCTTTTCAGTTAATGATGGGTAAGATTATTGGAATAGGTTTAGTCGGTATCACACAGTTTATCCTATGGATTGTCCTAACCTTCAGTCTATTTACAATTGCCACACAGACGCTGATTGATAAAAAGGATCTTCAAAACCAAATGATGGGGCAATCTAACATGAAAACTGCCGAATTATCGCAGTCTAGCGCCATTGCAATAGATATACAAACAGCCTTAGCAGGCGTTAACTTACCGGAATTGTTAACCTGCTTTTTCCTATTCTTTTTATTAGGCTATATGTTGTACAGCGCGCTATTCGCCGCTGTAGGTTCCGCTGTAGACAGCGAAACCGAAGCAAACCAATTTACCATGCCGATTACTATGCCCTTGTTATTAGCGTATATGTTATCGTTTGGCGTGCTGATCAATGATCCACATGGAAGCATTGCCACATGGCTAAGTTTTATACCCCTAACGTCACCAATCGCGATGCTAGTGCGCATACCATTCGGTGTACCGACATGGCAAATTATTCTATCCCTCGTACTCTTATTCGGCGGATTCTTGTTCACCACCTGGGCAGCAGCAAGAATATACCGCGTCGGAATATTAATGTATGGTAAAAAGGCGAGTATCAAAGAATTGATTAAATGGTTTAATTACAAGGATTAACCCTCAATAGAAAAAATACATAAACGACGGCTAAGACACTTCTAAACAGTGATATTAGCCGTCGTTTTCTATTAAAACCCAAGCTTCGATATAGCTTTGTTACCCGATTAACGCCGATTTATCAAGGGCAATCCCTTTAATTTTCATATATTTACAGCTTTAATTTTCACATCCCTAGAGAACTATTATTCAAAAAAAATAATGGCAAAACTGATTAATCTAACTGTATTTAAGCGATTCCTTTCGTCGAACTATGCTGGCGGTATCCTCCTTTTTTCTTGTGTTATCGTATCCTTAATTATTGCAAATTCCCCTTTATCCGAAGCCTTCAATCAATTTTTTCAACAGGTCATCGGTTATGAAAGCGAAAGTATACAACTTAAATACTCCCTAAAGCAATGGATTGACGACGGCTTAATGGCTATTTTCTTTCTATTGGTCGGCTTAGAAATCAAACGCGAATTGGTTGAGGGTGAACTATCTTCTCCAAAAAAGGCTGCATTGCCTATTCTCGCAGCGATCGGTGGCGCTTTAGTACCAGCAGGAATCTATGCGGCACTCAACTTTAGCGAGCCCACACATCATGGCTGGGGAATCCCAATGGCAACAGATATTGCTTTTGCACTTGCAATTATCACCTTATTAGGCAAACGTGTACCTGCAAGCTTGAAGATCTTTCTTGCTGCATTGGCCATTGTAGATGATCTATTAGCCATTTTGGTGATTGCCATCTTCTACTCTTCCGAATTACACTTAACCTACTTAATGTATGCAGGTGCAATCTTACTGATGCTGGTTGCTTTTAACCGTTTTGGCGTCAAGAATATCTGGGCTTACTTGATTCCGGGCCTCTTTATCTGGTATTTTGTACATCATTCAGGCATACATGCAACGATTGCTGGCGTATTGGTAGCGATGACCTTACCAACAACACCTGATGCAACAGAATCACCGCTAGAGAAGCTGGAGCATGCATTAGTAAACCCAGTGAACTTTATTATTATCCCATTATTTGCGCTAGTCAACACCAACATCACCTTGCATCAAGAGATGATCGGCGGATTGACGTCACCACTAGGTTTAGGTATCATCCTAGGTTTATTCCTCGGGAAAACTATCGGGATTTTTACGACTTCGTATATCTGCGTAAAATCAAAACTGGCAAACCTCCCTGAGGAAGCCAGCTGGAAACACATGATCGGTGTGGGTATGCTCGGCGGTATTGGATTTACCATGTCGATCTTTATATCGATGCTTTCGTTTAAAGATCCGTTGTTTATCGAAGAAGCCAAATTTGCTGTATTAATTGGCTCACTGATTTCCGGCTTATGTGGATACTTATTCCTCTCTTCCCTTGCGAAAAAGAAGATCAAATCATAAGACAAAGGGCAATAAATCCCTTCGATTCCCTAAGGTGCTATAAATCTTAAAAGCCAGGAGTATATCCTGGCTTTTTATTGTTGTAGTGTAACTGATTGTCCCTTTTTACTAGATCTTCAACGGTGCTTCTTTGTATTTCTTCGTACAAGAATTGTAAATCAACGTGATAGTTCCAACATCACTAAACTTTTCAATAGTTACTTTCTCCCCTGCACAGGTATAACCTTCCGCAGGCGCGACTGTACTACAGGTCGGACACATCGTCATCGGAAAGAAAATAGTTTTCCCTTGATATAAGGCGCTGTAAAGATTTACCTCCATTGAATTCTGTTTCGTACATTTCAAAACTTTTTCGAAACGTTCCTTCATCTCTTTATAACAACTTGGAACATTTGGATTATCCTTATCCTTGCTGCATGCACACATAAAAATTAGCATGAATATTAAAATTGGATTTAAATTTTTCATAATGGCTATGTTAGTATGTATATATTACGAGCAGAAGGAATTAGACGCTACAGGACTAAACAATCAAAATAATAGATTCGCTTCCACCTCCATCCTTCCAGAGCGCTTGAACTCCGAAGCAGTCTCGAAGAAAAGCCGCAAAAGAACATGCCTCGTATAGGATTTCATCCGCAATAGCCCAGAATTTTACATTTCCCATCAACCCTATTGCTAAAACTATATAGCAATCAATAAACTGTCTTTTAAATTTGACTATGCGCAATAAAATCCCTATTTTCATAGCACGTTACTCAAACACTTAAACCTATTTAATTAACCAGTTTCTTCATGAAAAGATACTTGCTTACATTCCTTCTGCTGATTGCCTTAACGGCTGCCAAGGCTGATATCGTTTTATACGTAGCACCCGATGGCGACAATAATAACGCTGGGACGCTCGAAAAACCATTAAAATCCATCGAATTCGCACTTCAAAAAGCAAAAGAGCTCAAACGAACACAAGCTGACGAAGCCATCAAAATCTTCCTCCGCGCTGGCGAATATCCCTTTACAAGAACCGCACGCATTGACAAAGCATTGTCTGGAACTCCCAATAAACCTACGCTAATTGCTGCTTATCAGAATGAAAAAGTCGTATTTACTGGCGCAATCAAACTTCAGGGTAGCGATTTTTCACCCGTACGCGATAGTAAAGTACGCGGATATTTACATAAAGACGCGGCTAGCAAGATTCTGACAGCAAAAATTGACCCGAGCCTTGGTACAATCGACAATGATCTTTTTCCGCATGGCTTCGGATATAGCCCTGAAGAACTTAGCACGGCAAGCAGCATGCTGTTTATCGATAATCAAGCTTTCGAACTGGGAAGATGGCCCAATGCTGGGGAACCGATCGTTAAGATTGGCGAAGTCCTCGACAAAGGCTCCATCGCGCGATATGGCAAGGTCGATAATCCTTGGGGAGCAAAATTCAAATTCCATGATGCCATTAAAAACTGGAAGCAGAAAGATAATATCTGGATATACGGATATTTCGCTTATGGGTATTCCGACGATAATGTGCGCATCAAGGAAATCGATCACAAAAACAAACTGATTACAACCGATCATCCGCATATCTACGGCTTTCATGCCAGCGCCGATACCTCCGATTGGGGATTAAAGCATTCGCATAAGATCCGTGGTTTTCACTTCTACAATATTTTGGAAGAGGTTGATCAGCCCGGTGAATACTACCTTGATCGACAAGCAAACCAACTCTATATCCATCCTTCTGCGCCGATTAATGCACAGAGCGATATTCGTTTGACGCAGTTTGCCGAGCCTTTCTTGATGGTCGAAGGAGCCAACTACATCAATATTCAGCACATAGATTTTAAGTATGCACGTGGATTGGGAATTTACTTAGGCTATGTGAGCCATATCAATATTCAAAACTGTCGCTTTGAGAATCTTGGTGGTCGTGCCATCTCTCTTGGCGATACTTATCCGAGCAAGCAAAAGATCGAGACTGAAAATCAGAACTTCAATAGTTACGTCAAAGTAGAAAACTGCTATATCAATAATATGGGCTCTGGAGGCATTTATATCAACGGTGGCGATAGTAGAGCGTTAGTTTCAGGTAACAACCTCGTACAAAACTGTGAGATCTCCAATTTTAATCTCTTCAATAAAACCTATGCTCCTGCAATCCGTGTCACAGGTGTGGGGCATACTGTAAGACATTGCTATATACATTCAGCACCCCATATGGCGATCGCCTTTCAAGGGAATCAGTTGCTATTTGAATACAATAAAATCGCCAATGTTTGTCAAAATGCTTCCGATATGGGCGCCATTTACACCGGTCGAAATCAGGCAGAACAGCAAAATACAATCCGTTATAACTATTTTGAGAACGTCTATAAAGACGAAGAAAATCGCGTATGTGCCGTTTATCTAGACGATGGAACCGTTGGTCACCAGGTATATGGCAATATCTTTAACCGCTGTGGCAACCCGACAGATAAAGGTTCTTTTGGTGCGGTACATGTTAATGGTGGGTATAATAACTACTTCAGCAATAATATTTTTATCAACTGTAAGCAAGCCCTTGGAAATAGCCCTTGGACCAATGAAAAGTGGAAAACCGACCTGATGGCCACCGACCTGCAAAATAAGCTCACACAACGCGTCGATATCCGTTCTGAAGCCTATCAAGATGCCTACCCTGATCTACATAGTATTCTCGATACCTCCATTACGCCGATGCGCTACAACTATACCGACAATAATATCGCATTCCTCTGCGGAAACTTCGCTGCCGGAAATTTCATTAATTCCAATATGATATTTCTCAAAGACAGCGAAAAAGCAGACCCATTTGTCGACTATAAAAACAAAAACTTCAACCTCAAAGACAGTATTCGCATCAAAGAAGTGCTCCCTAATTTTAAAACAATCCCTTGGGATAGAATTGGTTTGGTGGAGTAGAATTTAGATGTTAGATATTAGATGTTAGACACTAACCTCCACCAAGCACCAAATTCGCCTGATCAATCTCATCTTGAACAATCGTATGAGGCATTCCCGGATAAATCTTCTCTGTCACTTGAGCACCCATGCTTTCCAGAATCTGTGTGCTTTCATGCACGCGGCTTACGGGCACATGGAAATCAGGATCACTGCTACCGATAAATACAGGGGTGTCATAGAAATTGCCGCTGTAATTATTCTGATAAATCTGATCGCCGATTAATCCGCCGGTGAACGCTATTGCACCGCCATAGCGCTTCGCGTGACGTGTAACGTATTCCAAGGTAAGACAGGCACCTTGCGAAAATCCGAGGAAGTAGATATGCTCTTCCTGGATGCCTTTCGCTAAGGCTTCTTGAACTGTATCGCCAACCAATGCTAAAGCCGAATCTAAATAGGGCTGATTGGAATCTATCTCTGCCATAAAGCTATGTGGATACCAGGTACTGTTCGTCGCTTGTGGGGCGAGCAACAGAAAATCTTCAACCTGAAGAAGATCGGCAAGGGATAAAATATCCTGTGCCGAACCGCCTCTACCGTGGAGCATAATTAAAGCTTTTGTAGCATTGCTGGTATTGCCAGCTTGTAATATATTCTTTGTATGCATAAACGTTCCTTTCCCTTAACCTTCTAACTTTGGTAATACTTTCTCAATCTCTGCACGACTACCCTCATACTGTCTAGGTAATTTTAATGCCGTACCTAAAGATGCTAATGGTTCATCGACATCGAATCCCGGATTTTCAGTCGCAATTTCAAACAATACACCACCTGGTTCACGGAAGTACAAAGAGTGGAAGTAATCTCTATCAATTTGAGGTGTAATTTGTAATCCAGCACTCATTATTTTCTCACGTAATTCCATCTGATCCGCATCGTCTTTAACGCGGAAGGCAACATGATGATTCGTACCCGCTGTATTGACTCCACGTGCAGTATTCGCATCAATTAACACATCAATTGTATTTGCAGTATCGATGGTATCGGTCGCAAAGCGATAACGATTCCCCTCTTGCGCTACTTGCTGATAACCTAATAAATCCGTTAAAACCTTCGCTGTTGGATCCAATTCACGTAAAGTCAAAGTCGTATTGTGAAAACCCTTAGTAGCTACATTCTGAGCCACATCTGTTGTTGTCCAACCCGTTCTGCTATCGCCCGCTTTTGGTATAACTAACGACAAGTTCAATCCATCAGGATCTAGAAATGGGTAATATACCTCACCAAAACGCTCTACCGGATCTCCAGTTAATACGTTGTTTTCACCAAAACGTGCTTTCCAAAAGTCAACACTACCCTCAGGAACAGCATAAGCAATTTCTGTAGCCATCCCAGCACCGTTTCGTCCCTTTCCGATACCTTCCCATGGGAAGAAGGTTAAGATGGTCCCTGCAGAACCATGCTCATCGCCATAATAAAAATGGTAGGTTCCCGGATCATCAAAGTTCACCGTTTTCTTAACCATACGCAAACCCAATACTTTGGTGTAAAAATCATAATTACGCTGTGCAAGATTCGCAATAGCCGTAATATGATGTAATCCTAATACTTTATTTTCCATGATTTCTCCTTTTCTATTTAACCAAAAAACAACACTATTGTTGTGATTTGTATTACAAATGTGCAGAGAAAAGAATACCCAATTATTGATGTATGTTAAGAAGTGATAAAGAACAAATTATTTTTAGAAATAATCCGCTTAATGATTAACCAATTTAGCTTGCACCATTGCATAAACATCAGCTCGATAGCTGTTGCCCAGCGCTAATTTATTACCATTCAGCAAAGTTATCGTCCCAGAATAGATGGATAAGACGTACCTTAAATTCACAATAGCAGATCTAGAAACACGTAAAAAATGGCTATCTTCTTGTAATCTATGCTCCAAATTCTTCAATGTCGAATACGTTATCAAGACTTGATCTGTTAAATAAATCTTAACATAGTTTGACATCCCCTCGACGAAAACGATTTTATCCAAATCAACTCTAATAAATTCATTCCTTCGACTACCTCTAATAAATATTGAATTCATACTCTTTTGTTACTTAAGGGGCTAATTACTGAAATCTCAGGCCTAATCTAAATCGAATCATTTTTCCTATCAGCTTCTAAAAAAGAAAGCAAAATAGAACCAAATAGCAAGTTCAATCTATCCAGACGTATATATCGTTTTAACAAAATGTATTATACATAAATATATTTCGTCTCTGTTAATACAGAATGAATTTTTACATTTTTATGGTGAACTCACCTTAACAACGAAACCTTTTAATTCCTCAACTGACAAATAGAATTTCCCCGAATGTAGGCTCAGTATTATGAGCTTATTAAGCAATTAACCGAACATGGAAGCCATTCATATAAGCATAGATATAGTTCGTGTAAATACTTTTAAAGAAAATACATTTTCATATATATTCGGACCAACGATTTAACCAATACTTTATTTTGAATCACCGATCTCTACAATAAACGGCTTCATATGATATACCTTAATCTACTCCTATTATTTAGCGGAACAAACGCATACGCAACAACAGATACGAAACAAGATACTGCTCTCTTTCAAGTGGCTTATCGAATGATCCATATCGAGGATAGTACTCGTAAAAATGACCCTGTTATTTCCGAGATGATACTCTATATGGGAACAGATGAATCCTTATTCCGGATGCTTGCCGATGAAGAATCTATGCTCCTACTCCATATATCCAAAGGAGGTACGGAAGCAACGTTCAACCTAAACGAAGCCTGCTCTAGCCAGATTACATCGAATGGAAAAAGCATTCAAACAGAACGTATCGTAGATAATATGTATCAAATCGTCGAAGAGACACCTCAAATACAGTGGCAATTGACCGACGAGACCAAACATATTGATCAATATCGCGTGCAGAAAGCTATCGGTAAATTCCGCGGAAGAACTTATAGAGTATGGTTCTCGCCTGATATCCCGCTTCCCTATGGACCATGGAAATTGAATGGACTACCTGGACTAATTCTTGAAGCAAAAGATGAACGGGCAGAAATTATATTTGAATTCGGTGGCATCGAACGCCTCAACAAGCATGTACGTATTGAGCAGCCAAAAAGCTTCAAAATCAAACTCCTCAACCTAAATGAATACCAAAAGATTTATCGTCGGTTTCGCAAAGATCCCATAGCCTTTATGCAGGGTAGCTTAGGCGTTTCCAGAAACCAGATTAATACAAATGAGGACAGATCAGCCGCACAGTTTAATAATCCGCTTGAAAAGGAAATTTAAAAGCCACCTTTCATTTCACTTGTGTCTAGGGATCTTTTTACTGATAAGCCATACGCTATATGCGCAGATGCAAAACTTACAAGGTACTTTGCATAGCGACGGGATGCCGGTCGCTTCCGCGAATGTAAGTATACTGAAGGATAACATGATTATCGCCTTTTCAAGAAGTGATACGAAGGGCAATTTCCAAATCAATCTCAAGCAAGAAATCCCGCCCGATCAAGTATATCTACAAGTCAGACACCTCGCCTTCAACCGCTTATATATACGCCTAGACAGTGCTATTGCAAGCCAGTTGAGGATTGAATTACTAGCAAAATCCAAGCAGATCGACGCTATTGAAATAAAAGGACAGCGTAGGATACAGCGTACTGGCGACACCTTGACCTATCAAGTCTCCACCTTTGCCAGGGTTGAAGACCGAAAAATCGCAGATGTACTAGCGCGTATGCCGGGTATCCGTATCGATGATCGTGGTAAGATCTCCTTCAATGGTAAAGAAATCAGTTCCCTTTATGTTGACGGAACAGATATACTTGCCGAACAATACAGCCTCGCTGGAAAAACCATTCCACATGATATAATTCAAAAAGTCGACGTACTTCAAAATCATCAGCACCAACGCGTACGACAAAAAAATGAAATCAGCAATAGCGTCGCCTTAAACTTGGTCGTAAATGACAGTGCTAAAACCAATATTATTGGACAAGTAGATGCTGGTATAGCTGTTCCTGCTCAATACCAAGCAAAGATCAACAGCATGACCTTCTCTTCACGCTTTAAGATGCTACAATCTTTGACGTCCAAAACCATGGCTGAACAACTAAGTAATCATTATATTGCACAAGGCAGGCCAGATCGACAAAGCAGAACGATTAGTCCATTGCCAGAACGACATCTTCAAGCAAGCACTTTATTAGAGCCTCCAATTGCAGCCCACCTCTATCTAAACAATAATGGTCAGCTGTTATCCTCTAACAATGTATTCCGAATCAATGACAGTACCAGCTGGCGTTTACAAGTAAACCAACTATTTGATCGCAACAAACGACAAAACCAAGGCCTTACCGAAATCTACGGATCCGATCAGGTTTACACGTTTACCGAAAACAATCTAACAAAGAACATAATGCGTGGCACGGCAATCGCATCTTATCTCGAAGTCAATAAACAAAATTTCTTTTTCAGCCATAATCTGAGCACCCATTTCAATCGAAGTCGTGATAAAACTGATCTAGAAAACAGAACCGATAATATAAATCAGCAGATTCGGGCCATTAACGATGGTGTAAAACAAGCTTTACATGGGAAAATCAAGCTCCCAAACAGCAATTTACTTGAACTGGCCTGGGATCTCAGCTATCAAGCGCGCGAAGAAAATTTAACCATTCATCGAGACGGTAAATTTCAACCCAATACGCCACAAGAGGACAATAAAGCATTTCAAAAATTGAAAACTCCCATCTTTAGCAACAAATTAAGCGGCAGCTATCGTTTCAACAAAGGATTTATCAAACATCGCTATCAGTTGAGCCTCCTCAATCAATCGCATAAGCTACTGTCGAATTTAGACTTGACAGAAGCCGCAAAATCCAATTATCTAAATCTCGATTCACTAGCGGCAGCCTCTCTCCAGAATCGGATCCTTTGGAAAAACAGGGAACTCAATTTCACAAGCAGTTTGGAAACCAAATTCAATCGTTGGGAAATCGCTTGCCATTTACCAGTAAGTCTACAAAAAGTGCAAATAGAAGATCCTTTACAATCAAGTAAATCAATTCCCTCACGTGTATTCTTTAACCCACAGCTTTCTTCAAAGTATGAACTAAACGCCAACGATTTCATGCAATTCAATTACCTACATCAACAACAGATCGCAAATGTATTTGACTACTACCAAAATCCGATTTTAATCAATTTTCGAGAACTGAGACGAAATCAACAACAAACACAGGAGCAGCATAGAAATCAATTCAACCTCAGCTACAATATACAACGTCCAAATGCCCTGTTTTTTGGAAATGTCGCCGCCAACTATGGCCGAACCCATGCCCTAAGCATGACAACCCTCGCAGTAACTGACCTAATTAAAATCAGAGAAAACACAGCCCAAGAAAATACCATAGATCGTTACGAATTGTCCATCTACGCAAGCAAATACATCCCTTTTCTTCGCGGAACGATACACAACAGCATTTCAAGAACAAGCCAAAAATCCGAAATATGGATCAATCAACATCGACGCCCAATGTCAAGCGAGCTCATTTATTTTAATCTTGATTTAGACATCAAACTTAGACCAACAATTGGTATCCTTTATAATTTGCAGTACACACATGATAAGAGCAGCATTAACGATGCTGGCAATAGCACGCAGAAAATAAAAAATTCAAATCTCAAACAAGTACTCAACTTGTCCTATAGCCCCAATCCAAGACTATTTTTACAATCTCATGCGAACCATTATCAAAATCAATTACCCAACGAAACCAAAAACTATTTCTTTATTGATTTCAGTTCTCGTTGGCAACCCAAAAAAACAAAATTGGACCTGGAAATATTATTGTCAAATACCCTAAACATCAAATATTATCAAACGCGTCATATTACGGCAAACGAATTAATCAACGCACAGTATCACCTTCGCGGTAGAATGCTCTCCTCGAAATGTACCTTCTATTTCTAAGGCCTTATCGAATGATCATCCCTATATAGATCGAATTTGTAGTCGTCATCTTATGCATAGCAGAAACAAAAGCCAAATAAACATGATAGCGCTCTTCGGAATGCAATTCATCGACCGACAATTCCTGAAAACCCACTTCTATTGCATTGCCATACAACAAGCCCGCACATGCAGTATAATCCACATTTTCTGGACAGCAAAGCAGCATACACTTTAAATGCTGGTGTTTAAAATCATCAATAAAAGCCGACGGAATCTGCCATTCGACGTGGATGCGCCTCTCTTCTACATCATAATAACAGGAAACAGCATCAAATTTAAATTCCAGCCCACGACTAAAACTAAATTTGCTCCAGTCCATCTCTATCCCGTTTGCATGCTCTTTGATCGCATGCCGTAAATTAAAGGACATCGCCGAGTTATATGCCGTATGCGCTTCGGAAACCCCTTCAAATCCAACACGCGCATAAGGAAGGATCTTAATAAGATGCTGCTGCACTAACTTAAACCTCGACTGAGATGCCTTGATCTTCGCACTCACCTCCCCTTTTTTACGTTGCACCGGCAAAGCTCGAACATAAGCCTTGCCCTTCCAATTACATATCACCACGTTCCCAACCTTACCCTGCGCTAATCCAATAATCTTCTTGCTAAATATTGCCATAACCAATTAATATTTCCCTAAACATAAAAACATTAACCCACACAGCGGATAGATATTAGGTTATCAAACTGTTACTAGTTTATTAGATTAGCCCTTCAATTCCGCCTTTAATAGTCTTTTCTAAGGCTGAGCAAGGGCTCAAGTAGGCCTCAGGTCCTTACCAAGTACATAAAAAAAGACGCCATACCAGCGTCTCAATAAATATTTATCATAAGGCTTAAACAAAACTACTTCCGGGCAGCGATCATCATATGCGGACTCAAGGCAAGCAAGGAATCATCGTTTTCTGTAATCTTGGTTAACGCATCCAAGTTCTTACGCTTCTTCGCGTTTAACATGCTCTCGAAGTAATGCTTATCCAACCAGGTAATTCCTTCAACCGCATAGAGTTTATCGTATTGAAAACCTGCAGCCTCAAATTCGGCCTTCAGTTGTCCCGGTTTATGGTAGAAAGATTCCGCCATTACCCAAGGTAAATCCGACGGTGCATTGTGAATACCGGTGGCAAGCTCTGACTTGCACATCTCCAAAAATGAAGGCCCATGGATCAATCCATTCATCAAACCGACAATGGTTGATGCCGAATAGTTAATCGCAAATCCAAGCACCACACCTCCTGGCTTCAAGACACGCTTCGCCTCCAAAATAGCACGCATACGCGCCTCCTCATGTTGCAAGTGATATAGTGGTCCATGCATCACAACAACATCCGCAAAATTATCCTTAAAATCCAAATGCTGAGCTTCACCCTTTATCACCCGAAACGGCGTCTTTAGCTTATCAGCACGCTTCTGCGCCAACTTCAAGTGCTTATCCAAAGGCTCCACAAGATGCACGTCATACCCCGCCTTAGCCAACCACTCCGAATACTTCCCTGTACCCCCACCAACATCAACAACAACTCCCGTACGAGGCAAATAATGAGATATCAATACTTTAATCCGCTCAAATTCAAAAATCCCCAATCCTTTACTTAAGCGATCCTCCTCAGACGCCTTATTGTAAAAGTCCTCAATCTTTGTGCTTACGAGTTTTTTAGTGGTCATGGAGATTAGATTTTAGTATTTAGTAGTTAGATGTGAGATATTAGACATTAGATGTGAGATATTAGACATTAGATATTAGATTTTAGACGTTAGACGCATCATGCATTATCTGAAATAATGAATGTTGGACCTCAGTTTTATAGAAGATTTTTGATGAGAGTTATCCACTATTGTTCCTCCAAATTCCGATGTCCTTGATATCTAAACATGCATTTGCAATCTTTATTTATAGCCTCTTACCTATTAAAACAACAAATATAAAAACAAAAAATCTGAGTCCAAAAAAATCGGACTGACACTTATGCCAAACCGATCTGTATTTTATGACGCCATGCATCTAATATCTAATGTCTAATATCTAATATCTAAATTCTAATATCTCACATCTAAATTCTAATATCTAAAAAACCTACCCCTTAATCTTTATATCTCCCAGATTAGGTACTTCTTTCAGATTGTATGGAGTTTCTTGGTAGACATAATAGTTTAACCAGTTATTGAATAGCAGATTGGCGTGTCCAGACCAGCGTACTACAGGACCAAGTTCAGGTTGGTCATCTTGATAGTAATTTGCGGGCACATCAATTTCAAGGCCTTTCTCTCTATCGCGGGTATATTCTTCGTGCAAGGTCAATGGCGCGTATTCGGAGTGTCCTGTGAGGTAGAGCTCGCGTCCGCCACGGGTTGAAAGAATCGCTAATCCAGCTTCTTTAGAAGCGGAAAGAACAGTAATATCTTCTTTGGCAGCAATATCCTCTGCCAGAATTGTGGTATGTCGGCTATGCGGAATATAGAATTCATCATCAAAGCCGCGGAATAAAGGATCCTTTTTATCCCATGCGGTATGTTTAAATACACCGAATAGCTTTTTGTCGAGAGGTTTCTTTTCAACGCCATAGAAATGGTATAGGGCAGCTTGGGAAGCCCAACAGATATATAGCGTGGAGAACACGTGCTTACGTGCCCAATCGAAAATCTTTGTCACTTCAGGCCAGTAGGTTACTTGTTCAAATGGCAACATTTCCACGGGAGCACCAGTTACAATCATCCCATCGTACATATTTTCGTTAATATCCTCGAAGTTCTTGTAAAATAGCTCTAAGTGTTCCTCCGGCGTATTCTTTGGATTATGCGTGGTTAGGCGCAAGAAGTCCAATTCTACTTGTAAGGCATTATTCGATAATAAACGGATAAAGTCAGTCTCGGTAGAAATCTTTAGAGGCATTAAGTTGAGTACGAGTAATTTCATCGGTCGAATATCCTGTGTTTCGGCACGTAAATCACTCATCACAAAGATGTTCTCCTTTTTAAGGAGTTCTATCGCAGGTAAATTATCTGGTATCTTAACTGGCATAAAAATTCTCTTCTTTTCAATCTAAGTTGACAAATGTACAAATTGAAAAACTAAATTCTTAATAGAGCCGAAGAATTTGACGCCCAATACACGTTGAAAACAATTTATGTATAAAACTGGCATTTAAACTTAATTTTCGCTAATATTGTGCAACATAAAATAAAATATCATCAATAAATGTCCCTAATCCTTAAGAATTTTATCAAGAACGTCGAGCTCCGTAATCCGAACGAGCCAGAATTCCTACAGGCAGTAACAGAAGTAGTCGAAGATTTAATCCCCTACATCAATGAACACAGACCAGATTTCGCAGATTTGAGAATCCTGGAACGTATGGTTGAGCCAGAGCGTGCTTTATCATTTCGTGTAGCCTGGTTAGATGACAACAATCAAGTGCAAATCAATAGAGGTTATCGTGTACAAATGAACTCTGCCATCGGCCCGTACAAAGGTGGCTTACGCTTCGCTCCCGATGTAAACCTGAGCATTTTAAAATTCTTAGCCTTCGAACAGGTCTTTAAAAACAGCTTAACAAGCTTACCTATCGGTGGTGGAAAAGGTGGTTCTGATTTTGACCCGAAAGGTAAATCTGATAATGAGATCATGCGTTTCTGCCAAAGCTTTATGACAGAGTTATACCGTCATATCGGTGCTGAAACGGACGTTCCTGCAGGAGATATCGGCGTAGGATCAAGAGAGATTGGTTATTTATTTGGACAATACAAGCGTATTCAAAATAACTTTACCGGCGTGTTAACTGGTAAAGGACCGCAATGGGGAGGATCATATATCCGTCCAGAAGCAACAGGATATGGCTTATTGTATTTTGTTCAATGTGTATTAGACTACAACGAAGAATCTATTGAAGGTAAAGTAATCAGTATTTCTGGTGCTGGTAATGTGGCCTATTACGCTGCTGAAAAAGCAATTCATTTAGGTGCGAAAGTAATTACGCTATCCAATAGTACCGGTACTTTATACGATAAAGAAGGATTGACACTCGAGAAGTTAAGCTATATCGCCACTTTAGGTCGCGATTTGGCGAAATTCACGAAGAAGTTCCCTTCTGCTACTTTCCATGCGAAAGAAAATCCTTGGCAGTTTAAATGTGATATCGCATTACCGTGCGCAACACAGAACGAAGTCAATGAGGCTGATGCAAAGAAATTAGTGAAGAATGGTTGTAAGATTGTTGCAGAGGGCGCTAATATGCCATCGACAGCGGAGGCTATCAAAGTTTACGACACAGCGAAGATTCACTTTGGCCCAGGGAAAGCAGCAAATGCTGGTGGCGTCGCAGTTTCAGGTTTAGAGATGTCCCAAAATGCAATTGGACAGCAATGGAGCCATGAGAAAGTAGATCACCGTTTGAAATTGATTATGGAGAACATTCATAAAACCTGTGTTCGTTATGGCAAGGAACCAAATGGTTTCGTTAATTACCTAAAAGGCGCAAATATCGGTGGCTTTATCAAAGTTGCTGAAGCGATGAAAGCCCAAGGCGTGGTTTAACCTAATTTATTTATATCTATATTTGTAAGGTTCCGACAGTGTCGGAACTTTTTTTATGATTTAATTCAAGACTCATGCGCGTATTAGCCGAACTACCACATAAGGATTGTAAGATTACAATCTTTGGAATGAACCAAAAGTATATTATCAAATTCGAACAAGGAACGCTTGAACAATCGTACAAGCTCGCCGAAGCGGATGTCGTTGGCGGTGTAAATGGCATCTTCGAAATGCTCGATGAAGATTTTATACAAAACGTTGTAGCGCTATTTGCCGACATGAGAAAGGCAATTATTACAACTTACGACAAATATCAATAGATTATTCATGTAACATACATAACTATTTGATAGTTATAATCATAAAAACAAAAAACCTCTAATACAAAATTATATTTTGTGTCAGAGGTTTTTTTATGCACTCAGCATTTCCACCAAAGAAACAATTAATTAAACTTGTTATACATAACTAATTGATTCATTATTTATTATATAAACGTAAAAAATATTATTTGGTAAGTAATTCCGCCAAATATGTGATACCTTTACTTGCATTTTCCGCAATTTTATACACATTTGCTGGAATAGGTACTTGCTTCGCATTCGGGTCGATCAGGATAATTTGACACCCTGCTTTACAATCAAACAACAGGTTCGCTGCCGGATAAACTTGCAGCGATGTCCCGATAATAATAAACACATCAGCCTGCTCCACCATACTTGATGCCACCGCCATATTTGGCACCGCCTCCCCGAACCAAACAACATGCGGGCGCAACTGCGACCCCAATTCACAAAGCGCACCCATCGGTAGATCATCCCCCTGAATATCATAAACAAGATTTGCATTTCTAGACGATTGCGATTTCCGAATCTGCCCATGCAAATGGAGCACCTTGGTACTACCAGCCCGTTCATGTAAGTCATCTATATTCTGGGTAATAATTTGAACGTCGTAGTTCTTTTCTAAGTCCGCAAGGTAGGCATGCGCCGCATTGGGTTCAACACGCAAGCAATCCCGACGACGTAAATTATAAAACCGCTGCACCAGCTCTGGATTCCGCTGCCATGCTTCCGGTGTCGCTACTTCCTCGATACGATGTCCTTCCCAAAGACCATCGCTGCCGCGAAAAGTTGGAAGACCACTCTCCACAGATATCCCTGCGCCTGTAAATACTACTATCTTCTTCATAAAAATTGTTTGATCCCTATTATTTTGATGCCTAAAAATAAGAAAAGGCATCTAAGAATATAGATGCCTTGACTTTGGTTGTAATAAATAATCGTACTATTTCACGAAATAGCGATGTTCGATAACGGTAGCCTCTGGCTCTTTGGGTTCGATCGAATCTTTAATCGGGCAATAACCTGTAACGCCACGATAAATTAATGCACCCCCCAAGGTAATGCCAGAAAAGGCAGTCATCGGGTGCTTTACAATAGATTTAATCCCTCTTCCTAGTAGAAATCCGCCAGCGACTACGGATAATATTCGCTCTGATGTTCCAACATTGCCATCATGACAACTCGCATCAAGCTTGTTCTTTAGCTTATCAAAGGCATAATTTAATATTCCGCTCATGTTATTCAAATTTATAAGACTATTAATAAAACGATTAATTCTGTTTTTTGTTTCGGATTAGGTATAAATTTTGATTGCCTAGGCTATTATTCGTACTTTCATCCTCATTAAAACTAGAAACTATGCTGGTAAAGAAATATTCGGGCGATTTAGTCCCCTTCGATGAATCAAGCTTAAGACGCTCTTTAATGCGCTCCGGAGCAACAGATACTGAAGTGCAGATGGTCTATGCTAAGATTAAAGACCAGTTATACGATGGCATTAGCACCCGAGAACTTTACGAGTTGGCATTCGATGCTTTAAAATCAAAGAAAAACTCCTACGCCGCGCGCTATAGCCTAAAACGTGCGTTACGTGAATTAGGCCCAGAGGGTTTCTACTTTGAAAAATGGGTAGCACGCCTATTCCAAGAAGATGGCTATGAGGCCATCACCGGTCAAACCGTACAAGGACATGCTGTAACACATGAGATCGATGTGGTTGCTGCCAAAGGTGATGTGATGCTGGCCATCGAGTGTAAATTCCGTAATGACGAGGAAGCGAAGATATCGGTAACCACACCAATGTACTTTAAATCGCGTGTAACTGACGTCACTGGAATCGAATATCCATTTTTCAACGCCCATAGACAATTTACAGATGGCTGGTTAGTAACAAATGCTTATTTGACGACCGACTCCATCAAGTTTGGGGAGTACTATAAGATGAATTTGTTGTCTTGGGATTACCCAAAGGGCACAAGCATCAAGGCACGCGTGGATGAAACTGGTGAATATCCAATTACCTGCTTAACGAACTTGACCACGCAAGATAAAGGTATGCTCTTGAAGAATCAATGTATCTGTGTTAAAGATTTACTTAAAGACCCTAAAGTCCTTAACAACATTCAGATACCATCTGACAAGCAAACCCTAATTTTACGAGAAGCACAAGAATTAATCAACAGTCCAATATCGCATGAGCAATAAGTTTGTCAGAGAAGAGATCAGTTTTTTTAAAGGAGCACGGAGCCGCTGGAATGAGCTAAAATATGTTCTCGGTGTCTTCTTTCAATTTATGAAAGGCTTCCGTACCCTACATTTTGTCGGACCCTGTGTTACCGTTTTCGGATCGGCACGCTTTGACGAGAACCATACCTATTATAAACAAGCCCGTAGCGTATCGGCAAAACTTGCCGAGCAAGGCTATACCATTATGACGGGTGGAGGCCCTGGAATTATGGAGGCTGCAAATCGTGGTGCTAAGGATGTAGATGGAACTTCGGTAGGCTGTAATATCGTATTGCCACATGAGCAAAAGCATAATCCGTATATGGATAAGTTTGTCAATATTGAGTATTTCTTCGTCCGCAAGGAACTCCTTAGAAAATACTCCTTCGCCTTCGTCATTATGCCCGGTGGATTCGGAACGCTCGATGAGTTCTTCGAAACACTAACACTTATACAAACAAAAAAATTATCGCAATTTCCAATTGTCGTAATGGGTCTAGACTACCATCAAGGTATAATCGACCATGTCAACGAGATGAAAGTAGCCGGAACAATCAGTCCCGAAGATCAAGATCTACTCCTGTTTACTGATGATATAAACGAAGCCGTCGAGCATATCAAACAATACGCCGACAGAAACAGAATCATTAATCTACAAGACCAAAAACCAAGCTGGATATTGGGAGAAAAGAAAGCAGTGTAATTTTAGATGTTAGGTATTAGATGTTAGATTTTAGATATTAGACGTTAGATATTAGATATTAAACGTTAGATTTTAGATATTAGACCTTAGATATTAGATGATAGACATTTGTCCCTCCCTTTATCTTTAACAATCATATTTAAGATTCGAAATCTATTTTTAAAAATCTGAATGTCAATAGCTAAATTATTTAAAATCCATTTTTAAAAGATCTCGCAAACGCATCTAATATCTTACAGCCGACGCCTTATATCTAATGTCTAATATCTTACATCTAATGTCTAACGAACATCTAATGTCTAAAATCTAATGTCTAAGATCTAATACAATGTTAAAATTCGCTAACGCAAAAATCAATATTGGGTTACACGTAACTGAGCGTCGTGCCGACGGATATCATAATCTGGAGACTATATTTTACCCGGTTAAAATTTACGATGCTGTAGAGATACAGTCGGCGGAGGAATTGGGGATGGAAATCCATGGTTCGGAATTAAAGGCTGACGATGATAATCTTTGTCTACGGGCGTATCGACTGTTGGCAACTGATTTTGATCTTCCACCTGTTAAAATACATTTATTGAAGCGCATTCCAATTGGCGCAGGACTAGGAGGCGGTTCTTCGGATGCGAGTGCGACATTACAACTCTTAAACGATCAGTTTAAGCTGGGTCTGACCGATACGCAACTGGAGACTTATGCTGCGCAGTTAGGTGCTGATTGTCCGTTTTTTATACAGAACAAGGCAACCTACGCCGAAGATATTGGCACTAAGCTCTCTCCGATTGATCTTGATCTTTCAGCTTACTATATTGTTTTGTTAAAACCCGATTTACACATCTCCACAGCTGAGGCGTATAAGAACGTCATTCCTTTGACACCACAGGTCGATTTAAGGCGCGCTGTTCAACTTCCAATACAAGAGTGGAAGCTTATTATCAAAAATGATTTTGAAACCGGCTTATTCGAATTGTATCCGCAAATCGCAGAAATTAAACGTCGGTTCTATGAGCTGGGAGCAATCTATTCTTCGATGACTGGATCCGGATCGGCAGTATTTGCCATCTTTGAGCAAGAAACCGATGTCTCTGAGTTGAATGCACTGGGTCAGGTGTTCTTACCGATGGATTTATAAGCTATCGGCTGCATTTAGCTGTACGCAATTATTATATTTGTTAAATGATGCCATTTAAGTCCTTTCTATTTATTGTTTTTTTGATTTGCAACATCGGTGCAACACTTGGGCAAAACATCCCTCGTGTAGGCTCGCCCTATGTGCAACAATACAATAAATCGACTTATCAAGCTGGCAATCAGAATTGGGGTATTGCCGTTAGCAAAGAAGGTTTTATTTATGTTGCCAATACCGAAGGACTATTGAGCTTCGATGGGCAGGAATGGCGTTTACATAAATCAAAGAACCAGCGCAGCTTACGTAGCGTCAATATCGACACTGAAGGACGCATACTCGTTGGCGGCTCGGGCGAATTTGGATTCTGGAAGCGCAGTCAGTTCGGCAAAATGGAATACAACAACCTGTCGGCGCTCGTCAAAGATCAAAACGCGCTGAAGAACGATGAGATTTGGCGTATCTATACGCTCGGAAAACGTATCTTCTTCCATAGCTTCTCCAAATGCTACATTTACGAGAACAATGAGATAAAAACATTAACTGCAAACGGAGAACCTTTCCTATTCAGCCACCAAGTTGGCAATCGAATGTTCTTTGAACAACTCCCTTCAGGCCTATTTGAATTAGTGAATAATAGCCTTGTTCAACTACGCGGTGCCGCAGTATTAAAAGATAAGAATATCCTAAGTATGTTGCCATTGGATAAGGATCAGGTATTGATTGCCAGTTCCAATCACGGTCTCTATAAGATGGATAAGAATGGTCATATATCCGAATGGCAAAATCAAGTACAGCAACAACTTATACGCTATCAAGTAAACAATGGCGTTAAGTTATTTGGCGACCAATTTGCCTTTGGGACCATTCAGAATGGGGTTTATATCCTCAATAGCAAAGGAGAATTGGTGCAACATATCAATAAGAACAATGGTCTTCAAAACAATACCGTATTGAGCATGACCGTAGATCAGCAGTCGAACCTTTGGGTAGGCCTTGACAATGGTGTTGATCGTATTGATATCAATAGTCCACTCTATTATTACGCGGATCTAACAGGCAAAATTGGTACGGTCTACTCCTCTATTATCTTTCAGAACAAAATCTATTTAGGCACCAATCAGGGATTATTTGTTAGCGAATGGCATGGCGTTAATGATTATACGAATCTTGAGTTTACAATTATCCCCAATTCACATGGTCAGGTTTGGCAATTGGTGAACATGAACGGACAGCTGGTTTGCGGACATAATAACGGAACTTTCTTAGTCGATGGAAATCGAATGACAAAGATTTCCTCTATTACCGGGGCATGGAACTTTATGGAGGTTACCAACAGCAAATATTGGCTCCAAGGAAACTATACTGGAATTGGACTAATGGAAGCTGCTTCTACGCCTCGCTTTATCCGACAGTTTAACCAAGTCAAAGAGCCTATTCGTAGCATTCTACAACGCAGCAACACGGAATTTTGGGCACTGAATCAGCAGAATGTTTATAGCGTGAAGCTCAAACCAGATCTCCAGGATATGCAATCGATTAGCCCGGTACAGGCAGGTTTACCTAAAAACACCATGCTACATGGGGTTTATAATCTAGCAAACAATATTGTATTTGCTACCGATTCTGGCTTCTACCAATATGACAACATCGTAAACTCCTTTAAACCCTATACTGAGTTGAATGAGCAGTTAGAAGGCTTCTATTCGGCCAATAAGATTATCCCGATTAAAAACAACCAATATTGGTTTGTAAAGAAGTCACATATAGCGCGTGTAGAGATTTTACCTGAAGGAAAAATTCAAATCGATTCTTCCTCTTGGAACTCCTTACGAGGGAAGATGATGAACTATTATGAGCGCATTTTCAATGTGGATGATCAGGTCTCAATTATTGGAATGGATAATGGCTTTGCCATTTATTTCAACCAGCTAAGTAGCAAAGAAAAAATACCTAAGCCTTATATTACCCAAGTTTGGAATACAACCAATGGAGCCGTACCAATCTACGATGATTTATCAGTATCCTATAGCGAGAACAATCTGCGTTTTGCATATGCTAGTCCCTGGTACTCCTCCTCGAATATTAAATATGCTTATTGGCTGGAGGGATATACCCAGAACTGGTCAAATTGGGAAGATGTGACCTTTAAAGATTTCACAAACCTACCTAATGGCGATTATACCTTTCATGTGCGCGCAATGGCTCCGAACGGAACGATCTCTGAAGTGACAAGCTTAGTGCTTGAAATCCGCCCACCATGGTATAAGCACTGGTTTGCCATACTGGTTTATATTGCCTTACTGACTGCCCTGTACTTCATTGGACGCAATTACTATGAGAAACGCCTCAACGAGCAGCAAAAGAAACTTAAGGCGAAAATGTTGGCGGACCAAGAAGCCCGTTTAGCAAAAGAAGCGGAAGTTAACGAACGGAAGTTAATGGCCTTGAAAAATCATCAGCTCGAACAAGAGTTAGCTATTAAAAATAGAGAGCTGGCAAATACCGCGATGAACATTGTTTACAAAAACGAGATGCTGAACAATCTACATCATGAACTAACCAACCTGAACGATTCGAACGGTAACAAGCTAAGTTCTGATCAGTTACGTAAGGTAAGTAAACTAATTGATGAGGCGCATTCTGATGATCGCGATTGGGATTTATTCGAAAAGAGTTTTAATGAAGCGCATGAGAACTTCTTCAAAAAACTGAAGAGTGATTACCCTGCACTTGTACCTAATGATTTAAAACTATGTGCTTATCTACGCTTAAATATGTCTAGTAAAGAGATTGCTTCTTTGCTAAATATCAGTACACGCGGTGTAGAGATTCGAAGGTATAGACTTCGCAAGAAGCTGAATATTCCGACAGAGAAGAACTTAACGGAATTCTTATTGGAGTTATAATCCTGCATATTCCCCTGATTTTTAATACATCATTTCCTCAGCAATTCAAAAGTGTACTATTTACACCATTCTTATTATTTGTTGTAGCCCTTCATTGCGATAAACAACCCATATTCAGACGAATAACAGCATTTAGTGAAAACGATGAGCAGGTAAATATTCCCTGTAGTAGTAATGAGTACATGGAAAATTTCCGTTTCAAACGAATAGATGACATCTTTGTTTATTGAATAACCTGGACTTAAATCTCGGTCGACAGTAAATTCAATTTATGAAATTGCTTCAATTTGAAGCCTAACAATTCTACCACATAAACTATGACGATTAAAACACTCACGTTTACCGGAATCCTCTTGACGGCCTTTCATCTGCAGTCCTGCCAAGTTAAGCAGAACAAGCATACGGAAGACACAACTGTCATTAAGGATAGTTTGGTCTTAGAAAATGATTCCCTACTAACCAAAATACAGAAACAAACTTTTCAATACTTCTGGGAAGGCGCCGAGCCTATTACGGGTTTAGCACGCGAGCGGATACATATCGATGGAGAGTATCCTCAGAATGATCGCAATGTTGTCACCATTGGTGGTAGTGGCTTTGGATTAATGAGTCTACTAGTTGGTATCGAACGCGGCTTTATCTCGAAAAGTGAAGGTGAAGAACGTTTGCACCGCATTTTAGACTATTTAACGCGTATTCCTCGCTTTCAAGGAGCTTGGGCACATTGGTATCATGGCAATGTTGGTGAAGTGAAGGCATTTAGTGAAAAAGATAATGGTGGAGATATTGTAGAGACGGCATTCCTAGCCCAGGGATTATTAGTCGTTCGCGAATATTTTAAGAACGGAACGGAAATTCAAAAGGAAATTGCAAATAAAGCAGATAATTTATGGCGTGGAATCAATTGGAAGCACTATACCAATGGACAAAACGTCTTATTCTGGCATTGGAGTCCTGTTTATGAATTTGGAATGAATCATGCTATTCAGGGCTATGATGAATGCTTAATTAGCTATGTATTAGCGGCCTCCTCGCCTACGCATGCGATTGATTCGGCAGTGTATTATCAAGGATGGGCTAGAAACGGAACGATTAAAACAGATATCAAGAAGTTTGATATCCCGACCATTGTGAAGCATAATGCAAAAGAAGGTGAAGTTGGTCCTTTATTCTGGGCGCACTATTCTTTCCTAGGTTTAGATCCCAATGGCTTGGAGGATAAGTATGTTTCCTATGGAGACGCAGTTGTTAACCATGCAAAAATCAATATCGCATACGCAGATGCTAATCCAAAGCAATTCATCGGTTATGGACATGATAAAGCTTGGGGTTGGACAGCAAGCTACTCTGTAACGGGTTACGATGCACATCATCCAGATAATGATAAGTCGGTCGTATCGCCAACAGCAGCATTAGCCTCGATGCCTTATACACCCAAAGAAAGTATCGCTTTTGCCAATTACCTATTTAATAACCTAGGGGATAAAGTTTGGGGACCTTATGGCTTTTACGATGCCTTCAGTGAAACAAAGAACTGGTATCCGAAGCGTTATCTAGCCATTGATCAAGGCCCTATTGTGGTGATGATTGAAAACTATAGAACAGGCTTGATTTGGAACCTATTTATGAATGCGCCAGAAATTCGACTAGGTTTAAAGAAGTTAGGTTTTACAAGTCCACACTTAAAGTAATACATCCATGAATATTCGTAAAAGTATACTATCCTGTGGTTTAATCCTATCAGCTACTTTCAGTTTTGCGCAGGATCAACAGAAGATGGATCAGTTTATTGATGGTTTATTATCAAAGATGACCGTCGAAGAAAAGATAGGACAACTCAACTTGGTAACGGGCGGCGAAGCGACAACAGGCTCTGTGGTGTCAACCGATGTCGAGTCAAAGATAAAAGCTGGAAATATTGGTGGAATCTTTTCCATGAGCTCTCCAGCGAAGATCAGAAAGGCGCAGGAGCTCGCTGTTAAGCATTCTCGCTTAGGTATTCCCATTATCTTCGGTATGGATGTCATTCATGGTTATAAAACGGCATTTCCGATTCCTTTAGGACTTGCGGCAACATGGGATATGGAACTAATCCGTAAGACTGCGCGGGTATCCGCTGTCGAAGCCTCCGCAGATGGTATCAATTGGACCTTCTCACCGATGGTCGATATTTCTCGAGATCCACGTTGGGGTCGCATCTCTGAAGGCAGTGGTGAAGATACCTACCTAACCTCGCGCATCGCGAGAGAAATGGTTTTAGGCTATCAGGGCAACGATCTCAGTCAATATAATACCTTACTTGCCTGCGTAAAGCATTTCGCTTTATACGGCGCCTCAGAGGCTGGTAGAGACTACCAGGCAACCGATATGAGTCTACACCGCATGTACAATGAATATTTACCACCCTATAAAGCAGCTTTAGGTGCGGGCGCCATGTCCGTTATGACCTCTTTTAATGATATCAATGGACTTCCAGCTACAGCAAATCGTTGGTTGTTAACCGATTTACTACGTAATGATTGGGGATTCAAAGGTTTGGTAGTAACAGACTACACGGCCGTGAATGAGCTTATTGATCATGGATTAGGGGATCTACATGAAGTATCTGCACTTTCCCTACAGGCTGGTGTCGATATGGATATGGTTGGTGAGGGATTCCTGACGACACTAAAGAAATCATTAACAGAAAAGCGTGTTAAAGAAGAAGATATTAATCGCGCCGTTCGCTTTGTGCTGGAAGCAAAATATCGACTAGGCTTATTTGATGACCCCTACCGTTACTGTGATGAGCAACGTGCAAAGAGAGAGATTGGTAAACCGGAACACTTGGCACTTGCTCGAGAGGCAGCAACCAAATCCTTTGTACTCTTAAAGAATGAACAGCAAACACTCCCGTTAAAAAAGACCGGAAGCATTGCGGTAATTGGTCCACTTGCTAATACCGGCGCTAATATGCCGGGTACCTGGAGTGTCAGTGCTGATCATGCAAACACACAGACGCTCGTAGAAGGTATGCGTGAGGTATTGGGCAATAAAGTAAAGATTAGCACCCATTTAGGCGCTAACCTAACCGAGGACGCAGCCTTACAAGAACGCTCGACGATGTTTGGTCGAACAATCCCCAGAGATACAAGACCAGAGTCGGAAATTATTGCCGAAGCTTTGGAAATTGCAAATCAAGCCGACGTAATTGTAGCCGCATTAGGTGAAAGCTCTGAGATGTCCGGCGAGAGTTCTAGCCGTACAGATTTAAATCTTCCAGAGAGCCAATCAAGATTGCTTGCAGCCCTTGTGAAAACTGGAAAACCGCTCGTCTTGGTGCTTTTCACGGGAAGACCCCTAACGCTGAGCGTCGAGCAAAAAGCTGTGCCGGCTATATTAAATGTCTGGTTTGGTGGGACGGAGACTGGAAAAGCGGTTGCCGACGTGTTATTTGGCGATGTCAATCCAAGCGGTAAATTGCCAGCTACCTTTCCACAAAATGTAGGACAGATTCCATTGTATTACAGTCAAAAGAATACAGGAAGGCCTTTAGCGGAGGGTGCTTGGTTTCAAAAATTCCGCTCGAATTACTTAGATGTCAGCAATGAACCGCTCTATCCTTTTGGTTTTGGGTTAAGCTATACAACATTTGAATATTCACCAATCCAACTAAGCAGTTCCAGTTTAACGCGTTCTGGACAATTAAAAGTTGCTGTGGATGTTAAGAATACAGGAAACTACGATGGTGAGGAAGTTGTGCAGCTATATATCCGTGATATGGTTGGGACTATTACACGCCCAGTAAAGGAATTAAAAGGTTTCCAGAAGCTGATGATCAAGAAAGGAGAAACCAAGCGAGTTGAATTTACAATTGGTGAAGCGGATCTAAAGTTCTATGATTTGAAGTTAAATCATGTAGCAGAACTCGGTGCTTTTAAGGTATTTATAGGAACTAATTCACGCGATTTACAGCAAGCAGATTTTCAATTGACGGATTAAATATATTGACAAGTATGTTTATATTTACCTTATGGTAAAAATGCTCTACTTTGTCGCTTTCTGGCTTACACAAATTGTTTCCAGCATCATCTTTAAATATGGTGGGATAAATCCTAAATTCCAATGGCCAGCTTTGATCATCGGAAATGTTATTATCCTTTCCGCCAGTTGGTTTTTGGTTCAACTGTTCAAGAACTTCCCCCAACCGATTGTTATTGCGGTTTGTTCGGGCGGTACCTTCCTGACGGTGCAACTGGCGATGGCATTATGGTTTAAAGAGTCTTTAAACTGGATTCAAGTGCTTGGCTGTTTAGTCATCGTTATCGGAATGGCGATGATTACGTTTGCTGGCAAGCAGAGCCCAACCCCTTAATCATGGAAAACAAAGAAAACCTAGAAGTATGGATGCGCGGTCCAATTGCCGGAATCGCCGACCTACTACAACCTGTGGCGCATGCCCTATTACAGGTCAATGAAGATATTCCAAAGCTATTGAATAGCGATGACGAGAAATACTTATGGGAAAAACCCTTTGGAATGGCTTCGCCAGGATTCCATATCTTGCATATTATTGGTGTGATAGATCGTATGTTTACATATGCGGCCAGCCAGTCACTTACCGAAGCGCAATTCGAATACCTCGATAAGGAGAATACACCTAATCAAGATTATTCGATTGAAGACCTAATCGATAAACTCGAACAACGCATAGAACAGGCTGTTGAAGACTTGAAATTAATGAACCCCACAGCGCTCCTAGACGAGCGATTTATTGGTAGACGAATGATTCCAACGACACAGATGGGCTTATTGTTCCATGCTGCAGAGCATGCGGAAAGACATTACGGACAACTGCTCGTGACTATTAAAACCGTACGTGGTTTACATCAACAGGGATCGAGCCACACTTAAGGTAACTCCATCACCGATTGATCCACGATAGCATATACCCTATTTTGGGGCGTTTTGCGAAGGATATGGAGCCCAGTATACTTACCAAAAGCGGGTAGAGTAAGTACTCTGTTTTCAAAATGAAAGCAGGGCAATCTAAAGGTTTGTCTCCCACTTAAAAACACTTGACAACCGGGATGAATATGTCCAACGACATTGATAATATGGTTATCCAAGCCCGCCAATGGCTCATGCGAGAACAGTAAACCTTCTTCCAATAATACATGATCAACAATCCGTAATGCCGAGCGACCCCAATGAGCATCCGATAGAATATCATGATTTCCGTTTGTCAGCGTGAACTGAATATGCGGTTTCGAATGGGTATATTGACAGAATTCCTCCCATTCGGAGTTTAATTTCGAATGAAACAAATCCCCGAGAAAGAGTACTTGCTCAACGGCAAGCTCCGCTAAGAGTAAATCTAAGCGACTAAGTTCTTCAGAAACCGCTGGGGCTGGGACAAAGATTCCCTCTTTTCTGAAATGCATTAATTTCCCTAAATGCCAGTCAGAAATAACGAGAAGCTGATGTTTGGGAATATATAGGGCTTTCTGCGGTAGTAAAAAACAGTCCAGTCCACACAGCACAACCTTCTTAGCCATCTATTAATTGCAATTTTATTTTTTCTAATTTACTCTGCCAATCCTCATTGCTATAACGTTCTCTGAAAGACTCGGAGAAGATCGGAAAAGCAAATGGCGTCAATTTATCCGGCTTGCGAAAGATAATTTGATGTTTATCGATGCGCTCAAACGCCTTCATCATCCTGCCCTCCTCCAATTGAAAATCAAAGACTTCATCATAGGATTCACGCAAAAGTAGGTTGTTTGATTCATATTCAGAAAATACAGAAAAGAAAAGCGCCGCATTGGCCTGCAGATGCTTGCTCTTCATCTGCTTACCCGGAAATCCCTGAAATACTAAACCGGCAATACCAGCGATATCGCGAAACCTTC
The DNA here is from genome assembly GCF_009557615.1 of Sphingobacteruim zhuxiongii. NCBI lineage: Bacteria > Pseudomonadati > Bacteroidota > Sphingobacteriia > Sphingobacteriales > Sphingobacteriaceae > Sphingobacterium > Sphingobacterium zhuxiongii. The sequence continues at coordinate 2,368,341 of NZ_CP045652.1, forward strand.
GTCTAGCCATTTCCTGCACGTTGATTCCCGAATTGATATCCGCGTGTAAATTCGCTGGAGAGAATATTTGCTTTAAGATCTGTTCGTTAAGCTCATAAGCCGTATCACTCAGCAGTTCAATACCATATTCATTCGTCGCTATACTAAATGTTGCCGGTGTAATCTGCCCTAAGCGGTACGCAATGACTTGCGCCATCCCTTCATGTACGAGCTTACCGTCGAAGGGGTAGATAAAGAGGTGGAAGCCATATTTGGTTTCGGTATATTCTACAAGGAGCTCCTCCGCCTTCGGTAAACCTGACACACGCTCCTGCTCTAGAAATAGCGGTTGTAAGAACTTGATCTCCTCCGACTGTCCCGATTTTCTATGAATATTTGAGAAGCTATGTCGGATTGCGATTCCTAAATCTGGTGATATCGCGAATCTCCCGCCCATCCACGATGGAATGACGCCTTTTTTCTTCTCCGAAGCTTTAACAATGGCATCATTTGCAATCACCTGAATAAGCTCTAGCTGCCGCCCCGAAAACCAAAAGACATCGCCAACATTCAATTTAGAAATAAAGGATTCTTCAATAGAGCCTAAGTATTTCCCGGAAAGAAACTTGACACGCATCATTAAATCAGAAACGATTGCCCCGATGGAAAGCCGATGCCGCATAGCCAGCTTTCGGCTGGTTACTTTATAAAGCCCATCGATTAGTTCCAAGCGATGGAAATCATCGTAAGCCTTTAAGCTCGTGCCGCCATGAAGTAATAATCCCATACATTGATCAAACTCCTCTTGAGTCACCGATTCAAAGCAATGAGTTTGTGTAATTTCGGCAAAAATCTGCTGTGGATCAAAGCCGTCTCCAACAGCCAGAGTCATTAAATATTGTGTGAGTACATCAAATGAACGGATATAAGGAATTCTTTGTTCAACAATCTTCTCTTTGACGGCAAATTTTAGGGAATCACCTTCAATGATTTCTAAGGAATTCGTCGGCACATAATAAATAATAGAAGTCGCATCTGGACGATGTCCTGAGCGCCCTGCGCGTTGCAGAAAGCGAGCGACACCTTTCGGCGAACCAATCTGTATTACGCAGTCAACGGGCCTAAAATCAACACCTAAGTCCAAGCTACTGGTGCATACCACAGCTTTCAAACGACCTGCATGCAGCGCCTCTTCTACCCAAACCCGGACTTCATCACTCAGGGATCCGTGATGAATCGCCAATAAGCCCGCGAATTCAGGGTACTGTGAAATAATTTGCTGATACCAGATCTCCGCCTGGGAGCGCGTATTGGTAAATATCAAAGTCGTACCATACTGATTTACAATATTAACGACTTTGTCAAGCAGACGAATCCCTAGATGCCCTGCCCATGGAAACTTTTCAAGGCTATCGGGCAGTACGGTCTGAATAGTAATCTTCTTATTGATTTTGGCCTTCACCATGACACCCGTATTGGAAGACCCCAATAAAATATCCTTTGCTTGCCCTAAATTGCCAATCGTTGCAGAGATCCCCCAGATCTTAAGATTCGGATTGATATTCTTCAGACGACTTAAGGCCAGCTCGATGAGAACACCGCGCTTAGAACCCAAAAGCTCATGCCACTCATCGACGACGATAAATTCCAATTGCTTAAAATAGTCTTGTCCTTGTTTTGTTGCCAATAGTAGATGTACGCTTTCTGGCGTAGTGATCAAAGCTTGTGGCGGATTTTTACGCTGCTTCAGTCGATTTGCAGTACTCGTATCTCCGGTACGAAGTTCGATTTGATAATCGAGATCTAGGTCAGCAGATACGCCTTCAGTTACCCGATGAATCTCTTTAGATAAAGCACGTAAAGGTGTTATCCATAAGGCATGTAGTCCTTTCTTTCGTTGCTTACTTATCTGCTGCTGATAGCTTGCGGAATAGTATTGCTGAATGACGCCAAACCAGATAGCCAAGGTCTTACCATAGCCTGTGGGTGCATTTAAAATCCCCGATCGATTAGCAGCTATTTCGGTCCAACATTGCTTTTGAAAATCATGCGCCGTCCATCCCTGATTATAAAACCATACATCTGCTAATTCGTTCTTCATAGATTCTATTGATACTTCAAATTAAAAGAAATTCACACAGAATACAACATTTTTAACGCGTAATTGTTAGTACAATGAAAGAGTATTTATTATGGGAAATATACAAGTCGGCCTATTTGTAGGTAGTTTAAGGAAAGAATCGTTTAATAAAAAGATTGCGAATTACCTGATTAGTATCGCTCCAAAAGGTTACGAATACCAACTTATAGAAATTGGACAGCTACCCTTCTACAATGAGGATCTCGAGGGGGATAAACTTCCTGCAGTTTACAAAGAATTTCGCGCAACAATTGAAGCTTTGGATGCTTTTATCTTCGTTACTCCGGAGTATAATCGCTCGGTACCTGCCGTTTTAAAGAATGCAATTGACGTTGCATCGCGTCCTTATGGCAAGGCAAAATGGAATAAGAAACCTGCTGCTGTTATTAGCTCTTCCATTGGTGCAATCGGCGGATTTGGCGCCAATCATCACCTACGCCAATCCTTAGTTTTCGTCGATGTTCCTACTATGGCGCAACCAGAAGCCTATATTGGACATGTTGCCAAGCTATTTGACGAGCAAGGCAAGCTGATTAATGAGGATACCGCTAAATTCCTAGAGGATTACCTCGCAGCATTTAGCACCTGGGTTGAACGATTTGTTAAGAAATAAGATTATTGGAATTTAACCTCGCCAAAGAACTGCGGCAAGTGGAAATTCGGTGAAGGATAATCAATGCCACTCCAAGCTATAAAATGTGGATTTGGTAAACCATCTCCACATTTATAGAAATTCGCGGCGGCTGCTTGACCCGCAAGGTCTTCTGCTTTCACACCTAATATCTCGAATGGAATTACTAAAACCTGTTGCCAAGTCTTTTTACCGAGAATCGTTTGCACCGATGATGCTGTATTAACTTTTAGGATCTGCTCACTACTTAAGCGATTACGCTCAGCCTTCACAGCACCTCCATAGCCAATTAAACCAACACCTAAGACATTGAATTCAACGTTGTAATACGTTTCTCTTTGATCAAATGAAATGAAGAATTCCACACAACTATCCTCCCACACATTCTCATTCGGGCGGATAAATTGTCCTTTTACAAACTCTTCCTGCACGTCGTAGTGCAAAATAATATGCTTGTTATCGTAAGCAACTTGAAATCTCACTTCCGGTACATATGGAAACTCTGATGTCCATGGAGCAACATTAATGTCATTCCATGTTAAAGATTCCAAAGCTTTTTTCCAATCAGCATAGCCTGTTGGTAGCTCCTGCACGTTTAATTTTGCGATTTCAAGCGTCATAAGATTACGAATTTAAGTTCTCCGCTAATATATCAGTTAAAACTTGATGATTCGCCTCTAATTCTTGAACTAATTTCAATTGTGCTTTTGTACGAACCAAATTATGCTCCGGATAGGCAATTTTATAATACGTGTCCCCATCAATATAATCCGTTAGGAATCTTACCGCTTGCATATAAGGCAGTAAGTGAACACCATGAATTAAGGATTCTGCTTCGGTCTTTGTTAGGAACTCCTTCGCTTCGGATAAATAGCCAGCAGTAAAAGCTGCAAACAATGGAATATTCAAGACAATCTTTGATACATCTGCCTCATCTTCTGCAGCAGAGTTAATAATTGTACGAATAGCATCACCAAAATCATAAGCTACGTAACCAGGCATAACCGTATCTAAGTCAATAACACATTGCACTTGATCATTTGCATCTAGTAATACGTTATTGAACTTGGTATCATTGTGCGTAATCCGTAAAGGCAGTCTATTTGCGCGTCCTAATTCTAGAACGGTACGCATTTTACCTTCACGTTCGAAGATATAATCTAATAGATCTTGTACCTCTGCTACACGAGATGCCGCATCTTTCGCAATCGCTTCACGCAGATTATTCATGCGAAACTCGATATTATGAAAGTTTGGAAGCACTTCAACAATCGTTGTTGGATCTAAATCACTCAACTGCTTTTGAAATTGCCCAAATGCCAAGCCTCCAGAGAATGCTTGATCCGTTGTTTCTAATATATCGTAGCTACGTGTGTCGGGAATAAGAATAAATATACGCCAGAAATCTCCGTTGTTATCTTCGTAATAGTGCTTGCCATCCAAAGTAGGAATTAAAGTCATTGTACGTTTTAACACTTCTTTATCTCCCAAATGCGCAAGTTTCTTTTTGAGATGATTACATACCTTCTCAATATTCGCCATGAGACCGTCAACGTTGCGGAATACATGGTGATTTATACGTTGAAGTAAATATTGTTCTGTTGTATCGGAATCCGTAATAATCTTGAAGGTATCATTGATATGTCCTGATCCAAATGGAACTGAAGAAATGATATTTCCTTTGATATTAAATTTTTCGGCTGATAGGATGCTGTTTTCTAAATTATTGGTTGACATTACTTCACTATTCATTTCATAATTTCTGTGTAAGTTCTTGCAATATCTATATTCAAACCCAATATTTAAAATATTTTTTTCAATCAAACGGTTGCATGATTTTATTTATTAACATTGAATAAATAACGAGTTCATATTTATTCTTAATCTAAGAAGATATCCTTTTAATAAGCACGTTCTATTTATATTTTTCGTAATTTAGAACATCAAAGCGAATTTGCCCCTATATGGTCACGGAAATAGTTATTATCCTTATCTTAATCATCCTTAATGGAATTCTTTCAGCATCTGAAATTTCGATTGTATCCAGTCGAAAAGCGCGCCTTCAAGCGGCTAGTGAAAAGAATGCCGGTGCTAAAACAGCGCTACTTCTGAAAGAAAACCCAAACAATTTTTTATCGACTGTTCAAATCGGAATCACTTTAATCGGAATCTTAACTGGTTTCTTTAGTGGTGGCTCTATTTCTACCTTCTTGGCAGAACAAATGAATAAAATCGAAGTGCTCGCCCCTTACAGTGCCCAAATATCTGTCATCGTTGTAGTATTGACTATCACCTATCTATCTTTGGTGATTGGAGAATTAGTACCGAAGCGGATTGGTATGGCTATTCCTGAGCGATATGCATCCTTTATCGCTGTGCCGATGAACTTCTTAAGTAAGATTGTCAAACCTTTCGTATGGTTGTTGAGTGTGTCGACAGACTTTATTGTTAAGCTGTTCAATATTCAATCGAATCAAAATGCAGTAACGGAAGAAGAAATTAAAGCATTAGTAGATGAGGGTGTCGATAGCGGTGCTATTGAAGGTATCGAACATGATATGGTAGACCGTGTATTGAGTTTAGGGGATAAAAGAGCGATTAACCTAATGGTACACCGTTCTAAGATTACCTTTTTAGATATTCAGAAATCTTTTGAAGAGAATAAAGCGTATATCCTTGCCGATGAGCATACTGAATACCCTGTATGTAATGGGAATTTCGACCATGTCATTGGTGTTGTTCATATCAAAACGTTATTTAAGGAGTACTTAACGAGTGATGAACCGGAATTAACCAATCTACTGCAACCCATTCCATTTATCAACGAGAACACCTATGCCTATAACATCATGGCTTCAATGAAGAGTTCAGGCGTGATGCAAGCTGTTGTAGTCGATGAATACGGAAGTCCGCAGGGAATAATCACCATGGCTGACTTAGTTGGTGCCTTGGTAGGTGGATTTGATTCGCCAGTTGACGACGAGAAAAGAACGATACGCCAGCGTGAGGATGGTTCCTATGTCATCGACGGAAGCTATCAATTGGATGATTTTATTGAGCTATTCAAAATTAATCTGACTGAAGACGATGAGGATGAAATCGGAAATCTAACGACGGTTGCAGGTTTAGTATTCCTCCTATTAGACCATATCCCTGAGGAGGGCGAACAAGTCGTATATAAGAACTTAGAGTTCGAAGTACTCGATATGGATGGACATAGAATTGATAAGCTTATTGTCAATGTTCAGAATGAGTCCAGCGATGAAACTGCGAATATTGACTAAAGGTCAATCTGTTCCTGTAGATTGTCAGCAAAAAGTGGACAGCTAGTATTCTAATCTTAAGGAGGGTTTTAATTAAAAACATTAGATTTAATTATGGAAACTCCAAAGAAAAAGAGCGCTGAAAAGTTTGTCAAAGACATTCGAAAACACACCCGTAGAATTTTCACTTCAGAACAAAAGATTTTAATCGTGATGGAAGCTTTGCGTGCAGAAACTTCTGTAGCTGAACTTTGTCGCAAACATAATATTGTTCAATCTCAGTTTTATTCTTGGAACAAGGAATTTATGGAAGCTGGCAAAAAACGTCTTTCAGGCGATGTTACGCGAGAAGCAACCAGTGATGAAGTTTCCGATCTGAAGAAAGAAAATGCTCGACTGAAGGAAATAGTAGCAGATCTAGTGGTTCGCTATGATATTGTAAAAAAAAGTATAGAGATGCTGGACTAATCCATAAATACAGAAAATATATGCGATTATCAGCAGGCGAAAAATACGAAATCATACAAACAGTGACACGAAGTGAAATCGGAGTGAAACCAACTTTGGACAGCTTTGGGATTGCACGTAGCACCTTTTATAAATGGTATCAAAATTACCTTAAAAGTGGCTTTCCTGGTTTGGAAACAAACAAAAGAAGTTCTCGTAGACAATGGAATAGTATCCCCCAGGAGCAAAAGGATCTGGTTGTCGAGATTGCATTAAAGCACACCGAGTTATCTTCCAGAGAATTAGCCTATAAAATAACAGATGAACAAGGTGTTTTCATTTCTGAATCAAGCGTTTATAGAATATTAAAGCAAAGAGATTTAATCCCAGCACCCAATCATTTTCTTATTTCAGCAGCTAATGAGTTTAAGGATAAAACTGCATTTGTGCATCAAATGTGGCAAACTGACTTCACTTATTTCAAGATTATTGGTTGGGGATGGTACTATTTGAGTACAGTTTTGGATGATTTTAGTCGCTATATCATTCATTGGGAATTATGTGATTCCATGAAAGCCGAAGATGTGAAAAGAACGGTAGATACTGCGATTGCTAAAGCAAAATTGAAGTCAAAGGCAAAGCCGAAATTACTATCAGATAATGGCGCCTGTTACGTATCAAATGAATTGAAAACTTATCTTAAATGCGATCTGAAGATGAAGCAAGTACACGGAAGGCCAATGCATCCCCAAACACAAGGGAAAATCGAACGGTATCACCGAACGATGAAAAACGTTGTTAAACTTAATCATTTTTATCATCCAGAGCAACTTATCGAAACTTTAACAGAATTTGTAGACAAATATAATGAAAGACGTTATCATGAATCACTCAAAAACTTAACTCCAGCAGATGTCTATTTCGGTAGAACCGATCAAATTTTAAGAAAAAGACAACAAATTAAAATGAATTCTATTCAGAATAGAAGGCAATTATATAATCAACAAAAATTACTAAATTTATAACAACAATCTCTCCTTAACGAAATAGACCTAAGTGTCCAATTTACTTTGATGACGTACAGATACGCCAGCGTGAGGATGGTTCCTATGTCATCGACGGAAGCTATCAATTGGATGATTTTATTGAGCTATTCAAAATTAATCTGACTGAAGACGATGAGGATGAAATCGGAAATCTAACGACGGTTGCAGGTTTAGTATTCCTCCTATTAGACCATATCCCTGAGGAGGGCGAACAAGTCGTATATAAGAACTTAGAGTTCGAAGTACTCGATATGGATGGACATAGAATTGATAAGCTTATTGTCAATGTTCAGAATGAGTCCAGCGATGAAACTGCGAATATTGACTAAAGGTCAATCTGTTCCAGTAAAAATATCCTCTAATTCGATCGAGTCTCTTATTTCTATTTGAATAAAATGCTAATGACCATTAGCAAAAGGCATAAAAAAAGCTAGTATTTCTTATACTAGCTTAGATGTGAGTTAATCAGTCGAACCAACTCATGTTTCTGTTGTAATCCACTTTGACGCCAGACCTGCTCTCCATCTTTATAGAGAATTAGTGTCGGCACCCCCTGCACATGAAACTTAGAAGCTAATGCTTGATTCTTGTCAACATCAATCTTGATGATGCTTAAGTGATCCCCTAGCTCCTCCTTCACGTCTTTTAATATCGGCGCAAGCATCTGACAAGGACCACACCATGCCGCCGAAAAATCAACCAATACAACTTTATTACCCTTTATTAATTCATTGAAACTTGCCATATTTTTAGATGTTAGATATAAGATGTTAGATATTAGACATTGGGATTTTTGATAATAGAACTATCGAGATCTAATTATGTTTGCTTTAAAAGATTCAATTTGCCTTATCCCATTTTAGTATAATCAACTAAATCTATTCCAAACGCCTTATGGATAAGAATCAATGCCAGAATGACAGGAAATAGTAGTTAGTAGAGAGTAATTAGGGCATAGTATTTAGTAGAAAGTATTTAGTAGTTAGTATTTAGAGCGTATTGTTTAGTATTTGGTAATTAGAATATAGTGCTTAGTATTCGGTAATATAGAACATAGTGTTTAGTATTTGGTTCTGAATCCTTTAGCAAAATCTATATCACATTTCAATGTTCAGATCAAAATATCAATAATCTTTCGCCCGACGTACTAAGCACTAACTACTTAATACTAAATACTAACTACTTAATACTAACGTCTAATATCTTACATCTAATGTCTAATTCCTAATCCACACAAAGCTCTTCCAGATCTTCAATACTACCAGTGTACATATTGAGGTCAACCGGACCTTTGATACCGGCGACTGTGCCTTTTTCAGAAAATTGCCAGAAGTTCCAATGTTTTTTGGGGCTTTCGATCCAGAAATTATAGTTAGCGATCCAGAGGGTATAATCAGCAAATTCCTTTTCTAGGAAGTCTGCAAAGTATTTATCAGCTGAATAAAGTATAGGTTTTATGTCGTAATGTGCTTCGACAGCTGTAAGCCAGCGTTTTAGTCCGACTTTTAAACTGTCCATAGATTGACCTCGCGGCATTTCCTCAATGTCTAGCACTGGAGGAAGGTCTCCAGGTTCCAATTTCACGATCTTAATAAAATTCTTCGCTTGTTTTGCCGAGTTCTCATTGGGACGAAAATAGTGGTAAGCACCGCGCAGTTTGTTTTTATCTTTAATCTCCTTCCAATTCCTTTTAAATCTGCTGTCTTTAGCACTTTCCCCCATGGTAGCACGCACAAAGATAAAGTCGACAGGGAACTCATCATGTATGGTTAGCACCTGATCCCAGGAAATATCACCTTGGTATTGCGAAACGTCGATTCCATATATCTTATCATCGTATCGACGCATCAATTCCTTATTACGGATATCATATTTTGTGCGATCTTCAAGAGTGACTGGATTTTTATCAAACCATTTTATAAACAAATAGGAAATTCCTGCGCGATGTTGAATCGCAAAGATTATCAGAACGATAAGTACAGGAATAGTGATACTCCAGATCAGTAGTTTACGTTGTACTTCTTTGTCTGTTTGTACTTTTTTCTTGTCAGTTTTGTTCCTTTTTGACATATTGCGTGAAATTAGGCTATTTCTAGCGCATAGTCAAAAATAATTTATCTATGATTGTTTATAACCCAAAGGATTGGTTTAACACCATTAGCTATCTGCATAATAGCAAAATATTTAAGCGTCTTCTTCCCTATCTAATCATCTCCATATTTGTATCATGGGGTCTAGCCTACGTTGAGCTTGAGTATTTAAAGCTGTCTGACCGAAGCTGGATTAAGAACATTACAACTGTCCACAACCTACTCGGCTTTGTACTTTCCTTAATCTTGGTATTTCGTACCAATACAGCCTATGATCGTTGGTGGGAAGCAAGAAAGCAATGGGGTACACTGACAAACACCAGTAGAACTTTAGCCATTAAAATGAATGCATTCCTCGACCCACAGGATAAAGTCAATCGTTCATTCTACAGAAAATCAATAGCATTATATGCTGAAACGTTATTTACCTATCTACGCTCAGACTACACGAAGTTTATGCTTGATGAAGTCGAGCATCCAGAGCTAAATAGTCTTGACGAAAAGAAACATGGGCCTAATCAAGTTGCGGCATTGATTTACAAGAAAACAAACATCCTCTATAAGGAACAAAAAATAACGGGTGATCAGTTAATCGTCATAAATCAAGATATAACAAGCTTGACCGACGTTACTGGGGCATGCGAAAGAATTAAGAATACTCCTATTCCACTTGGCTATAGCGCATTTATCAAGACCTTTATTATCTTGTATACAGCGACTCTGCCGATTGGCTTAGTCTTCTCCATGGGATACTTTGTCGCTGCTGCAGTACCATTTATTTTCTATGTCTTAGCGACATTAGAAATGATTGGCGAATCTATTGAGGAACCCTTTGGATCCGATTCAGACGATTTACCAATCGAAAAGATTGCCGCCAATATCAAGAAGCATACCCAAGAGATTCTATTGCCTTAATCAGTCTCTGCTTAAGGACACAGTTCGGATATTTAAATTTTCATCAATACCGAAGGGTAGGAACAATAAAAAAAGGCAAAGTTATATAAACTTTGCCTTTCTCATCTTAAGCGATCTTTTGATCGAAATAAACGATGAATTGGGTTGGGTTTAGTCCTCGATGATCCTTAATTGATTTTGCAAATTTCCCATACGAGGAAAATCCACAATATGCAGCTAAATAAGCGAGCTTAAAGCTTCGTGCTTGCTCAGTCTTCCGCAAGTAATCTTCCAGATAACATATGCGTAGCATATTGATATAGTTTGGAAAATCACTGCCTTTGTTTTTGTTTACTACAAAGGATAAGTACTTCGAGTTACAGCCGATTTCACGCGCTGTAGAATTAATTGAGCAGCCTGGATTCAGAAAAAACCGATCCAGCTCCCATTCATTTAGGGCATTCAAAAGTTTGCTCTCCGTGTCGGGGCTCATATAAACCTTTGAATCCGTCTTTTGATGGTTTGCAATCATAATTTTAGGTTAATTTACTATTACTAATTCGCAGAGTATTCTTTAATTTTCGTTTGAATATAGATGTTGGTTTGTTTTATCTTTAATCCAGATCGAGATAGTATCCAAGGTTGTTTTCCTTACCATCAACCATATCTTTCACGCCACCTTCTTTAGCTTTCTCTTCTTGGAACAGCTCCTCATAATCCTTCGTATAGAGAGCATTCGGAACTACATTTACATCAAAAATGAGTTCTTCCTTCAAACTACTAGCAAAATTGCCATATAGCTCAATCCAATGCTTCACATAGCCAATGTTCTTATAACTATTGAAAGTCATACTAATGACGCCCTCCTCACCTGGAGGAACATTCTTCGTCGTAATTTTATTGACTACAAGACAGCCGCAAGATGTGATAATATCAGTAAGCAACAGTGGGACATCCCCTGTATTCTTAAATTTAAAAACAACGTCTAGATGTTGCCCGGTTAAAATTGGATAATAATGGCGTTCATTGTCTATAATCTCAATTGTTGTTTTCTTGTCTTTGAAATCATCACAAGAAGTAAACAAGAGTATGATTATAAAACAACTATATACGAATTTACTCATTTTAATATTATTTTTTAATTAAAAACTTGAACTTCATCCAAACCTAGTCTAGATAAGCTCGGATTTCTTGTGCTAATTTTGATTTTAGAAGCTTTTGCAGCATCAAAATTGGAAAGTGGAATGCTCAAGGTAAATGTGTTATTAGAAGGACTGGGATCTTTGATCTCCGATTGATAGATCAGCTTGCCGCCTTGCCAACATTCGACTTTCTCAGGAATACCGTATTGATGTCTTTCGTTTTTCAAAAAACGCATTTGTAGCTCTTTTTTATCGCTAAAAGTGTTCACATCAATCGTGAAGGTCATACTTTTACTAGAGGTTAACCAGCCTTGATGAAAATCATTAGCAAAGCCCAGGATCCCGTCCACTAGACTCGATTTAGGAAGCACCTCCTTCTGCTCGTTTACAACCTGCAACAATTGAGACGACTTCAACTGATTCGGCTTCTGCGATAAAGAAGCATATTGATTCCATTCGGTGATATAAGTCTTTAAATCTCCATCGCTCTCCTTATACACTTGAATCTTCTCCGACTGTATATCTTTTGTCAATTCAGCTAACAGTGCGATCGTTGAGGGCTTAAGTTGAACACGTTGATTAACAATCTCAAAGGCACCTGTTTTCTTTAGCCCCTGACTGTAAGCAATCTGTAATCGGGTATAACGAAATGCTGCCAAGAGCTGTGCAACAGCCGCTTGCTCGCTACCTTCCATTGATGGATATAGAGCTTGTAATGAAGAATTCAGTTTTAAAAAATCCATCTCATTGAAATAAGATTGCCGTACTTCCGAATAACCGGCATACAAGGAATAAGGCTTACCTTTGTTCACAAAATCACTTTCCAACTTCTGGTAATATGCACTCAACAACTGATGTGATTTAGGATAGAATTTCTTGAAATACTTGTCAATAAGCGGAGCGATATCTAAATTCGAATTGATCATCAACGCCGCCGAGACATAAGTTTTTACATCATCAAAACTGCTGTAATCATAACCCGACGCATTGAGAAATACCCCCTTCACTCCCTCCTTTTTATAGGCTTGTAATTGTGCTTTTAACACCGACAAAGAAGGTAATGGAGTTAGGTAATCATCGAAATTTGAAGAGTAATCCCAAAGGAAGATCTCCTTCGCTTTTGGTTTCCAGGCATGAATTTCTTTATTAAAACGTTGAAGAGCCTGATTATCCTTTATTTTCGTCGACTTTGGTAAGTCAATGCTGCTAAAAAATATGCCTGCATTGGGTTCTAAAGAAAAATCAGAAGGTAGATTCACTGAATGATATCGTATCGTAAAAAACTGATGCTGTCTGAATTCCTTTGCAAGTTTGTTCAATAACAGCACTACAGCAGATGCTGCGTTTGTAGAAGTGTTCCCGGCAGTCTTACATTGATCGCAAGTACATGAGATCTTATTATCATTCGGAGCAATCATAAATTTCATGCCCTCGCTTGGATCGCTGCTGAAGTTATCCAAAATATAATTATGCAGTTGATTATATAAAGCCTCGCTACTAAAGCAAAACTGCTCTTTATTAATCTGACCGGCATCTGTTGCCCATACGCCTGGTTCGTCTTGGATAATTCGTGTTATATTATGTCCCCAAATTCCCCACTCACTATCCAGATTATTGGTCCCTAATATCGCCGCATAATCGACATTTGTATTCGGTTTATAGTGCGGCTCGCGATAGGCGAAATCAAAGTCTTTGCATTGTGTTTTAAAATCAATAAAGGCTGGCGGTAGATCGTCAACGGCGACCTCCTTTTTCACTTGCCCCAAAGTTTCAATCAATTGATAGCTCATCCAAGTGGATATCTTCGCCGTTTTTACACGGATAAGAATTTTCTTATGCTCATACTGTATGCAGTAGTCGTTTTTCAAATCTGTCGCCAATTCCACATGAATTTCCTTAGCGTCATCTGGTATCGCCTCATCTAGCTCTGCAGTACGAAAAAGCGCTTTGTCTGATGAACGTTTGTGTAGTTGATTGTACAAATAGTCTCGCCATTTTTCACTTCCCGCATCTTGCTCTGCTGTCAAAACGTAAGATGATGCGTTTAGATCATAGTGATCATTGTGACAGGCGGTACTGATCATAATTAAGCAACTGAGGATTAGACTAAAAGGCAACATTGACTTGGATAAATAAATTATATAAATTACGATATGTTTTAGGTAGCACTGCTGTTTGTACGTTATACCAAGTACCTAGCACACTGGAAGACACATTCTTACTGATTAGTCGTCCAACACCGGCACCTACCATACTATTCATCACCGACAGCGTGTTGAAACTTTGATAGTTTAAGATGTCCACATCAGGCGTTGAACCAACGTTGGCCATAGCAACAACATAATTCTTCGGATTGTCAAAGCTGTAGCGGGCTTGAGCTGCTAAGTTATACAACCATTTCTTTTGCAAGATTGATTGCGTAAACTTTGCTTGCAATCTAAACTGCTCCAAATCTTTCCCAACTTGTACAACCCCAGAACTCAAAGCCTCCTCATTATATAATTTTCTATATCCAGCAGCAACTTCAATCTCCCAATCTTGCGGCAACGTACGTATAATAGCGCCATTAACTGCAAATTTCGAAAAATATTTGTTAGAAACACTGAAATCTAACCGACTTGACCATAATTCATCCCATGTTCTCCCCCATTCAACCTGACCTTGAACGCCTTTGCCATCTTCACGACCAGCATAAAATACGCGACCAGCAAAGTTTCCATTTTGCTCAATACGATTATATTCAACCATAGAGATCGTCTGAATCGCATAATAATCGCCATAGCGGGATCGCATATGATTAATTGCAAATTCGTTCTTGTATAACTTATGATTCAGGTATTTCAGATGTGCTTTAAACTCATCCAATTCTAATAAGCCAGGTTCGTAAAACGACTGATAATAGTATGCTGAATCAAATTGCTTCAGCTTCTCATAAGCAAGACCTTTCAAATACTTCAGCTCCTTATCCATCGGTTTATGAATCAACCCCTGATCTGCAATAGTAATTGCTTCCTGCTCTGCTTTCTGCTTAAGTAATTCCAAAGCGTAGTCTGTGGAGGCTTGCACATAGGCATTAACTACCTCATCATGATAAGGATTCGCCATTATCTCCTCTTTCATCATCGCCCACACGTCTTTGGCTGGCGCCGCATTAGCTTGCATTGCAGAAGCTAATTTTACGCGAAAGATACTCTCGGAAGGATAAGCCTCCTGTGCCCTTCTCGCGAAGGTTAGCATCTTCCCATAGTCTTTCATCTGATGTGATATGTTAATTGCATACAACAGCGCTTGTTGGTTGTTTGGCGCAAATGCTAGCCAACGTTCAACCCAGTTCATCGAAGCAACATAGTGCTGTGCATCCATACGCTCCTTAACAATTTGTGTCATCAGGTCATTGAACCCTGACAGGTAATAGAATTGTTGATCGCTAGTCAAAGAATTCAGCAATGCCTCGTAGGTATACACCGCTTGCTCATACTGTTGCATGCGCATTTGTATACTCGATTTCTTCAATGCCAATTGGACATCGTAGCCTTGCTTGCTCTGAATCTCATCTATCATTCGAATAGCCTCTGGATATTTACCTTGTTGAAAGTAAGCGTTCAACAAACCATTATTGATAAATTCACGATACTCTTGATTCGCAAGCGGAATAAGCTGAATTAACTTTGTCTCCGCCTGATTCCATTCTTCGGCTGCCAAATGATCCTTTATCTCACGACTCAAAACCCCAACATAAGCTTCTTTCAAATCTGCATCTCCAGGGTAATTCAAAAACAAGTTCTTACTGAGCTGATTCACCTTCGTCTGGTCATTTTTCAAACGGTATAACTCCAATTCTTTCAATGACAAATTCTTTGAAACACCCTTCAGACGCATAAAGCTATGCAATCTATCCAAGGCTTCATCATATTGCTGTTGACCAATTAGGCTATTGAAAACCACTTGAAACGCTTCCTCATTACCTGGACTAGCATCTAAAATCTTTCCATATAAAACCGCAGGATCATTGTCCTTAGCCGAACGAGCCGCTTCCAATAAGAAGTATTGATATTGTCCAGAGCTAGCCGCTGAAGGATCTTGCTTAATAAAAGCTAAAATCTCATCATAACGTTTGTCTTGCTCTAGTAATGCAATTTTTTTCTGGCGAAGTGAAGCATTCCCTGGAAATGTATTAAGACCGCGTTCAGTGATCGTCAGGGCATTTGCGTAGTCCCCAGTCTTTATATAGCCATTAATTAAATCCAAATAGATATCGATATTTCTTGGCTTCTCTTGAAGTAGAAGCTTATTCACTTCATTGGCATCATCCATGCGTCCCGCTTTTCGCTTTTCGAGTGCAGTCATCTCCATTTGATAATTTACATCCAACTGTATGGTATTATCTTCCGGAAAGATCTGGGAAATTCGCTTTAACAATCGGTTAGCTTCAACCTCATTTCCCTGTAAGCGATACAATTCAATCTTCTTACGCCACAATCCTCGCCAATACGGATTAATCTCCAACAACTCATTCACAAAGCAGATCGCACTGGAGTAACGCTTTGTCTCCGTTTCTACAGTAACCAATAAATGTCTGGAATCCACATTCCCCGGATTGTAAGCAATGGATTTATTCAGTTCGAAACGCGCTTTATCATATTGCTTCGTCAAGACGTAGTACTTGCCGAGAAGCATTTTCAAATCCGAATCTTTCGGATATTTCTTTAAATTAATTTCAGTCAATCGTTTTCCATCCTGCAACTTTCCAGCATTGTAGAGAACGTTAATTTTCTTTACAACGTCGTCTTTGTCGCTCAGGGTGATTTTCTGCTGGGCATATAGGCAATTTCCGGAGAAATGTTCAACTGATCCTGCGCTTAAAAAAAGCATAAGTATAGCAGCGCGAAGATATTTAATATTGCGGTTCATTAGATTTTTAGCAAATAATATAATGTGATGACTAGGCGGCTTCTGATTCCGACTTGGTTTGAAATCCCTGACGAGTCATGGTTCCCCATTTAAAATTCTTCCTTGTAAGGAACTGCCAATAACCTTTGAGTGAAAAGAACACTACAAATGGATGATACAGGAAGGCTTCAAACGACGAGAAAAGAATCAGTTTCAAGTAATCGGTAAGCGATCGATATTGTTTCTTAATGGATATATCGAAGACGATGGTTAAAGTAGATATGCTAACCCCAATGAGGTAGACATAAAGCAACATTAGCCAAAAGGTTGCAAAATTAATCTGCTGCGTATACACCTGATAGATTAAGAAAAAGAATCCCGTTGTCTCGATAATAGGCGCTAGAAGTTCAAAAAATAAGGCATAAGGCATAATCAGCATGCCCATGCGGCCGTAGCGTCTGTTAAATAGAAAACGACGATGTACAAAGAAGATCTGTAATAATCCTCTGCCCCATCTTGTTCTTTGACGAGCAAGCACTTTCAAGTTGGGAGGACCTTCTGTCCAACAACAAGAGAAAGGCGTTTGTACAATGCGATACGGCTGTCCGTTATCTCGTTTATGCGCGATCATACGCAACGTCATATCCATATCTTCAGCGTGTGAATTGGTGTCAAAACCACCGCATTCAATCACCGTTTGTCTCTCAAATAAACCGAAGCCACCAGAAACATTTGGGATCGAATTAATTGCTGACCAACCCATCTTAGCCACCAGATAGGAACGCAGATATTCCGTCTCTTGAAAAGTTGGAATAAATTGACGTGGTGGACTAACGCGCGTAATACGGCCCTCACTAAGCTCACAGCCATTTGCCATTCGCATTGTTGCACCAACAGCAATGACAGGGATATCAGAGTCTAAAACCGGAAGAATAACCTTGGTCAGCGTGTCTGGTGCCAAAATACAATCCACATCAGTATTGATGAAATAATCATATTTCGCCACGTTAACTCCCGCATTCATCGCATCCGCTTTTGTACCTCCGTTAACTTTGTCGACAACAATAACCTTATCGTATAAAGGATTGAAAGACTTAAAAATACGCTTCATCGGCTTACAGTCCACCTTATTGATATAGGCATAAGGTACTTCCACCATTTCAAAATTCGAGATTAACAGATCCAAGGTCTTATCGGTACTACCATCATTAACAATAATGATTTCAAAGTTCGGGTAGTTCAAACTCAATAGTGATT
This sequence comes from Sphingobacteruim zhuxiongii, assembly GCF_009557615.1. Lineage (NCBI taxonomy): Bacteria > Pseudomonadati > Bacteroidota > Sphingobacteriia > Sphingobacteriales > Sphingobacteriaceae > Sphingobacterium > Sphingobacterium zhuxiongii. The sequence continues at coordinate 2,386,120 of NZ_CP045652.1, forward strand.
TAACACTGTCGATTACAATTACTTCTTCATTAAACGCTGGTGCAACAATTGAAATACCAGGCGCCGATTCCGGATACTCCACCAATATACGTTCCTCACGATTGGTGTATCTGGTTTTATGTCTCCAAATATTGAGGTAGCCTAAAACAGCCAGGGAGAGATAGATAAAGGTAATGGAAGTCGCATAAAAGAAAATGGCATAGCCATAGGCTGTAAATAGGATATCTAACATGAATGTGCTTGATTAAGCTTAAACCCCAGATTGGTAAGTAACTTGATCGAATATCTTTTTCCCAAATTCATTCGATGTTGCTGAAAGCTCTTTCAATGCGGCATTCCCTGCTGCGCCAAATTGCTGTATAGCATAGGCAATCTCAATCTTCAATTCATGATCATGCGTTCTATTGTAGTTGCTGCTTAAAAATTCCAATCCAGCTTCGCTCTGAAACAACGTAACCGTCTTAATAATGGCGCGTTGTACTTCGCTATTATTCATCCCGAAAAGGTTAAAGAGCTTAGGTTCCACTTCCATATGATCAAGCTTTCCTAAGGTTTCGATGATCGCCACCTTCAGGACATTCGATGTTTCAACCTCTAACATACTCGTTAAAATAACACTCGCTTCTAACTGTTTGAAGAAACCAATCTCCTTTATCATAAATGCTTTAAAAGCTTCATTTTCTGAGGTTCTAACCCAACGCGTCAATAATGGTAATGGGCCTGATTTTGCACGACCCGTCAAGAAATGATGAATCAACACCTCATCTAATGCATTGAAATCCGAATCAAAGCTGTCCTCCAAAAATTTAAACGGATCATTATTATCAAACCCTAATGCTGCAGCACGAGCATGTTTTCGCAAACCTTTATCTTTATGATAAGCCGAACGCATTACAATAGCACCAGCACAACCATTGCCTAAATCATCTAACTTGCGTAAAGCATTACGACGACGATTGGAACTACTCGATAGCAATTCTTTCTCCCAGAACGAAGGAATCTCATAAGCATTTAACAAAGCCCGTACGTTCGTTTGATTTACTGTTGTTTTCGTCCCTGCGCCATTCTGAATCAAAGCAATAATAATATCAGTAAAGATCATCTTATCTTGTTTGTTCTTAACCAGAGAAATCGAATCCGCTAACTGGAAAGCAACATGCTCTTCAGTAAGATTCGCTTGTTCGAAAATAATCGCATTGATACGATCCCCCATTTTCGATTCGATTTTACTCTTGCGGCGTTCTTTTGTTTTTAGGTAAAGATTGATGGCTAAAAAGCGTATCAAACTAAAAACATAAACTAGTACCAGTATTGAAACGAGCAATACGGTTAGGCGGATAATCAAAGGATATCCGAAAAACTTGCTCTCTAAGTAGAGCGCGTAATACTGTATATAATAAGTTAAATCCATGGTAATTTGTTTAGATTAATTATTTAGTTCGGTTTGTGTTGTATTCGTGATTGTACGTGTTTTGTTGATAGCTCAAAATTAGAGTCAACGCAAATGATTTTTATCTCATTTTCGAATCTATATGACCATTTGGGAAAGTAAGACATACTGATACATTTTTTACAGCGCTGATTATCAGTTGTTTAAAAATATCATATCCACTCTATTATCCGCTATCCGAATTCGGAATACGAAAAAATTATTACCCATAATTCGGAAAACGGACAGCAATCTAAAGGGTGGACATTCCCTGATCTCTGCATGTTTATATCAACTTTAGGAAAATCGGAAAAATTAAGGTCTGTAGGTTTAGCTATTATTTTCCAATAAAGCACTAAAAAAGGGTAGTAAATTTAGTTTTTGTAGTGTAGAAGCCACGAATATTCGGGGAATTGATAGCCTTGTGTAATATTGTTCAAGCTGTCTCAGATGATAACCCTTGCATCGAAGCTAAATGTCCTCCCCCTAAGGCTTGATAATAAGGAAATGTTACTGCTTTTCTTTTCGGAGTTCATCGATATATTGGGATGGAGTTTTTCCAATAACCGATTTAAATGCTGTGGTAAATTTACTATGCGAAGAAAAACCAGATAATTCGGCGAGGTAAGCCAACTTATAATCTAGGAAAGCTGGATCACTCGCTATCCTTTCCAGTAAATAATTAATCTTCTTATGTTGCAGATAGTCGTTAAAGTCTAGGTTTCTATATTTCTTGATGATATGAGAGACATATTTCTGATTCGAACTAAGCTTACCGGCAAGCTTATTCAGGGTAATATCGCGATCCAGAAAAAAGTTCTCTTGCTCCAATTCCGAAAGTTCCCGAATTAGGCGCGTCTCCGTCTCTATGGCGATATTTAGCTCGGACTCCGCATTAGGCGGCTCGGTAGCCGTAGCTAGCGTAGAACTGAGCACAGCACTCTCCTTTGCCGGCAAATCAAAAGGCTTCTCTATATTCTTTGGTTTTCCCTTCCGCTTGCTATTGTTAAAGCGAAATTGATAGATGAATACCAATAAGAGTACAACGGAGACCGCAGACACACACCACCAGAACAACAGTTTAAATTTACTATTTCGTTGACTCTCGTTTCGAAAATCCATGATGATACGCGAAGAAATCTGCTGTGCGACCAAATGACGATCTGCAACCAGGGCATTCTGCTTCTTAAGGTATTCGATTGCCAAAGGAAAATCACCAACGATAGAAAAGTAATCCGCGCTTGTTTTATAATAAAGTTCTTTCAATCGTAGTCGACCCGACGTTTTAACCGATAAAGAGGTCTTATCAAGATAATGTTTACAGGAGTCGAGATTTTCTTCCCGAAGATAAAACTCGGCTAAGCCACGGTTGATATAAGGGATAATCGTTAAATCACTATCGCGCAGTAAATCTTTAGAAAGGTACATATACTCGCTTGCTGCTCTCGAGTTTCCCAATTCCATCTCGCAAACACCTTGCAAATGGTAGTTCGCCGCGCGAATAAGACGAATGTCAACACTCGTTTTCAGCTGACTGTCAATGATTGCTTTAGCACTATCCAAGAATATGAGTGCACTCCGATAGCTGTAGGTATTCATTCGGTATTGCGCTTTCTCTTGGAAGAGTTCTACTTTTATCGTCGCAAGTCGACTTGGATTATCTATTAACTGACACATCCGTTCGGCGGTTTGCAGATGCTCTCTAGATTGTTCGAAAAGTCCTAACTCCCGAAAATTCGTAGCCAGCATTTTCGAAAATATCGCACGCCAGTCCTTATACCCAGTCAAATGTGCTAACTTCTCACCGACCGTCGCGTAATATATCGCATTAGCACTATTTCCCAAGCTATGTTGAATCTTACTATTTAAATTGTAGGCACGTAACTTCTGCTCGTCGGTCTCTGCAGCTTTAAAAAGTACGTCTTCAAAACGCTCCGATCCGGCCACATCGGAATTATTAAATAATCGAGAACTGCTAGCATAGGCTTCCTCAAAATTCGAAGGCTGTGCCCAAGCAAGAGAAATCGTACATAACAAACAAATTAAAGGAGAAATTAACCTACACATAGCATACTAATACTTCAACATCGACTTTTCGCGGAATTCTATGGGCGAGCAACCCATCTCCTGACTAAAATTTCTATAGAACGAAGCTCGAGAATTGAATCCACAATGTAAAGCCAATTCCTCGATATTCATATCGAAACCTTCATCAGAAAGTGAATTACAGGCTTCTTTGATGCGTAAGGAGTTGATAACTTTCAAGAAGCTATCTTGAAAATGAAGCTTAAAAAACTGCTGAATAACTGGCTTAGAGACGTTTAAAACTTTCGCCATCTTATCAATACTGAATTCGGTATCCAAGTAAGACTTCTCTACCAAATAATCGATAATCTTTAATTTGATACTCTGCTGTTCGGCATACGTAAAACCTGGCAATGGTTTTTCCAATGGATTGCTGCTGGCGCTCAGATTTAGCGACTGAATATCCCAGTGAATCGGCTTCCGCAACTTACCAAGCAAATAATTATAACCCAATAAGCTACCCAAAAGCATAATAAAGAAAATCGTCACTCCAGAACTTGCAGCATCGGCACCCGAACGCTCAATCATTCTATTCAGCACCAAAGTCAACATGAAAATTGAGGATACCAAAATAAGAATTACACTATAGTAGTAGAGTCTTCGCTCAAAGCGTGCTCTATTTGTTGCAGAATTACTTAAGAAAAATACCCAAATTGGATAGAATAGCCACGAAAGTCCCATTATACTATACAGCAATAAGTAGTATTCCATCCTATAAGTCATCCGAAAGGTATACGAAGAGATAAACACCAGATGCCCCACCAAACCGAGTATAAACGGAATTCCATGCAGTAGCATTTGCCTCTTTGTGACATTCCTTTGCTCAATACTACAGAAGGTAAAATAGAGTATTGGTCCATATATTAGTCCAAAAGGTGCCGTACGGTCGACATAGACCAATCCTGGCAATAAATCTCGAAAGATTGCTGCGTGTATAGTATGAATCAATAAGATAATTAAAAATACCTGCGCTAGCTTGTCGGTATCCGATTTATTCGGGATATATCTACTAATTTGTAAACCTAAGGTGCAAATAATAACGATTGCAAAATACAGTAGGTAGAAGATCATATATTCTGTAGCAATTTACTCCGGTATTCCGAAGGTGATAAGCCATTAATTTGTTTAAAATATCGGGTGAAGGATGTTCTAGAGTTAAATCCACACAAATTCGCTAAGAATTCCAATTTCAAATTGTCGCTACCATTACTTAAAATCTGCGTAGCATAGGCAATCCGATATTTCGCTAGCCATTCATAAAAATTACTCGATAGCGTCGTATTGATAATATAGGAAATATGTTGCTTTGGGATGTTCACATAGGTAGACAACCTTTCTAGGTTTAAATTCGCATCCAAGAAGAGCTGCTCTGACTCCATAACCGTATGCAATTTTGCCTTATAAAACTCAATCGTCTCCGTCGATAAATTTAATTGTGTCAGCTCCTCTGTCAACAACTTAATTTCTGTTTTCCTGTCAACTCTGGAGGTATAGCCATACCATATAATGAGCCCCATCGTAATAATCATTAATGCGATCACTACAAACAAGGGGTTCACATCGACGTCGAAGGGAATAATCTCGTGCAACAACAGTAAACCAAAAAAGAAAGCAACGGCAACACCCAGAAGTGCCAGATTCTCAACAAAAAGAATACGATTAACCTCTGCAGTCGTCGACTTCAACTTTGACGAATGATATAAAACATAGATGGGATAACCGGCTAATAAACAGAATGAACAAATCATGTAGGGAATATTGACATCCACATACCAACTAATCGGATTCAATACAAATAGAATCAAAAAAGAGATCATCGGTGTCAAGTGCATCAACACCGTACCCAAATCAACCCGTTCGTTATTACTCGATTTGAAAATAAAATATAAAAGTGGCCCGTAAGCTAGCGGAATAGGTAGAATTATGTTGTTTACAATAAGAACTACATGAATGCTGAGCAGGGAAAAAAATAGGCCAACAAATAGCCTAAATAATCCGAAGTGTTTGATTGCCCGATTAAACATCGCGAATTTTAATATCCAAAAAATTATTATTAATAAAGAGGTTAACGTCGTTTTAACTAACGCTTTACAAATATAATCAATTAATGTTCTAATTAAGATTATTCCAATTATTGCAAATTATTTCATACTAGGACTAACACCTGTAGATATTTAACTACAATAGCCAAAGCTTAACCTCAAAATCATAACTTAATCCTATTGATATTCTTTTTTAATGAACACGCATGTGTTTAACTAGAAAACAACATAAAATTGGATAAAATCGAGAACGATTATGATATTCAGAAGACACTAAACGTAAAATCAACACATAATAATTGTGCCCACCCCTATAAATACTTTAGCTAGACTAATGAAACCTTTAAACCACTTACGAAATACGAAATACAGCTCTAATGTATCGCTAAAGGCAAGATTTTAGGAGAACGGTTCAAATACATATCCATCAATCCACTGTTTCTTCGGCTCAATCATGAATCGATATCCTATTCCACCTTGACATTCAGATTACATTGGCACAGGGTTTGCCAATGCAAAGCTATAACATCAGAAATGACTATGAAAAATACTTTATTCTTTTCCTTGGCGCTTGCAACGCTCGTACTTGGAAGCTGCTCTACAGATGATGGTATTCCGACAGGTAGAACGCCCTTGACGATTAAGATGACCGACGCCCCAGCAAACTACGACGCTATCTATTTAAATATTGATGAAATCGAAATTCGTACTGTGAGTGGTAGCGAAGTAATTGATGTGGATGCTGAGCCTTTTGATATACTGCAGTATCGCTTCGGTAGAGATACAGTAATCGCAGCACATGACGTTCCTTCGGGAAGGATTCAAGAAATCCGCTTAAAATTAGAAGACGAAGGCAATGAAATTGTTGTCGATGGCATTCACTATCCATTAACCACGCCGTCTGGACAATCCTCAGGCGTAAAGATCAAAGTACACGATAATTTAGAACCTAATGTTGCTTATACCCTACTATTAGACTTTGATGCGGCGAAATCTGTACATGAAACAGGAAATGGAAAATGGATGTTGAAACCTGTTTTGCGTGCCATTCCTGTCGCTACTTCAGGCGCTATCGAAGGCGTTGTCGCACCATCCTCTGCATGGCCAAATGTGTATGCTATTGCTGGTAAAGACACGATAGGTACGATTACCAATCCACTGGGTAAATTCTACTTCCCCGGTGTGGATCAAGGCACTTACAAACTGTTAATTGAACCTACAGAACCCGGTTATGATACAGTTTCTACGGAAGTCATTGTTACGCAAGGAAAAGTGACGAATGTTGGAACGATCCAACTTGGAACAATCTTAGAAAACTAATCTCGATATATTATAAAACAAGGGCTGCCTAGACATAGGTAGCCCTTGTTTGTATTATATAGAATCAGCAATTGCATCCCAAAGTGCAATACGTTTCTGTAAAGCAATCTTAGCAACTTCTTGCATTTCTATCCATTTCTGTTGATCATCACCTGCCAATTCCATAATCATACGCATTGCCAGGGGACCATGCTCATCCCCATCCAATTCAATATGACGTTGGAAATAATAGATTAGACGATCTAAATCTGTTTCTGGAAACCGAGACTTGATAGAGCGTAGAATCGACGTAAACATATCGGGAATTAAATCCTCTCGACCAAAAGTAAATGCCGCCGCAATTTTATGTGGCGCCCGACTTGCAATACAATCGAAAGTAAAATATAGAAATTCTTTGATACGCTGATCAATAGCAAGCGACTCGATTACCTGGATAACGTTGCCCTTGTCTTGCAAATTTGAAATAAATGACTCGATGGCCTCGCAATTCGCACCTAAGGCTTGCATAGAATCAAGGTACATTTCATAGTGGCTTAATCGGCGACCGTCATAATACTCGTCGGACTCTTCGGCTAACACAATTTCATTAATTAAATAACGTGTATCTGGAAACTTGCTCGCGAACCAAGGAACTTGTGTACAAGTCAATTCAATTTGTAATGCTTTTAATAAGGACATAAAATCCCAGACCGCATACACATGACCTTCTGTAAACTTCCGTAAGTCGGCTACTGTTTGAATCTTTTCATATAAGGGATGCTGAAGTAAGATTGCGCGTTCTTCGCTAATATAATCGTGGATATTCTGAATGTTATTTTGCATCCCCAAAAATAAGAAAGCTCCTAAATTGTAAGCTAATCGTAAAATAAAATTTTAAACAATAAATTAGTTTGATATTTAACTGTTCATTGTTTAACTTTGTGCCAGAAATGAAAGAAATGAATGAAGATGTCGCGATCGTGCGCAATTTAATATCTGATATAATTGCACTTAGGGTCAGTATAAAACAATTCTACTACCAAAAAATCAAAGAACTACAGCTCGACCTCACTTATGAGATGATTCAAGTGTTGGCCGTATTATGGCGTCGAAAAGAACTTAATCAACAAGAAATTGCCGAAGCAGTCCAAAAGAGCAAAGCCAGTATCACTCCCTTAATTGACAATCTGTGCAAACGCGACTTAGTTATGCGCGTTGCCGATCCTAATGATCGACGAAATAATCGTATTGTCGTCACCAAAAAAGGATTCGCTTATCAAGAGCAATTGGTACCCGTTCAAGCAGAACTTTACGAACGTATTATCAAAGTTTGTGATAAACAAGCGGTTATTCAATTACAAGATCAACTACAAAAATTAACAGGCGCCATCTCCTAATCATTTTTTTATCTAATTAGTTCAATGTTGAACTAATTTAAACAAGCATCAAATACAGCAATGAGTCAACATACAACAACAGAAATCAGCCCGAAAGAACGGAGTCGTCGTCGAAAAATATACGCCGTTAATATCGTATCTATCCTTGTTATTTTATCGGCTATCACCTGGGGCATAGTAGAATTCTTCCACTTAAATGAAAGCGTGTACACGGAAGATGCGCAAGTCGATGCACATATCAACCCTGTTTCAGCAAAAGTATCGGGCTATATTAAGGAGATTAAATTCCGTGAACATCAAATTGTCCATAAAGGAGATACCCTCGTTGTATTGGACAACGAAGAATATAAAATACAAGTGGAAAATGCATTAGCTACGTTAGCCGATGCGCGCGCAGGACATGATGTAGTTCAAACAGAAGTACAGATAGCAAATAATAGCTTAAATATTGCCGATGCAAATATTGAGGAACTTAAAACAAGACTTAATAACGCAGAAGTTAATTATAAACGTTTTCAAGCACTTATGGATAAGGACGCCATTGCGGTATATCAATATGAACAGGTTAAAACCGAATACGAATCCCTATTAGCAAAATACAAATCCCTACAGGCGCAAAAAACAAATAGCAACCTAAGCTCCGTAGAAACCCAAAAACGCACAGCTATCAACCAAGCGAGCATCATGCGTGCCCAAGCTGCACTAGATCTTGCACGTCTCAATCTCTCCTACAGCGTGGTTATAGCACCCTACGACGGTGTATTAGGACGTGTGCCAGTCGAAGAAGGACAATTGATACAAGCAGGACAGCAGTTATTTGCAATCGTCAGAGATCAACAAAAGTGGATTACCGCTAACTATACCGAACGCCAGCTAAAAGAAATCAGCATCGGTAAAGACGTACAAATCACAGTCGACGCCATGCCGAACCGCGTTTTCCAAGGTAAAATCAGCGCAATTTCAGAGGCTACAGGATCTAAATATGCTAGTATCCCAGTCGATAATTCTACCGGAAACTTCATCAAAGTACAACAGCGTATTCCGGTTCGAATCGAATTTTCAAAACAAAACAACGCTAAGGATTTAGAAAAACTATTGGTGGGAATGAATGTTGTCGTAAAGGCTATTTAAAATGAAGGAAAGTCTTTTTCAATCCTGGGTTTCGGAACGATTTAGATTCCCCATACTGTTGCTCGTAGCGATTACGCTATCCTGCAACAGTGGTATTCCCAGTACAATCTATTCATTCGTGATCGGCGATCTGTCCGCGAACTCACCCGACTTATCCATGGCAATGTATGCCTATTGTGCTGGTATGGTCTGTTCCATTCCCTTAATATTTCGCTTGAGTGGGGTAATCCCCAAGAAAACAATGATCATCATCAGTATCCTCATCCTCATGGGCATCAACTATGCCTTATCTGTGAGTGATCGACCTTTGGTAAACGTGATGCTGATGTTTGTATTCGGTTGTGTCAAAATTATTGTGACCATGGCCTTGATTACCGAGCTAATGCCCTATTTGATGCCTCGAGGCGAACGTTATCAAATGTACGCCATCTATTATCCCATGAATTTGGTATTACCCGTTATCGGTGGATTAATCGCCGTCCTATTAGCAAATCATTATTACTGGGAATTGGGATTCCATTTTCAAAACCTGATGCTCTTTATCTGTCTCCTATTTGTACTAATGAGCTTTAAAACGCAAAGCATCAAAAAAATCCCCTTATTCCAATACGATTGGTTAGGAACCATTCTACTGGCGGCTTCCCTCCTGGCCTTTTCTTTTGTTTGCAGCTATGGCGTTCAGAACAATTGGTTTTACAGCGAGTCCATCATTCGGGCGACAGTTTTATTTATCGTGCTATTTACCTTTTTTGTCAATCGAAACTTTAAGAAAAAAAGAAAGGTTATTAGCTTCTCTGCCGTGACCGATAAGGGTACTTTTCTAACTTTACTCACGGTCTTTATCCTCGGAATGTTCTATGCCAATAGTACCTTATTAAACTATTTACTCAATATTCTCGCACCTAATAATCCAGGAAAGGTTGCTGAAATAAACGCATACATTATTGTCGGTTATTTATTAGGAAGCTTGATTGTCTGGTTATATTTCAAACAAACCAAAAAATGTAAAGCGATCTTTCTGTTTGCAACAGCCTGTTATTTGTTATCCAACATTTTATTACTCGGTTATATCAATCAAACAACAAAAGTTGAATTTCTGATCCTACCCATTATTTTACGAGGGATTGCGGTGATGGTTTCATTTATTGCCACAGCAGTCTATTTGGCGGCGAATGTTTCTCCTAAGCAGTTCTTACATAGTATCGTGCTCTTCCTGTTGGTTCGAACATTTCTCGTTACGACTTTTTGGTCTGCCTTTATTGGTTATGTTTACAATCACCAGGTTATTGTTCATCAAACTCGACTGGCCGAAATAACTGAAACCAACATCGCCTTGACAAAAAGCACCATTGCGAGTTTTCAAACGCAAACCTCCCTCTTAGCCCTCCAAGATATTTATGGATATCTGGTCTACGCCAATGTTGCCGTACTGCTTATTATCGCATTGTTACCTTATCATTCCTCGACCATCCGTCATATTTATAATTGGGGAACCAAGAAAAACGCTAAAGAAATTATACAAGCAAGCCCAATGTCTTAAAAATCCTATAGGATTTGCGTAAAGCGAAAGTCTCCCAACCAAAAAAACGAAAAATTGGCGCGAAGAACGATACGCTGGTCCTATGAAAACACAAAAGTAAACAGGCAAATAGCAATCGCCTAGCTTAACCAATTACAAGCCCTTTTGAACGGTTTAGCTAGGTCTAAGGTAGGGTTCAGCTAGGCCTGAAGTCTGTAGAAAGTTTTAGGATGAATCTATTTTTGTTAAATTGCTCCACAAAATAATCGGAAAACGATTCCGTTTTACTTAAGTAAAATATCCTATTCTAATCCTGATGTACATGGTTTTAGTCAATTCACAGCATACAAATACTCTTGTTTTTATTGGGTTCATCCTAGTCATCGCGATTGTTTTACTAGCTTGGCAACTTTTTAAAACGAAGTTGAGAAACCAGCGCCTAGAGATGCAGATTTCAAACTTGGAGAATCAAGTACATGCGGTACAACTGGAGGAGATTGATTATAAACTCAATCCTCACCTCTTCAAAAATGTATTAAACTCTATACAATCACATGCTTATCAAACCTATCACTCCCTGGATTCCCTATCGCTGGTATTAGATTATATCCTTTACGAGAGCAAGAAGAAATATGTGACGCCGAATCAGGAAATCGCTTTTGCCTTGAGTCTAGTGGAAATTAACAAGATTAAGTTAAGCCCCCTTTTTGATTTACAGATAAAGAATCAGGTACGAGAGAACGAACCGCTATTGAACCAAAAGCTCATGGTTCCACTGTTGAGCATCGATTTAATCGAGAATGCTTTTAAACATGCGGACTTGCAAAGTCCAAATTCCTTTATTTCTATTACGATTGGCTTTAAAGATCATGCTTTTTCGATGACCGTCGCGAATAAGATTTCCAAGAAAGCAACCTTGAAGAAAGAGAAAGAAGGCTACGGCTCCAAAATGCTGGACAAGCGATTGAATATGATCTATAAAGAGCATTACAAATTGGATCGCTTTGTTGAAGGCGATGTTTTCATTGCACATTTAAAAATAGACCTACTTGAACACAAAGCTACGATGCTTGCTACTCGATGATGAGTTACCAAGCTTAAAATATCTAAAACTCCTCTGCCAACAGATTCCTGAATTGGAAATCGTTCGCGTCTATAATTCGCCCAAGGAACTATTAAACGAGTTGAAGGACCTGTCGTTCGACCTTCTAATTATGGATATTGAGATGCCCGAAATAAATGGGATTGAGCTTGCTGCGCAATTAAAAGATAAAGCTCTGATTTTCACCACAGCCTATAGCGAGTACGCAGCAGATGCATTTGACCTCCATGCGATTGACTATTTACGGAAGCCGCTAACCTTAGAGCGATTGAAGAAGGCAATAGCTAAAGTCCGTGTCTATCAATCATCGGATACGATGCCCGAGAAAAACTTCGTCCAATTAAATAGTGACCAGGGAAAATTCCTTTTGTATTTTGATCAGCTGGCCTATATCGAAACCTCTACTACGGATAGTCGAGATAAACAGGCCTTCCTATTTAATGGGACATCCATTGTCTTGAAGAATATCTCATTTGATAAATTGCAAGAGCTGCTGCCTGAAGATCAATTTTGTCGGATTAATAAAAGGGAATTAATTGCCTTATCGATTGTACAATCGTTTTCTTACGAGGAAGTCAAGAGTAACATCAGTAGTCCCGACGGGAATTTGAAGAGCTTCCAATTGGGGGAGGCATTTAAGAATCGACTTATCGAATTGATCAGCATATAATTTCATTACATTTTTCATCCACTTCATTACAAAAAGCACCTCCTTCGCTGTTAAACGGCTAAAATAGCATGTAAAAATCCCTATTTTGCCCCAATAAAATAATAAGATAAAAACGGGTATCAGATGAAGAAACTAAAGAGTAGTATTTTTTATATCGGGATTGTGGGTGGTTTTTCTTTCTTAATCTATTGGATTATTTCACAAGGAAGAAACATGGAGATTGGTCGGGATATACAAAAAATAAACTCCGGTAACTCGCAATGGCAAGAGTTTCTTAGCGCTTTGATACATAACTTACAACATCCACTAGCGATTCTCTTAGCACAGATTATCGTGATCATTCTTTTTGCTCGATTATTTGGATGGCTATTTAAAAAGATTGGACAGCCTACGGTGATCGGGGAAATCATCGCAGGTATTATCTTAGGGCCATCCTTTTTGGGTATGTATTTTCCGGACTTCTCGGCGGCATTATTCCCGACAGAGTCGCTAGGCAACTTACAGTTTCTAAGCCAAATCGGTTTGATTCTGTTTATGTTCGTAGTCGGCATGGAGTTGGATTTGAAAGTCCTCCAAAACAAAGCACATGATGCTGTTGTCATAAGCCATGCTAGCATCATCCTTCCCTTTGCCTTAGGGGTATCCTTAGCTTATTTCATCTATGGAAGCTTTGCTCCGGCAGGCATTGACTTTACGTCCTTTGCTCTTTTTATTGGAATCTCTATGAGTATAACTGCTTTTCCAGTACTGGCAAGGATCGTACAAGAACGAAATATTCAAAAAACAAAATTAGGAACGATCGTAATCACCTGTGCCGCGGCCGATGATATTACCGCTTGGTGTCTATTGGCAGCCGTTATTGCGATAGTGAAAGCCGGGAATTTTTTGAGCTCCCTTTATATTATCGCGTTGGCAATCGCATATGTATTCGTGATGATCAAGTTTGTTCGCCCTTTTCTAAAACGGATTGGCGACATGCACGATAGTCGTGAAAATCTAAGCAAACCGGTTGTTGCTATTTTCTTTCTCACCTTAATAATCTCATCGTACTTAACGGAAGTTATTGGTATCCACGCTTTGTTTGGGGCCTTTATGGCAGGCGCCATTATGCCGGAGAACGCCAAATTTAGAAACGTATTTATCGAGAAAGTCGAGGATGTTGCTTTAGTACTTTTACTACCCCTATTCTTTGTTTTCACGGGCCTTCGAACTCAAATTGGGCTATTAAATGAGCCGTACCTATGGCAGATTACCGGGTGGATTATTTTGGTTGCCGTTGTTGGGAAATTCGTTGGAAGTGCGATTGCGGCGAAATTTATGGGGCAAAACTGGAAGGATAGCTTGACGATTGGGGCATTGATGAATACGCGCGGATTGATGGAGTTAATCGTTCTTAATATTGGTTTTGATCTCGGTGTACTCAATGCAGAGATGTTTGCAATGTTGGTCTTAATGGCCTTAATTACCACCTTTATGACGGGTCCGGCCATCGATCTGTTTAATAAACTTTTTAAATCCACTGATTCTTTAATACCCGATGAGATCAGCCGTATAGGCAAATATAACTTATTGATTTCTTTTGGTAACCCATTGCGTGGCCCGTCGCTCCTGCGACTGGCCCATGGGTTAGTTAAAGAAAGCGATAAGAACTCTTCTATTACGGCAATGCATTTAACGCCGACAAATGATCTGCATCAGTACAATGCTGAAGATTATGAGATCGAAACCTTTGAACCAATTGTGACGGCATCTAAAGAACTTAGTCAGTCCATCATCACCTTATTTAAGGCGAGTAATAATATGGAAGCAGATATTGCAGAAATCGCTAATGAAGGAAATTACGACTTATTACTTATTGGTGTTGGGCAGTCCATTTACGAAGGCAGTGTATTGGGTAGAATATTGGGTTTTACAACGCGATTTATTAATCCGGAGAACTTGGTCTACCGTGTAAAAGCAACCGAAAGCTTACTCGACAATTCCGTGTTCTCGAATAGTACGCTACAAATTATGGGACGCAGTAAAATTCCCGTTGCTGTTTTAATCGATAAGGATTTTAAAAAACTAGATCATATACTGTTTATCGTCTACTCGAAAAGCGATTTGGAATTACTGCCTTATATCCAAAAATTCATCCATAATGCACAATCTCAAGTGACGATTATTGATATGAATCAATACTTGCAGCAAGATAAAAAAGCACTAGAGCTTTTTCGCTCGATTGAGCAGGTCGCGCCAAATCATATTACTAAAATAGAGGGTGCGGAGATTAATATGGAATTGACTAACACACAGGATTTAGTGATGCTAAGTAAGAATAGCTGGAAAGAATTGTTTTCAAATAAAGAACATTGGATTATCAACCTTCCTTCTACGCTGATTATAAAGCAATAGTTAACTAGGGGCTTATTGCGAGGAATGAATTTTCAAAAATCTGGATAGTGATAAGCTCGCATTTTCGAAAAAATAGAAGTAATCCCAGTTAAACTTTTTTCGTCTACGATAGTCATAAAAGCAGGAGCACGATCGAGCTTCTTTTATTATTCCTATTACGTTATAGTTTAATGCTATTTTTATGAGAACAGTTAAATTCCTACTATTACCCTTATTACTTTTGGGTTCCCACGTATCATTTGCACAGGACAGTCAAATAGAGACGCAAATCACCAACGATGTAAATATTAATTCAAACGAAGCATTATTTAACCGTTTAGAATCGTATATTTTTCTAGAACCAATATTTAATGCGGTCTTTGAACCTAACAAATTCCATTCTTATAGTCTTATGCTTTCCCTACAGGATGATCCTTTTTCAATTTTTAAAGACAGTAAAGAACTAACATTAGAAAGTATACGTACTGGTGGTTTTGAGGTGTACGATGAACAAAACAACTTGATTACCGTTTCTCATGATGTCCGTGGTAATTATTCTTTAGAATCCAGCGCAAAATCATGGGTTCGTCCTGCATCTCCAAGTTGGCGGAATAAAAAATATAAAACTAATACAGGAATAGAATATGAAGTCGATTGGGGATTGAGCCTACACGGGCGTTATCGGATCAAACGAAATGATGGCTACCAGATTACGGTCAATCTGACAAACTTGGCCGGACGAACAAAAATTAGTGACAATGAGGGTCGTGAGGTGATTATCAAACAAGACCGCTATGGTCAGCGTCAGCTTTTTGAGGCGGATAAAGTCGTAAAAACCCTGAGAGCGCAAACCGTCGAGAACTATATTATTGAATACGCAGATGGCAGAACAGGTAATATTCGCTTTCGCGGACGTTGGGGTGATTTAATGGTCAACGGTGCCGATGGTGAGCAGTTAATGATCAAGAATCGATATATCAAACAAAAACCCCTGTGGTAGAAAGTAGCACCGAAAAAGAAAAAGAACCGGAGAAAAAAGACTAATTTTTCTATTTCATTGTTCTCGAATAATATTTGTTATGCGTCAGTATATAGGCTTAATTTCTCCTTAATATTCAATTTGCTTTCTATCGTACAGGTGCAAGAAGCGCCAGAAAAAGGTCTTGAGCAAATTCAGGTAGAAAAGAAAAGAAAACCAAATCTTAAAAGAAAGAGGAACGTTTATACGTTCCTCTTCATATTTAAATGGATGAGTTCCTTGTTATGGTCAATCTACCAACCTTTTAAAGCTAATTTTTGAAGTTTGATCGTTGGATCCTGACGGCATTCAATATTGCTAGTAATGCTACTCCTACATCGGCAAATACAGCTTCCCACATGGTCGCTAAACCTCCCGCACCAAGTACGAGCACAATTGCTTTAACGCCAAATGCAAATCCTATATTCTGCCATACGATTGTCTTTGTTTTCTTTCCAATCTGTATCGCTACGGGTATTTTACTAGGTTTATCATCTTGAATTACCACATCGGCAGTTTCAATGGTCGCATCAGAACCTAGTCCGCCCATTGCAATTCCGACATCACTTAATGCAACGACAGGAGCATCATTAACGCCGTCACCGACAAAGGCTACAATTTGATCCTGCACTTTAATTCCCTTGAATCGAGTTACTTTATCTTCCGGCAATAAATCACCATACGCTTGGTCAATACCAAGTTCCTTGGCAACTTGACGCACAACGGCTTCCTTATCTCCACTCAACATCGTTGCTTTCACTCCAAGGCTATGTAGTTTTTCAATGCTCGCCTTTGCATCGGGTTTTATCGAGTCTGCAATCGTTAAAAAGCCTTGATATTGCTTATCATAGGCAATAGCAATCGTTGTGTAGGCAATATCTGCTGGATTAACTGGATAGGCTACTTGATACTTATCCAACAATTTAAAGTTGCCAACCAAGAGTTCCTTGCCATTTATAGTAGCTTTTAAACCGTGTCCAGCGATCTCCTCCACATCCTGCAAAGGCAGCTCTTCTCTTAAAGCGCCGACATATTCATGAATAGCAGTCGCAACGGGATGTGTGCTTTTGCTTTCCAATAAATTGACATAATCCATAATATTAGGCAAGGCAAGCTCGTTTGTCAATTGCAGCTCTTGTACCTTGAACACACCTTCTGTCATGGTTCCGGTTTTATCCATTACCACATGTTTTACCGCGGCAAGGACGTCAAGAAAGTTGCCTCCTTTAACAAGGATTCCGTGACGACTTGCAGCACCTATCCCACCAAAATACCCCAATGGTATCGAAATGACCAGTGCGCAAGGACAAGAAACGACCAGGAAGATCAGCGATCGGTATAACCAATCTTTGAATACATAATCTTGTACAAAGAAATACGGGATAAAACAGATAGCTATGGCTAGAAAGACCACAATTGGCGTATAAATACGAGCAAATTTAGAAATAAAGAGTTCAGTTGCAGCCTTCTGCGCACTAGCATTCTGTACAAGCTCAAGAATTTTACTAAGCTTACTATCCGCATAAGCGGTTGTTACTTCAATCTGCGCTAGAGATTGAAGATTGATCATCCCCGCCAATACCTGCTCTCCTTTGTTCTTAGTATCTGGTTTACTTTCTCCTGTTAATGCTGCAGTATTAAATGAGGCCGTATCTGATATTAACAACCCATCTAAACCTAGCTTTTCACCCGGTTTTAACTGAATAATATCGCCAATTTTTACATCTTTAGCTTTAATCGTTAAGGTCTTTCCGTCTCGTATAATGCTCGCCTCATCGGGCCTTTGATCCAAGAGTTTCTTGATATTCGATTTCGCTCTAGAGACCGCGAGCGTTTGGAAACTCTCCCCAACAGCATAAAATAGCATCACCGCTACTCCTTCTGGGTATTCAGCAATGGCGAATGCGCCGAGTGTCGCAATCCCCATCAGGAAGAATTCTGAGAAGAAGTTCCCTTTTTTAATACTCTTAACCGCATCTTTAAGTACAGGCAGTCCAACCGGTAAGTAGGCTGCGAGGTACCAAGCTAGACGGAGATTGCCATTAAACCAAGGCATCGTCCATAAATTATCGAATCCTAGACCAAGCAACAACAGCAACAAACTAACAATGGATGGTAGAAAGAGCTTGAAAAGACTGCTATTGCCATCAAGGCTATGTTCATGATCATGCCCATCATCCTCGGAGTGATCATGTGGGTGCCCTTCCTCATGCTGATGTTTTTGCGAAGAAGCAGTTTTCAGGGCACTATTCTTCGCTCGGTTTCTAGCATTTGCTTGCTCATAGACTTTCGCAGTCTGGCTACAGATCTCACAAACGCCTGCTTCATTATAGATATGCTGATGTTGCTTTATCATAATATACTGTTCTAATGATGGTTAATGTTCATGACCTTCAGACCCACTTAATACCGCATTGACAAAGAATGCTCCTGATGAAACGACTTTATCTTCTGGTTTTAGAGCCTTAGTACTGGTTACAGCAGCATAATTAGCATCTGTAATACCACGATGAACCTCTATTTTCTCAAACTTATAAACACCTTCTGTTTTATCAAATCCGCGATCAACGAAAATATAATCTTTTCCTTCCTCATTGACAATAGCTTCGACCGGAAGACTCTGCTGCAAACTTGAACCCGCATGAATATAAGCAACTGCCTGCATGCCTTCGGCTAGATGCTGTTTGCTACTTAGTATTTGCGCATGCACCGGAATCGTTCGATTCGCGTCGAGACTCTTATTGATCATAATGATCTTCGCTTGGTAACTCTCTGCACTATTGTTGGCTAAAGTAAACTCGATCTCTTGACCGACCTTCACCATTGGAAGTTCCTTTTCAAACATATTGATTTGCAACAGGATATTGTTATTATCCTCTACAGTCGCTATAGATACCGAAGGGTCGACAAAGTTTCCAATACTGCTATTCAACTGTGTAATATAACCACTTAAAGGACTGCGGACAGCGATGGAGTTGATCAAATTACCATTGACGACCTGAGCTGGTGATATCCCCATTAATTGCAATTGCTTCCGCAAGCTTTGTTGCTGTGCACGCAGGCTTTTTAACTGGGATTCGGCATTTTGCAAATTACGAAGCGATCCCGCTTGCCCTTGGTTCAAGATCTTTTGTCGGTCGACCTCTTTACTTGCGAAATCGATTTGACTCATTACCGATGAATAGTTCTCTTGAACTTGAATGTACTCAGGATTGCTAATGCTCGCTATGGTTTGTCCTTGTTTTACAAAATCGCCCTGTTTGATATAGAGCTTGGAAATCGTTCCAGAATAAACACTATTAATTGTTGCTTTCTTTTCATTCGGAATGATTAAAGAGCCATTGAATTGGAGTTTATTTTCTAAATCACGCGAAGATACTTGGGTATAGGTAATTCCTACGGTTTTGAACTGTTCAGGACTTATTTCGGCGATATTTCCGCCATGTCCGGCTTCCTCGGCGGCATGATCATGCCCGTGATCATGTCCATCGCCTTCGCTATGTGCTTCTTCTTGTGCTGTAGGCTGATTATTGCAGGTTAGGCATAAGGATAGGCTCAGCGCGATGAATAGGCATTTGATATATGTTTTTACTGGAATGCTCATGATTGCTTTCAAAATAAATGTACTTTAATTATTTGGTATTAAACTGTTTGATAGATGACTACCTAGGATATATTTAATGGAATTGACCGTTAGATTGATCTCATAAATGCACTGGATATAATTCATTTCTATACCAATGGCATTTTGAATAGCCGTCAAATATTCGATATAGTCCATATCTCCTACCTCATAGCCCAACTTGCCGGCATTCAGGATATCTCTAGCATTCTGAAGACCTTGAGACTGATAGAAATTATATTGTTCTAACTGCTGCTGATATTGTTTGAGATGGTTTGCCAATTCGGCGCTGAGCTCGCGATTTCGCTGTTCTAATCTCAAGCTATTCGCCTCTTGTTCTAGTTTAATACTCTTCATTCTAGCTTTTGCCCCCGTATTAAAAATAGGGATCGCTACAGCGATATTAGCGGAATGGAATCGATCTCTGGAGGTACGCTCATCGATCAATACCCCATTTTGTACGTCCCGACCAATAAAAGACGTATTCGCATAGCCTATAGTGAAATCTGGCAATCGTTCTTGCTTTTGGAGATTTACTTCTGCATCGGCACGATTAATCTGTCCAGCTAACTGCTTTAATTCAGGGTTGGCAGCAATCAAATCGGCTTGTAGCTTCCCATCAATTGCGTCTACCGCTAAAATGGGATGATCTGCTAATGCTAATAGACTATCGCTTGTAAAAGCGGCAATTTGCATTTTCAAGTTTTCAATTTGAACTTGCTGCTGCTTCCATTGTAACTGTGCTTCCCCTCTTTTAGTTTTTGCCGTTGTCACTTGGATTCGAGGGATATCACCTGCGGAGAATTTGACTTGCGATGCTCTTTCAAACTCTGCATACAAACTATCTATTCGTTTGAGCTTTTCTTCCCGCGCATAAGCATAACTCAGCTCATCATAGGCGTTCGCCAACTGCATCGCCAATACATTCCTAAACAGGTTGTAATCGTTTTCCGCGAGCAATACATCCTGCTCAAATAAGGTTCTACGCGCTTTAAAAACTGTGGGGAAAGGTATCGATTGAGAGACTTCGATATTTTGATCAAATTTCTCGGAATTGTATTGCCCCAGTTGTAATGCTACATTGGTCTTACTAAGTGCTGTTGCTGCAGCAATCAATGCGCGCCGCGATTCGATACTGCGACTAGCCGCTTGCACCTCACCATTCTTAGTGATGCCCATTCTTACAAATTCCGTTTTATCGATGCTTTGCGCTTGTGCAGATAGCCCAAAGCAAGTGAAAAACATCAATAGTAGGGCTTTTGCCTTTGGATTCAAACGCCATTTGCGCTCAAATAAGGTATACAGGATAGGCAGAACGATAAGCGTTAGGATAGTCGCCGTTATTAATCCCCCAATAACGACTGTCGCCAATGGCTTTTGTACTTCGGCACCATCGCCTTGACTTATCGCCATAGGTAAGAAACCTAAACTCGCAACACTTGCTGTCATCAGTACAGGTCGAAAACGCTCTTTCGTTCCTTCCTTAATTCTTTGCCATACGTCTTTCATTCCATCATTTTTAAGATGATTAAAAGTGCCTATTAATACAATACCATTTAATACCGCAACACCGAACAAGGCAATAAATCCAATGCCTGCAGAAATGGAGAATGGCATCCCACGTAACATTAATGCAAATACACCACCTATTGCCGACATAGGAATCGCAGTAAAGATCAGTAGTGCTTGTTTTACGGATTTGAAGGTCGTATACAACAGGAAGAATATTAATAAGAGGGCAACTGGTACCGCCCAGGAGAGTCTTGCATTGGCTTCCTCTAAATTTTGGAAAGAGCCCGCATATTGTAAGTAATATCCACTGGAAAGCTTCAATTGCTTACCCATCTTGTCCTGTATCTCTTTTACGACCGTTGCGACATCTTTTCCATCGGTGATATTGAATCCGATAACCACTCTTCGTTTTCCTTCTTCACGAGAGATCTGCGCAGGTCCATTTTTATATTCTACGGTCGCTAGTTCATCTAAGGGCAATAGGACCCCCGATTTCGTCGGGACAAACAAATGAGCAACATGATCAATAGTCTGTCTATTCTCTTCGTTTAATCGCACTACTAAGTCAAATTTGCGTTCATTTTCATAAACCGAACCTGTCACTCGACCAGCGAATGCGGCAGCGACAATATCATTGACCTGCTGTACCGAAACTCCATTATTGGCTAAACGTACGCGGTCGTAGTTGATTGTTATCTGCGGTAAACCACTGATATTCTCCATTTGTGGTGAACTCGCCCCTGGCACTTGCTTTATCACATCGCTAACTTGCTTTCCAAAGTAAAGCAGGCTGTCGATATTTTCACCAAACACCTTAACGGCAACATCTTGACGTATACCCGTCATCAGCTCATTGCTACGCATTTGAATAGGTTGATTCTTTTCGAAAAATACACCTGGAATTGTCGCTTTTAACTTGGCATATATCGCATCGCCAAGTTCATCATAGGTTCGTCCTGATGTCCAATCATCTTTAGGTTTCAGAATTACCATAATATCGGTTGCCTCAGGCGGCATAGGATCCGTCGGTACTTCCGCAGAACCTGTCTTTCCGACAACCATCTTGACTTCATCAAAGCTTTTTATTACCCGTGAGGCTAACATCGAGGTTTCTATACTTTGATTTAAACTGGTTCCTTTCGGCAGAATACAGTGAAAGGCATAGTCCCCTTCTTTTAAAGTAGGCAAGAACTCTCCCCCCATCTTTGCAAAAAAGAATACAGAAATACCAAACAATAGTACCGTAAATCCGACAACCCAAAGTTTAATAGCAAATGCCTTATGTAAGATTGGTTCATAGCGCTGGTACAACCAATTCATCATCTTAGTAGAGAAAGTTTCCTTTTGCTTGATTTGCTTCGGTAGAAACAAAGCACACATCATCGGGATATAGGTCAACGAGAGGATGAGCGCTCCGATAATAGCAAAGGATACCGTCTGTGCCATCGGCACAAACATCTTGCCTTCTACCCCTCTTAAAACAAGTATGGGGATATAGACAATTAAGATAATAATTTCACCAAAGGCAGCACTTGATCTGATTTTAGAAGCGGATATATAGACCTCTTCATCCATTTCTTTTTGGCTCAACTTTCCATTGAGCCCACGCGTCGCTAAGTGATGCAAGGTCGCTTCCACAATGATAACCGAACCATCGACTATAAGTCCAAAGTCTATGGCACCAAGACTCATCAGATTGGCACTGACGCCGAAGACATTCATCAGGCTGATTGCAAACAATAGCGACAATGGAATCGCAGACGCAACAATTAAACCGGCTCTAAAGTTCCCTAAGAAGATGACTAACACGAAGATGACGATCAGTGCTCCTTCAATTAAGTTGCGTTCTACGGTGCTTATGGCGCGGTCTATTAAGTCTGTACGATCCAAATATGGCTCGATCTTAATGTCATCAGGAAGGGTCTTCTCAATAGTTTTGATACGTTCTTTTACGGCATCGACAACTTCCTTACTGTTCTCTCCTTTCAGCATCATAACAACTCCACCTACAGCATCGACTTTACCATTGTAAGTCATCGCGCCGTATCGTACAGCGCTTCCGAATTTTACATCTGCGATATCCCGGATATATACTGGCGGCTGTTGATCTCTGATAATCGCAATTTGCTTTACATCCTCTAATGAAGTTACCATTCCTACCCCACGAATATAATAGGCCGTTGGTTTCTTATCGATATAAGCTCCTCCCGTGTTTTCGTTATTTTGCTCTAAAGCGGTATAGATATCCGAAATGGAAAGATTATATGCTCGTAATCGCTCCGGATTGACGCTTACTTCGTATTGCTTCAAAAGTCCGCCAAAGCTGTTTACTTCAGCGACTCCCGGCGTTCCATTTAACTGTCTCCGAACAATCCAATCTTGCATGGTCCGAAGATCCATGGTTGAATACTTGCTTTCCGCACCTTCCTTCGGGTGCAATATGTATTGATAGACTTCGCCTAGCCCTGTACTTACGGGCGCTAGCTCGGGACGTCCAACACCTTCGGGAATCTCTTCTTCTGCAAGTTTTAGCTTTTCTTGTAGAAGCAGCCTTGCGAAATAGATATCGACTTCCTCTTTAAAGACGACGGTAATAACGGATAGCCCGAATCGGGAGATACTCCGTATTTCCTCGGTACTGGGAACATTAGCAATAGCTTGCTCAATGGGAAAAGTAACAAATTGTTCGACCTCCTGCGTGGCAAGAGTCGGTGAAAGGGTAATAATTTGAACTTGATTATTGGTAATATCGGGTACTGCATCGATCGGTAATCGGGAAAGACTCCAAACACCCCATACGATCCATCCTAGGGTGATCATCCCAATAATCAGTTTGTTCTGGATACTGAATTTTATGATTTTGTCTAACATGAAAAATTTATTAGCATATAACAATAGCCTCGCTTATGTTCTTAAGCGAGAAACTTTATGAAAATGGTATTATGCTATAAATTTGGGAGGCTGAAATATACAGTCTAAATAGCTTGGGGAATACGCTATGACATAATGGGTATTAAATTCGATAAACTGGTACTCAGTTCGAATATGTTCGTTTAAGTTAATACGATAAGCTACTTGATCGGAAAGCGCCATATGGCAACAGCCGCATACACAGAGAGGAGAGCAATCATGCGAGTCATTATGTGCCTCTGAACTATCATCTAGCGTTGATTGTTCTTGTGCTACGGAATGGTCATGAGAACAGTGTGTTAAGGCACTCGTCACCTGTCCTTCATGTTCAGCATAATGAAAATGATCACCACATGGCACAAACAATAGTGCGATGTAGTAAACGATAAATGCTGTAATCCAGAGTCTCATGAAATTATATAATTCCGTTAATACACAACAAATATAATTAATTGATATTACAATAAAGATACTAGCTTTGATTGAAAACAATTAATTTCCCTATGAAAAGAGTTTTTTTACTTTCTATAGTGTTGACTTTCGCACAGATAAGCTTGGGGCAAGTCGCTGTGATTACAAGCGCGGACGGCTATGCAAATATCCGAGCAAGCGAAACGGGAAACAATAAGATCCTCGATCGTGTGAAAACCTTTCAAGTTATCCTGGCTTTCAACGATGGTATTGGAGTCTCTGAAGTAGACGAAGTCTGGTCGGAGGCCATCGGTGTCCGTAGTCCGATGAGTTTGATGGAAGGAAATAGTATATATGACAATTATATCATGGGGAATATACACACTTCGCAATACAAATCAATAGACGAGTTAGCGGATGCCGATCCCAAAGATTTTCAATTTGAATATACACATCGGCCTTTTACCAAAGAGGGAAAGACAATTAGCTACCATCAGGGTTCGCAAGCCATTGATAAAATTAATGGAGAACATTACTTCGGTAGTGATTGTGGGTTTCCGCAAGAAGAAGTAGTCCGTGCTGTGGCTACCATTGGCAATAAGAAGGTTGAGATTCCTCAAAAATTATTATGGGGTATATTGCACGCGGGACATGAATTTACGGTTAAAACCTTAAAGGGGCATTACTATGTTTATCAAGGCATTGGCGATGGAAGCTGCTTTACCCATCTGGTATGGCATTTTGATAAGAACGGACTTGTACAACGGTTTGTTGGCTTGCCTTATTAAGCATCGGCTTATTCATTTCCGTTTCAACAAATAAACAAAGCCGATGGAACCTTATTCATCTGCTCTGTTATGGATTAATACTGTTTGACAACAAAGTCGTTTAGATAAATCGAGACTTGAATACTCACTATCCTAATTTTGTAACCAACAATTAAAGTTTTTAATAGTGGCTTGGTTTTTGCGCTTTAGGAATTTTGTAATAACCTAATTCAAAGACAGATGAAAAGAATACTTTTTTTAGGTGCTATGTTGGCACTGTTTGGAACATTAACCGTTGGATGTAGCAAAGACGACGGTCCCTCAGGCGAAGTAAAAGACAATTATTTGAAAGTGAAGGTGGATGGTGTAGAGAAGAACTTCGCTGTCGTTAGTGCCAATTGGGTAGAGGGCGGCGGCTCATTATCTATATATGGTATGAATGATAACAAAGAATCGGTTACTATACATGTTTTGTCGCAAACGTCTAGAATACCTGCAGGTCAATATACTTTAGATGATAATTCAGGATATTCAATTACGTCAATTCATAATATTACGAACAATGGAAACCAAGTCAACTCCACTGCTTCGCGTGGTACAGGAGCTCCAGAAGACTCTTTCAACTTAAAAATTGATAAAATTGATAACGGTTCTGCACAAGGAAGCTTTTCTGGTGTCTTAATACGAGTACAGGGATTAACAACATTAGGTTCCGTAGCGCTAACCGACGGGCAGTTTAAAGTTTCTATTAAGGAGAACTAAAAAGAACTAATATATCATAAAAATATTTGTCCCTCTGCGAGATGTAGAGGGATTTTTTATTTATAACATGTCTACCATTTCTGATCGAGACATCCGATAAAAAAAAACAGCAACGAGTTTCTCTCGTTGCTGTAATGAAAAGTGTTAATTGGTTAGTATTACCAGCCTGGATTCTGTCCTAAATCTGGATTAATCACTAAATCGCTGTTAGCAATCGGCTTTAAGTATTTTCGGTCTTCAAACTTTCTGTTTTCATCAACACGCCATAGAATGTGTCCTTTGGTACCCTCTGTTAATTTCGCTGCTTTTCCATCCACGACAAAGTATGATACTCCCTGCTTTGGACTAGACGGCGTCTTACTGACAAAAGAAACATCTGGCGTACCATTACCATCCAAGTCCATTTCATAGTCCATCGCTGGCACATAGATTCCTTTCCATGGCATTTCCAATAAGCGTCCTTTCTTCCAACGCATCAGATCATCATAACGTAAGCCTTCATAACAAAGCTCTATCCCACGCTCACGACGTACTTCCATTAGGTACTTATCACTAACCTCTGGGAAGTAAACCTGTTGCATATAAGGATCTAACGTTTCTGGCTGTTTAGGATTTATTCCTGCGCGTTGTCTTATCGCTCCAATTGTTTGATCCCAAATCGCAGTGTTTCCCGCTAATTGTCCTAGTTCAGCTGCAGCTTCAGCATAGTTTAACAAGACCTCCGCATAGCGTAACATCGTTATGGAATTATAGCCCTCTGTGATACCGTCAAGACGTTTATCGTCTAAGCTAAACTTCAAGATATGATAGCCCGTAAACGTATAGCCAAAGTTTGCAGGTGCTGCTGATCCATCCGAACGCTTATAGCCTAATCCACGTACAGTTTGTGCCAGTCGAGGGTCGCGATCCTTCATCTCTTCAACAAATAGTAACTCATCATAACCAGCTTTATCAGTAAATCGAGTACCATTAGCATTCAAGTAAGTATTGACAAATTGCTTGTTCAATCCCCAACGTGCACCAAAGGTTGCTGAGTTAAATTTCCAAGTGATTTCATGCCAGCGTTTCAACGCATTATTATAGGTATTCGCCCACATTACTTCCGTAGAAACAGGATTTTCACTTGTGAAGATAGTTCTATAGTCTTGCTTTGAATTACCTGTATTATGTAAACTATACTGCTTGGAATCAATTAATTGCTTTGAAGAATTTAAAGCTTCAGTTAACCATTTATCCGCTGTATTTTTCAAGTTCAATTCCGTATGGTACTTTCTATAAGTCCCTTCGAATAAACAGATTCTAGATTTCATTCCTAAGGCAACCCATTTGGTCATCAACGAAGAAGTATTATCCTTTTTATCGCGAATATTTGCTACTGCATAGTCTAAGTCGGCTAACACAGAATCCATTACATTAGCGCGCGGATCGCGTCCCTTATAGAGCATCTCTTTATCATCTGTTGAAAGAGGTTTGGAATACCAAGGCACATCGCCATAATCTTTCACCATATCGAAGTAGAACATCGCACGATATAATCTAGCAACACCTGAATAGTGTTTCCTCGCCTCTTCAGGAATTGAGGGATTATTGTACTTACTTAGGAAGTAATTGATATTTCTAAGTTTTGTCCATGACCAGCCACCTTGATCAATCGGTGTAAAACTCCCGGAGATAAATTTCGGTGAATTGTTCTTGGATGTATACTCTCCCATTTCATCGGCTTGTACGATAGCTAAGCCGGATGGAATAAACTGCTGATAGAACGAATTGGCGTATAACTGCAAATCGGTCTCGGTTGCAAAGAAGTTGTTAGGCACCAATTTATCAAAAGGCTCGCGGTCCAGAAAATCCTTGCTACAAGAAGTTAATAGCAAGCTGGAGATAGCGATTAAACTATATTTAATAGATGATTTCATCATGATAGATTTAGAAAGTAACATTTAATCCGAATGTATAAGTCTTCAACTGTGGATAGGCATACCCTTCTCCCGACCCATTTGTTAAATCGCCGACAGACTTTTCAATTACCTCAGGGTCGAAGTTATCCGTGTGTTTAAACAGTCCTGAGAAGGTAAATAAGTTTTGCCCGCTCACGAACACCTGCACATTTGCCAATTTAGACTTCTGCAACCAGCGCTGCGGAATGTTGTAGTCCAAGCTGATATTTTTCACACGTAGATACGATATATCTTGTAAGTATCGTGTTTGCGGAGCACCTAACGAACGGTCAGCACCTAGCGCTGTATATCCTCTATAGCGTGGGAAATAAGCATCCGGATTTTCTTCAGACCACATATCTTCCATCATTTTCGTTGGTTGATAACCGTAAGGTCGGTTATATGGTCCCCAGAATAAACCTGCTTCTGGCGCAAAGTAATAGTCTCTCTTTCCGATTCCTTGGAAGAAGGCAGATAGACCAATCCCATTCCATCGTCCAGAAAGCGTAAATCCGTATTGGTAACGAGGTGAGTTGTTTCCGATGATACGACGGTCGCCCGGGTTATCTACTGTATTATCGCCACTGTTTATGACACCATCAACTTGTCCATTTGCATCCGGTAAATCTGCAAACTTAAGATCTCCAGGTAACCATACATTATTATTAGAGTTACGGATAAAGCTTTGATCAGCGTGGTTCTTCACGTCATCTTCTGAAGTAAAGAATCCAAGAGTTTGGTAGCCCCAAATCTCGCCTACTTCCTGACCCACATAGTAAGAGTTTAATAATCTATTTGGGTTATTGAATCGAGTGATATGCGATTTGCTATCCCATAACGAGCCATTGATTCCCCAGTTGAAAGGCTTCCCTGCTAGTTCAAATTGGTTATTGTAGTTTACTGTCAATTCCCAACCTTTGGTTGATAAATCGGCAAAGTTTCCATAAGGAACGGCTGCACCAAAGACAGAAGGAAGGGGCTCCCCAATCGTAAACATGTCATAAGTTTGGCGGTTGTACCAATCGAATGTAACATTCAAAGCATTATCAAAGAAACCTACGTCAGCACCTACGTTAAATGTAGTTGATCGTTCCCATGTTAAACCTTCAGGTATTACACCTGGAATAGAAGTATAACTTGGTTGTACGCCACCTAAGATGACGCCAGTCTTAGCAACTGACATTTGCTCCTGATAGCGGTATGGGTTGATGTTTCCATTACCTAGAGAACCATAGGAAGCACGGAACTTCATATTGCTGAATAGTGGTTTAGCTTCTTCAAAGAACGATTCATTGGATACTACCCAACCGGCAGATACCGATGGGAAGAAACCGAAGCGTTGGTTTTCAGGGAATTTAGAAGAGCCATCATAACGTCCGTTCAATTCCAATAAGTATTTATTATCGTAGGCGTAATTGAAGCGGTAGAATAAACCCATATACGCCCACTCATTACCACCACCAACAATATTAAAATTTAAGCCATCCATTAAGTTAAAATCAGGCTTATCCGGAAGGATAATTCCATCACGCTGCGCGTCTAGGTTTTTGAAGGTTTGCTCTTCTACGTTATAACCAAGTAAAGCATTGATCTCATGTTTATCGGCAAACTTCTTTTGGTAATTAGCCGTAATGTTGGCTGCCAAGTATTTCTTACGCTCACCTAGCTGTCTCAATAAACTACGTCCAAAGCGATCGATTACACCCGGCGAATTGCTGTAATTGATAAAGTTATTTGTTCTCGTGTCATCTTGCCAAGTTCTCGAATAGGTTAAATCTCCTTTTAAAGTTAACCCAGCAAGAGGTTTAATCACCACACCTGCGGTATTACGAAGTACCGTATTGTTCAAGTCGGATGCGTTAGTTCCTTCCATAAAGGAAGCGACACCTGTATAAATTGCGGTATGTGTGTAAGAGCCATCAGGATTATGAATAACCGCCATCGGATAACCTTGATGCTCGAATTGGCGCCATATGTTTCCATCGCCATCCGCAAACATCGGATAATGGTAATCATACGAAGAGATTTCCGTATTATTTTGGAAAGTTAACCAGTCAGTAACTTTGATATCTCCCTTACCACGGATATTGTATTTATTGAATTTATCAGGGTTAAATTGAAACAAACCACCTTGGTGAAAGTAACGTCCAGATAAGAAATAAGAAGCTTTCTCACCACCTCCCGAAACACTCATTGCTTGTTCGGTAGCTGGCATATTATTACGATATATAAGATTATACCAGTCTGTATTTCCAAAGTATTCGTAACGATTGGTCGCCTTATTATACACAACATCCTCTCCCGTTGGATTCTCATCATGCTTGCGCAATGCCTCCAAATATTCCAAGGAGAATGGGTAAACGTTGTTCACTGAGATTGGCGTAGATTTGTAATCGTACCAAGCATTAAATGCATCGTTGAAGTTTTTTGCCCATTGGTAGCCATTGGTAACCAATTTAGGCTCTACTACCCGATAATTGATGGAGAAATTGGAGTTATAAGTAACCGTTGCTTTTCCAGCTTTTGGAGATTTAGTGGTAATTAATACCACCCCAAATGCTGCACGAGAACCGTAGATTGCTGCCGATGACGCATCTTTTAGAACCGTTACACTCTCAATATCATTGGGGTTAATCATATTTGGATCACCTTCTACCCCATCGATCAATACTAATGCACTACCTCCAGCACCAATTGAAGTTGTACCACGCACATTAAAGGTTGCACCACGTGTTGGACTTCCATCGACCATTTTTAAATTTAGGTTAGGAAGCGCACCTTGCAACATTCGACTCAAACTTGATGCCGGACGGTTCTCAAGTACCTCGGAAGTTACTTGTGACACAGCACCTGTTAGGTTAACTTTCTTTTGCGTACCGTAGCCGACAACAACCACCTCATCTAAGTCATTTTTGTTATCCAACTGTACTAACACATTGTCTGTATCGCCTTTAACTTGAAAGGTTTTGGTATTGAAACCAACATACGATACAAGTAGCGTAGGATTTTGCTTTGGGGATTCAATGCTGAACCGACCAGCAGCGTCCGTCGCTGTTCCGCGATTGGTACCCTGAATGGCTACTGTCGCATTCTCAATCGGATTGCCGCTGCCATCCACAACTTTACCCTTAATCGTTTGCTGTTGGGCCTCGCTGTGTAGGATTTCAATGCTTAAATTGGATACTTTTCCTGTTGAAGGTAAGGACAAAGCCATTCCCGCCAATAGAAATATTGGAATACATTTTTTCATGGAAAGTGTATGTTAGGTTAACCTACTTTAAGTTGATTTTAAAGTCTAAATGTTTGTCACTGCGGATGAAAGTGGATACAATCTCATAGCTTAATGAGCTTTGTCCAGCATCTGCTGTTAATACTTGTGATGACTCTGGGTACAATACAATTCGCTTTGTTGCATTTCCAGATTTCAATTCTAGCTCAAACGATAAGTCACTATTGTTCTTAATCTCATAGTACTTAGTTGTTACATTGGTCTTTGCATTAGTTTTCTCATGGTAAGCAGGCGACACGCTGATTGATGCATTAACTAAATTGCGAACATGCTCCTCTTTACCAAATAGGTAATCACTAGACCATACAACGGTTCTTCCTGCATCTAATGCTTCACGAATTGCAGCAGCAGAACGATCTTTCGCCATAACAAGCGTCATGGTTCTGTGTACACCCGGCGCACCAATATTGTAATCATGAGCGATTAAGTTGTGAATATCTGTATTTCCGATGATTGTAAGATTGCGGTCTAAAGCCCAATCTAATGCTTTTTTGTGGAAGCCAAGACCATTCACTACTTCAATACCATGTAGTTTTTTCTCATTGTACATCTTCTCTACAAAATCAATCCATTCATAGGATCCTGGTACTTGAGTTGCTTTCCATCCTGGGTGATTCCAGAAGATAAAAGCTTTTTGTGCATAAGCCTTATCAATAGCTTCTTGATCTAATTTGCTGTCATTATCAGAAACAAGCGTATTTGCATCTTGAATAAATAGGGCGTTAAAGTGTCCCGGAGGCGTTTGACGCGTTACTTCCGTTCCTTTGACCAATAAGATATTGTTTTCTTTTGCAAGTTCAATCGCCAAGTCATGCGAGCGATTATGATCTACCTTCACGTCAGCGCTATGTGGATTATACTCCATGTGCTCCGTGTAAGAAATAGCATCTAAACCTTCTCTCCATGCTTCTTGGATACGTACATTCGGCCATACATGTCCGTCAGTAAAGACAGTATGCATGTGGAAATCGCATTTCAATACTTTAAATCCGTTCACATCAGGAATATTTAAAGTTTGACGTTTTGCCGGATAAGCAAATTCTTTCAAGGACATAATTCCATTATCAGTTTGTGCATTTAAGGATACTGCAGCTGATAGCATAAGTCCTAATAGAGTAGATTGAATTTTCATTATTTATATGGTTGAGTTATGCCGACAAAACTAAAGAAGGGTTATTAAGGGAATATTAACTAGATGTTTTCTATTAATTAATAAAATGTAAGGTTTTTAAAACGTTAATGTAAAGTTTGAAAACTTAATCAAAAAAAACATCCCCTGCCGTTATAGTCAGAGGACGCTTCTTTTTTTTATAAAGTATCAATATCAGACTGAGATAAAACGAGTTATTAAGTTCTGAATGGCTGATTTTGATGATAAAATTTCTTGTAGAACAGCTGAGAAATATAAAATTTAGTTTTATTTCCTTATCAAACGATAATGCATGTGAGTCGTCAGTTCAGTGGAGTCAACTTGCAATACTTGAATTTCATACTTATCAGGATCCATTCCCTCAAATAGGCGTATTCCCTTACCTATAAAGATTGGAGTGATATGCAGGTATAATTCGTCAATCAGTCCAGCATTCAGGAATTCTTGGATGGTAATGGCACCTCCCTGTATACGAATATCTTTTCCGTTTGCTGATGCGCGAGCTTTCTCAAGTGCGCTCTCAATTCCATCATTAATAAAGAAGAAGCGTGTTGAACCTTTTTGAATCCAAGGATCCCTTTTTTCATGGGTAAGTACATACACGTCTGCCTCATATAAATCTTCAGCCCAACTGACTTCCCCTTCCTCAAACATTCTTTTGCCCATGATATAAGCACCAGTACGATCGAAAACCTCATTAATCAATTCGCCATCCTTACCATCTTCAGTGCCGCCTTCCATCTTTATTCGCCTCCAAAATGCCTTTTCTTTCATCATCCAAGCATGCAAACGTCCGGAAACACCTCCCATTGGATTGCCCGGTCCGCGCTGCTCACCAGCAAAGTAGCCGTCAAGCGATATCGCACAATCTACTATTATCTTGCTCATAATTCTAAGTTTAAAAGAGTGAATTTAGGGACTAAATTTGGAAAGTGACCTTGTCCTATGCGAAGAAATAAGACGCTGCTGTCCTATTGCCATGTTTGGAAAAACCTGAAAGCCAAGCTTTTTTACCTATATTGGGCTTATGATTAAAAAAGATAGCACCAACATTCTCTTAGTAGTTGCCCTTTTCGTTGTTATATTTATTCTCGGCTATAATTTCGGCGGTACGCTTGTAAAACTCCTTAAATAATCGTCTCCAAACGAGTAGTTCTTACTTCTTCCAACTCCGCATCAGACCACTTGAGTAAATCACTAAGGACTAATACGCCCGTATCTTCCTCATCCTGTTCGTCTAAGTAATACCAGATATCATAGACAACTTTAATAGGTTCTCCTTTTCGTAAGACATGGTATCCTGCCTTTATCAAGTTCATTAAATCCGATCTTTTCATAAGTATAAAACGTCAAAGGAAAGAAAAAAGTTTGTGATGCTGCAGAAGAAATTTAACCTCCCGCTTATAGGATTTCTTTCCCAATTCCCACATACAGTCATTACTCAATTTAATTGCATATTTCCTATTCCTGTACGCCATGTTTATAACAGCAATATTACTACGAATCCTAACAAATTATACGGTACTTTCTAGCGAGTATTGATAACCAAACAAGTCTTCTCCAGGCTATAAAATGAAAGAGGCGATTTTCCTAAAAAAAAACCACCCCTATTTAATCAACTCTGAAACAAAAACTCTTTATTTCAAACTAATTTAGCAGCTATGGATCACTCACTCCTTTTTCGATGACTTGCATCAATAGACTAAACAAAACGGAGACAAAATTTCATCGCTGTTTCCTTTTGCAGCATGATGACCCTCGTAAAACGAGCGAATCTATTCCATTATATCAACGGCAAATTAGCTTGCATATCGACCAATCTCTTCCTTAGATAAGTTTTTCCCTTCATCATTTCCCCGAAAATGGGCATGTTTAGCAAACTAATAGATAGCGAAATGATGTACAGGAAAACATGCAAGGTTGTCTTCAAGCAATAAAAACAAAATTGCTTTTCCCACAACGACCGTATTAACTCATCAAATAATTTATGAAAGGCGAAGATGATTAAAATTTTCATTTGAGTATAAATTCAGTTGATATATAAATAAATTACCACGATGACACCTCATCACGAACAACTTCCCCTTCCCATGATTCATAAACATCTCCCGTGTTACCGGTCGTCACTACCGTCGCCGACCCAACGGCAATGCAATTTTCTAGCTCAATAATAAACACCGAAATTAACGGTTTAATGTACTTTTTCTTGTAAATCTTCTCTTTTCTTGTTAGTACTTCCATATTTTTATCGTTTAAATATCCCCACATATTAACCCCTAGCATTGCGCCTCACCCATTCCATTCATTCCTCATCAATACGCTTAAGAACGTACACAAAGATTGTGTCAATTCTCTTATAAAACAATGATTTACATCATAATTAAATATGTGATTAAATCTAGAAGCGACATTTGAAAGTTAAACAATGTGATTTAAAGAGATAAAAGAACAAATAAAATATATGTAATAATCTATATAAAAGCATTTTATATTCATAAATCTTCTATATATACTTTAAAATATTCAATTATCACTTGCATAGATTACTATTATTTATGTAGAATAAAAACTACTAAACTAATATATTAATGATTAATTATATTCATATTATTTAAATAATGAGTTAAGTCATTTTTATCGCTCAATTAAAGAAACATCTTTGCGCATCAGTAATTACTGAACACACAGAATAGCAACGAAATAGCTTTAATACAATTAGAGTAGAATTATTATGAATTTAAGAAGAACCATGAAGAACAATTGGGTAATCATCAGCATCTTTTGCACGTTGATGTTATGGATGATTTTATCCTGCAGTAAAAATGAAGTCACACCGTCTTTCGGTGATTGCGAAGTGACTGTAAGTGTTAATGACATAACATTTGAGTCACCCAGCAATAGCGGAAGCAAAAGTTCCCTTACTGACACACAAATTAAGCACATCAAACTACAGGATGGCAGTCAACTAATTGCAAAATTGGATCGCACAGATATTCAACCTTCTAGCCTACGCGCAAGCAGCGCATTGAAAGCGACTTCCGTCAACAAAATCGACAAGGGTGTTAAGTATAGGATTTTAATATATGATAAAAACGGAAATTTCAAAGAAACCAAAGTCTATACTGTAGGTTCTGAGAGTTCTGAAGGATCATTTAAACTCGACGGCGGCGTAGAATATAAATTCGTTGCAATTTCTTATGGGAACACAACAACTCCAAGCGCCCCAAGTACAACATCAAAAATTAGTACAGACGTCATAACAAGCTTGGGCCTAACTAATACGTTAAATCATGCCCTATTATATGCAAATGTCAGCTTCACACCAAAATCGGGAGCGAACAATTTAAATCTGGTATTGAAAAACCTCTTGAGTGAGGTCATATTAAACGTGAATACCAGCAGTATTGGCCCAATTGCTGGTGTTACTGCTAGTCTATCGGGACACTATGCAACGATCAACAATATTAAGATGTTAGACGGGACTTTTACCACGAGTCCATCGGCGCAATCCAGAAGTTTTGTTTTTCCACCGGTCAATGTTTCGAGTGTGTCATCGTCCCCTAACATCATTTGTAACGGCAGCAATCCGCTATCGACTTTTAAAGCTACGGTAACCGTGGGGACTGCTTCTCGAACGGTGACCATTAATGGGTTTGAAATCCTTCCGGGATATCGATATTTATTAAATTTGAGCTTTATTCCTTCAGGCATTATTATTGGAACGCGCGTTTGGGCTAAAGGTAACCTGAGCTATTTAAATGGCGTGTACTACAACAGAAGCAATCCCGAGGAAACAGGATATGACTATAGCGCAACGGATTACTGGAATTATGCATCGCCAGAAATCCCACTTTTACCAGCCATGAATACCACACTATTGGCAGAGAGTCCAGCTATCGTTTTTCCGGTCAATGACCCTTGTACTAAAATTGCAGGGGGAAATTGGCGCATGCCGACACTTGCTGATTTCGAAGCATTAGGGGCTCCTGTTGTCGTCGATGCAAAAGGTGTCGAGGGTGGTGTCTTTACCGGGGTACAAGCAAATGGCGTTGGAAACACAACAAACGGAACCAAAGCAGAAGCCGGCTATTTATACTTTACCGGAAAAGATGAAGTTTCGAATACGACAATTAAGCTGAAGTTTTTCGCCGGCGGAGGCTTACGAGGTGTGGTAAGGAACAATATACCATTGAGCGAACCAGGGGTTTCTACCTTTAGAAACTTTGACGCCGTATATCATGCCATCGATAGCCAGAATCCAACGCCAGCAACGAATAGAGATGGTGTCCCTGCGGCGCTCCAAACCTATCTCTACGCTCCACCAATCTTCTTGGCATTAAACGAAAACAGCAGTAAACAGTTCAATTTCTTATCGCATCGCTTTGTACATACTGGCCCGGATCAATCTGAACAATGGGCTCGACGTGACAGCCGGTTTCCAATACGCTGCGTTAAAGATTTATAGCAGCAACGCAATCTGCTCCTTATAAAATATAACATTCTTTTAAGCGGGATGCTATCACCATAGCATCCCGCAAAAGTTAATAGCGACTTTCTTTTTGAGGGCATGTTCTATGCCCGGGTTAGCAAGTTAGGTTTCGCGGTCTTCTCAGGACCGCGCACCTACTATTTAAAGTTAACTTTTTTTATCAAAAAATTAATTCAATCCAGAGTGACACGCAAGACCTAGCGATTTACCCTACTCTACAGCCATCCTAAGAATTCTCAACTTGATTTTCCCTACATCCCCTGAGAATCCTTCAATTGCTCATATCGATAGCACCTTCTGAAAAATAGAAAAGAATAGAGGAATGCAAACAGCATTAGAAAGAAACTAAAATTATACAACACAAGGATTAATCCAATGAAATAACAGACTCCACAAACCTTTAAAACCATCAAAGGTTTGTTTCCAATATTAGAGATCAGGGTTCGGATTGCCAATATAAAAATCAAACTAGCAAGAATAAAAAACAGGCAGGAAACAATTGGGAGATTAATGCTCGAAAAGATGAATTCCGGAATCAGCAGTATACACAAGAAAGGTACTGCTGCCCAATAACGCTGACTAACAGATAAAGGAAAATTAAGCACGAATCTCATTTTAGATCGTTGAAACAAGAAATCTCGATAAACCAACATGGCATTGACCGAGGCAAGACTGAGCGCGAGGAAGCTAATAAACCGAGTATCAAATTCTTCCGGATTCAAATGACTCAACCTAAAAGCGACCAGCAAGAGCAGAATGCCAATCGATTTAACGATAAGAATAAGCCCAGAACTACCCCTACCTAAAGCAAGCAGATTTATAGTAAACATAGGCCAGTTCGGCCTTATCATCCAAGCTAATCGCGTACTGATGTTTTCATTAAGGCTATACCTAAATGCAAAACGATCAAATACTAGCATGCTTATTATAGCGATACTGATACTATATATTGCGACTAGCCAGCCTTTGAAATCGTGATATAAAATGCTGGCAACAAAAGCGGCGTAAATACTATAAAGGAGTATTGGCAGATTGATTACGAGAAAAACAATAGCCAATCGCTTCCATCGCTTCCCCTTCGTCAAGATAAAGAAGCTATGCTTTAGAAACTGATTTTTTGCCGTCCGCAGTTCTTCGCGCATAAAGTTTAGTGCAAATAAAGCGTATAGCGTTGCAAATACTACAAAACCTAGCATAAAGATCGGATCCATCGCTACCTGTATAGAGAGAAACAAACTCCAAAAGTCTCTGCTATTGAATAAGAATACTCCAGCGATTTGCATAAAAAAGAAATAACTGAAGATTAAGCAGAAGCATATGATAAAAAGTTTCGCATACTTTTTATAGAACGTCTTTCCAAACACAAGGGCTAAGGTCCTTAGCATGTACGAAGGTATTGCGAAAGGTCTACAATCTGTGTAGCAATTGGAAGTGAACCCAAATGAGCTGTTAAGGGGACCGTACATCCTGTTTTTTGAAATGTAACTAAGTGATCTTTTAGGCTATCCATAGCTTGCAAATCGAGCGTAATAAAGGGCTCGTCCAGCAGCAAGACTTTGGGTTTACCGATCATCGCTAATATGAGCGATAGCTTTTTAAGCATACCACTCGAATACTCCGCTATCCGCTGAAATTCAATATATGCTGACATTTGAAATTCATGTAACAGTGTTTCGATATTTATAGCCTGTTCCTTTTTTCTTTTTTGTAAAAATCGATAAGCTGTCGTCCGGTTAGAAAATCAGGATAGACAGGCTCTGTTGGTGCGTAGTTTACATAGCTTAGGTAGCGACGGGGATTTCGCTTCAATGAAACTTGATCGATTTCTATCTCTCCTTTGAAAGATGATAGTCCGGCAAGACATTTCAATAAGGTTGATTTACCAGCACCATTTTCCCCTCGTATCCAATAGACTTCAGGAAGGAATTCCAATGCTGGAATATCAAGAAAGGGACGCTTTGTATAGGACTTTTGGAAGTTGGAAATCTTCATCTTCAAGCAAACTTAATTCATTAGCTACAAACAAGGTAAAACATAAAATCTCTTGATTTATAATTTTAATATGTTTTAACTTTTACGGATAGTATGGCGCTAATTACGGCTAGCAAGAAATGAAATAATGAAAGGCTATTTTATCTTAGGTTTTTAGATTAGAATACCCAAAAATAAGAGCCCCACATTAATGTGAGGCTCCTTTAAACTTTAAATATATTTGAATATACAAGAGAGTTCTTCTTACGATGTTGGATTATTTATTGCTCTAATGCAACGAACATTCCTTCCTTCACTTTTGTTAGCATTCGGGTAGGTCACACTTCCCCAAGAAAAAATCCAAGCGATTTTCGACATAGAAGATTGAACTGATTTACCTTGTGATGCATTCTGCGAAGTAGAAGTCCAGTAGTGACATTGACCTGCTGCCAATGCTCCAAGAAATACTCCAGCAGGACTATCAGAAATACCGCCTGAAGTCGTTCGATATCCTCCGAAAGAGATATAAAGGCGATTATCGTCATATGCATTATTTGTAGGGTAACTAGCTGTTTTATTCCAATAAAATCCGTAATCAGCACCCACAAACAAGCCCATTCTCTCCTCTCTTCCGTCTGGCTGATTCATGGACTGCCAAGTTGGTAAATCCGGCATCTTCCATGTTCCTGCCGGGTAAAGCAACGCACATGCATCAACATTCGAGGCTGGACTCGTTGGAGTTTGCGACATAAAGTTCCAGAAATCTTGATCCTTAGTATCAACGTCAGTACCTCCAGGCATAGATTTTAATCTGTATTTATCTAATTTACTTGCATTGTAAATTAAATTCGTTCTTGCCCAATAAACCCCCTTTACTAACACCGGGGACTCAATTAATCTTAATGAAGCCACGTGCCTTGCTCCGATAGCAGGCGTTACAGCATTCGCTACGGTGTAAGATAAAGAAGTGAAAGTACGCTCACGGGCATCGTCTAATCTAATTTTTAATGGACTAAACTTAACCTTCAAGGTAGAAGCAGCGATTGCTGCCGTATTCAATGTAAAGAAATTAGCAACCTTAACAGCCGAACCCTCAGTTGTATTATCAACCTTCATAGCCGAACCCAATACAGAAGCAGTCACAGTGGTAACGTTTGAAAAATTACCGGTGCGAGCATCCAAATCTCCCATGGTCATTAAAGCATTACCCTGAGACGATGCATCTCCTAAAGAAACCGACGTTCCGTCATTAATCGTTGCAAACATTCCTCTCACGTTGACTTTCGCTTGGATATTTGCAGTTTTCCGTTTGAAAACAATACCCAGAAAATTTGAGCCTGCAACTGTAGTAATCGTCCCTGACGCATATAAAACATCCTTATTTGTAAGGCTAGCTTTCGCAACTTTTCCATACGCATCTATGTTAGGTACACCGGCGGTTTCATTTATAGAAAACGCGTACCATTTGTACGTCCATCCTTTGTAAACGTCGATGAGAGGATCCGTTCCCGTCGTTCCCACTTTATTATGAACTAAATTATTATTTTGATCATAAATCAAAATTCTGTATTTGACAGTGCTTGCCATTGGCGAGTTTGTCGCTTTGATACCTTGCGAGGTCGCGCTTGTATTGCTTGATGAAAGTTTTATATTTTCTAAGCCTCTCGCCGAGGAATTCTCTTCCAGACTTACTAAAGCATCGACAACCCCCGAAGTAGACATCACTTCCTTATTTGATAATGACGTCTTTGCGGATAACTGTGGCTTCGAAGAGCTGCTCATTTCCGTAATTTTGATTTCATCATCAATACCACTCACGTTTACTTTTAATACTGTTCCATCTTGCGGAGCATCCCCATCTTGCTTCGACTTTTCGCAACTCGTAGTAAGGAAAAAAAAGGAAGTCATAAACAATAGTTTTATGACATGTGATTCGAAATTCCCTAATAATATTTTCATTTTGGTCTGTTTAAATTTTTTAGATAATAATTGCTGGTATTAAAGGACATCAAAATCTTTACTCTGACTTCCATTGTCTGTCCAATCTTCAACCTCAGGAACAAATGGATCCGTAGATTTACCTGGCTTTAATGTTGCTGACCCCGCAGCAATACCATCCTCCATTGCCACGGTTTTACAACAAATTACCGGTGACACGTAACAGTTAATTCTTACTCTCATGTTTTAATAAAAATTTCTTTATACAAAAATATAGTGCATAGTCGCTCGAACTCGTCTCAGGAATTAAATCTAAATAATGTGAGTGCTCGTTAGTGTGTATGTGATGTTCAAGCAACTGGGACAAAATTAATCGCTATTTTGAAATATTAAAACTTTTTCAATTATCGCCAAATAGCTTGCTCAAGAGATATGCTTTCTATAACGTAAAGAAAAATCTACATAAAAGACGTTAAGAGATTTAATTTATCACATTAGAGGAAAACTTTCTTTAACAATTTAAAAATTAACGAATAGTTAGCTGTCTATTTGTAATCGATAATCTACATTGTGCGCAAAAAAATTAAGTCAAAGCGCTCAAATTTTCGTTTAATAACGATGTAAAATCATTCAATGAGATAAATTTATTAAAGAATACACTTGCATTGTGAAAGAAAATCACAGAATAAGGATATAGTATTTATTAAGTATAATAGAAGAATATTGACTAGTGACTTCGATAATATTAGCTAAAGCTCTTTATTATTGACGAAGCCAACCTTTGGCATGTTGGCTTCCACACACTATCCCTCGGATGCTAACCACCGACTGCACTTAGAAATAAGCAGATAAAGATTCAAATACAAAATCCAGTGCAAGAATTTTCAGAAATGGTATTTAGTGCGCGAGTGGAAAAGAATTCCCAATGCCATATTCGATGAATTTTAGATTTGCACTGAAATTAAATGTGTGAAAAATTTAGATAGGGCTAGTTCGGAAATTGAACAAGAGTCGTTATTCTAACGAGATTCTGAATAACAATTTGTAATTATTCTGCATCCAACGCTGTATTTAATACGTTGGGTTTCTTCCTATAGCAAACCAACAGAACTCCCCTTAATCTATTGCTCTTTGCCTTCATTAGAATATTTACGGCATTTTCTTTTGAATTGCAATCTACTATTGATAATTTTGCTATTGCATTAGTAGTGTGATGCAAAAAGTGTAAAAGCGTCTCGTTAGCCAATTAACGGGACGCTATTTTTTTGTCGTTAGATTTGAGTTTTCCAATTTACGGTTAAGTTGCTGTTCGTCTATAGAATAGAAAAAAGCCCCATATCGGGGCTCTTCATGTAATCAACCATATAAATTTCTTCGTCTCTACTAATTAATATTCGGCTGGTAAACGTAGGATCTATTTCTAACGCATCGAATATTAAAACCATATGTCTTTAAATTAGTCGCGGGATTTAGTATAGTCATTAAGCTTCCGCTATCGGAGCTATTTTGCACTCTAAAATAGTTTGCTGTGGTACTAGACGTTTCATTGGACGTCCAGTAATATAGGACGGCATCTCCAGTCGTCCCTGTATTATAGTTTGTTAATGATTCACTGCCAACATTACGATATCCTAGCATTAACATCGGTAGTCCGTTTGTATAATCATCATATGGAGGGAATGTCCCTGTTCCTAAGCGAATATCGATGTATCTCACGGGATCGCTAGATCTTGCATTTGATTTTCGAATAGCTGCCGTTGTACCGTTTGGAATATTGACAATCGTGTTAAACTCTGCCGTTGTTGGCATTCTCCACCGACCTGCTGGGTAAACTAATGTACATGGATCAACAACACCTGTTGCCTGTGCATTACCTGGCTTCGCTGCCTTCCAGTTAAAATACTCCCCACTATTGGTTGCACCGGCGGAAACACCTTTTTCATAAACGTTTGAATTGTAATGTCTAAAGCCATATACTTTTGTCGCATCATTATAGAAGAGATTATGATAGGCCCAATCAACAACACGTCCTAAGTTATTTACATTTCTAAAGGTCGTTAGGAAGTCGATAATAATCTTGTATCGTTTTCCGAGTTGTGGCGTAAAGGACTTGGTGAAATTAAAGTTTAAATTACTAGTGAATGTACGATTGGAACCACGATCTGTCGGAAAGGTCAAAGATGTCAGTGTTACACCGTAGGTGTAGATTGTCAGCAAAAAGTGGACAGCTAGTATTCTAATCTTAAGGAGGGTTTTAATTAAAAACATTAGATTTAATTATGGAAACTCCAAAGAAAAAGAGCGCTGAAAAGTTTGTCAAAGACATTCGAAAACACACCCGTAGAATTTTCACTTCAGAACAAAAGATTTTAATCGTGATGGAAGCTTTGCGTGCAGAAACTTCTGTAGCTGAACTTTGTCGCAAACATAATATTGTTCAATCTCAGTTTTATTCTTGGAACAAGGAATTTATGGAAGCTGGCAAAAAACGTCTTTCAGGCGATGTTACGCGAGAAGCAACCAGTGATGAAGTTTCCGATCTGAAGAAAGAAAATGCTCGACTGAAGGAAATAGTAGCAGATCTAGTGGTTCGCTATGATATTGTAAAAAAAAGTATAGAGATGCTGGACTAATCCATAAATACAGAAAATATATGCGATTATCAGCAGGCGAAAAATACGAAATCATACAAACAGTGACACGAAGTGAAATCGGAGTGAAACCAACTTTGGACAGCTTTGGGATTGCACGTAGCACCTTTTATAAATGGTATCAAAATTACCTTAAAAGTGGCTTTCCTGGTTTGGAAACAAACAAAAGAAGTTCTCGTAGACAATGGAATAGTATCCCCCAGGAGCAAAAGGATCTGGTTGTCGAGATTGCATTAAAGCACACCGAGTTATCTTCCAGAGAATTAGCCTATAAAATAACAGATGAACAAGGTGTTTTCATTTCTGAATCAAGCGTTTATAGAATATTAAAGCAAAGAGATTTAATCCCAGCACCCAATCATTTTCTTATTTCAGC
Source organism: Sphingobacteruim zhuxiongii (assembly GCF_009557615.1). Classification (NCBI taxonomy): domain Bacteria; kingdom Pseudomonadati; phylum Bacteroidota; class Sphingobacteriia; order Sphingobacteriales; family Sphingobacteriaceae; genus Sphingobacterium; species Sphingobacterium zhuxiongii. The sequence continues at coordinate 2,429,970 of NZ_CP045652.1, forward strand.
AGCTAATGAGTTTAAGGATAAAACTGCATTTGTGCATCAAATGTGGCAAACTGACTTCACTTATTTCAAGATTATTGGTTGGGGATGGTACTATTTGAGTACAGTTTTGGATGATTTTAGTCGCTATATCATTCATTGGGAATTATGTGATTCCATGAAAGCCGAAGATGTGAAAAGAACGGTAGATACTGCGATTGCTAAAGCAAAATTGAAGTCAAAGGCAAAGCCGAAATTACTATCAGATAATGGCGCCTGTTACGTATCAAATGAATTGAAAACTTATCTTAAATGCGATCTGAAGATGAAGCAAGTACACGGAAGGCCAATGCATCCCCAAACACAAGGGAAAATCGAACGGTATCACCGAACGATGAAAAACGTTGTTAAACTTAATCATTTTTATCATCCAGAGCAACTTATCGAAACTTTAACAGAATTTGTAGACAATTATAATGAAAGACGTTATCATGAATCACTCAAAAACTTAACTCCAGCAGATGTCTATTTCGGTAGAACCGATCAAATTTTAAGAAAAAGACAACAAATTAAAATGAATTCTATTCAGAATAGAAGGCAATTATATAATCAACAAAAATTACTAAATTTATAACAACAATCTCTCCTTAACGAAATAGACCTAAGTGTCCAATTTACTTTGATGACGTACATGATTTACCCGATCCTTTAGAACCCCCATAAGCTATATCTGATACTATTGGATCATTCCATAGTACGCAGACTTCTTTTTGCTTGTCGTTTCCATTGGTATCAAAGGTTATTTGCATTACTTAATCACCATTCCCGTAATCTGTTCAATTTTAGCGCTTACATCATGTTCCTGCTTATCTGCCAAGCCTAAATCCCTAGATATGATGTTGGCATTGAAAGCCCCAACTGCAGCACCTTCAAACTTCTGTGAATAGATCGTTTCCCTCACACGTGTTATGACTTCGGAAAAATCTTTCTCCGATTCCGTTAAATTAGCTTCAAAATCACTGAAATATTTTGTGTTGCAATCTAGGTATAGACACAATCCGGTTAAGGTGTAAGGTCTTGATGTAGGTACTCTAATTATTGTCCCTGCCAATTCTCCTGACTTGACTGCTTCATTCTTTACCCATGGGTTTTCATCACACCATTGGAAGTATTCACAAGATGCATCCCATAGCATTTCAGGAGAAGTAAACAACTTATCCCTCCCATGTTTAGAACGTAACTTCCAGAATTGATTTCCCTTTGGTGCTGCCATGCTAAAATTTTGCTAAAAATAATAACAAAACTAAGCTAAAAATATTTAGCTACCAAACAAATGCTAAAAATCATAGCAAATCAGAATATTGAGTAATTATTATCTTTGTACAAACCGATAACAGATGAACCATAACATTATAACATCGATAAATGATTACTTAACATATATCGATAAAACTCAGAGCTTATTTATAGGAAATTTAAAATGGTACCGAGCTGAAAATCAAAGTTACTGTGAAACACTTTTAACTCCTGGCCTATTTAGGGAATACATTAAAGGTCCAAGTACTACGCAGCCATTTTACGTTAAAGAATTGAGTACAAGGAACCTTTTTCAATTAGAAGCATATTCCTATTTAAATAATGAGAATCTATTACAAAACGACCTAATGACTACATTCGTTATGCAACATTATGGAGCAGAAACTAGACTTTTAGATTGGTCTGACAATGCTTTGATTGCCTTATTTTTTGCAGTTGAAAATACAAGATCTGATAATGAAGCTATTATTTGGGTACTAGACCCTTTAAAATTAAATGCATCAAATATTAAAGAAATAAAAAACAAAGAAATGGATGAGCTTAAAATTTACACTTCATTAAAGAATACGGAAGAGGTAGATAATTACTTTAATATTCACTTATTAGAAGACAAAAAAATCGAAGTAAGATATCCAATCGCTATTAAGCCTCATTACTTAGATTCAAGGATGAAGAATCAAGGATCTTGTTTTACACTTTTTGGATATGATAAAAAAGGTTTAATAAACCACCCGCTTAATGATGCTTTTTTACAAAAATTAATAATTCCTAAAAATCATTTTCGAAAAATAAAGAGGGATTTATTTAAGCTAGGTATTTCTTACGACTCGATATATCCAGGCGTCGAAGGTATTTCAAAAAAAATAAATTACTCATTTGATGAATATTTTTGTTAAAACTTAAAATAAAAAGCCCCAACCAAATAAGGAAGGGGCTTGAAATGTTATGTAAGTTATTTACTCGTATGATATATTTTTCATCAACTCGTCTTTCAAAAATAAAAGATTCATAATAGGGAGCACAACAGGCTTTAACCCAGAAAGAGACGTTATACTATTTACATAAGCGCGCACATATGGAAATAATATCGCAGGCGCATTCACATAAAATAAAGCTGTTTCATTCTTTATTGATTCAGGATCATGTATACTAAAAAGTGCTACAGAATTCAATTTCATAGTGAAAGCCTCATTTTTATCCACTAAATCGATTACTAGATTCAATTGAAACTTTTTATTATTTTTTAAAAACCGACCAGCAGGAAAAATATTCATCTCAAAATCACCTTGTTTTTTAGGGCTCCTCTTAATTATTAGTTCCTCAAAAATTACTGAGTCCAAGCTGATTTTAGCCTTAGTGTCTTTTACTTTAATTTCAGTCATACCTATGCAGCTATCGCGTAATAATATTCAGAGATCAAATCCACAACTTTGCAGCCTCCATTAACCTCAATGTTTATATTAAGGTCACTTTCATAATTATTAAACGTTGTCCAATCAAATTCGCTGTATTCAGATCCAACTGCTTGATATAATAATTCCAAATACTTATTATGCTCTAAATTATCGGTAAATATTATAGATTCTTTATCGTATAAGTCTAAAATATCAAACAAGAAATCTGCTTGAAAATCTTCTAGGTCGTCGGGTTTATTAGACATATTTTCAAAAAACAGAATGTGAGATTCAGAGAGGATATTCTTATAATAAGATATTTTTAACTCGGTAAATCTATCAGTTATTTTGCAAAGATTTTCTTGTATGAATTTTTCGATTTTCATAATTTGAATATTGTAATTAAATCGTCTTTTATTTCTTGAGATTCGTTATAGGACAACCGCGCTAAATGAGCGTCTATCAACGTCTCACCGTAATCAGCTAAAACCCTATTATCTTTAAGTTCGTTTATACGGCTATTTAGCTTTAACACTTGCGGTTTTGGAATCGGGAGCTTTCTCATTAAGCCTATTGACTTATTTATAATCCATTTATGTGAAGAAGACTTGTCAAATGTCATGCCTCTATTTATTTCTTCTTCAGTCATTCCTAATTCCTCAGATATAATATGATAAAGAATTTGCAACACACTATAATACGAACAATGAATACTATTGCCGAAATGACTTGCTCTCAATAAGGTGTCCGCTGCCTCAATAGATTGTTGAGATTTTATATTCCACGCCATTCACTAAATAATATTCATTTTTTAAGTTATCTAACTTATGTAAAACATGAAACTTGTCAATTATCAAGAGAGCAATTATCCCCGTCATATTAAACAACTACATCAAACATATGAATAATTTAGCAGTTGATATAAAAATGGTGCTCCCATGAATAAAGGCTCATTAGATATAAATCAACCTTACACGCCAATTTAATAAGCTAAATGGTTAGTTCACTATCTTTATTATGCTCTTTTTAAAGCCTACAACGACTCGATCATAGCGTAGACATATCACCCTTCAATTAAGGGGGTGATATTCGATTGTAGGGCAAATTTAATCAAAATAACTTTTTTGTAATATACCTGTTGCAAATGCACTTTTTGTAACAACAATGCATTAAAATGCACAACTACTAAATATTCGTAATAAAATAACAATTAAAAATCCCTACACCTGTTCGATGTAAGGATTTCAATTAACCAATGGCTCTTCAGTCACAAGGTGAACTAACACTAACTATTGTATCGTATAGGATGCACTTCGCCCGGTTGTTGAAACTTTAATCGCAAATGGTTCATCATTTTTCGAAACCGAGATTATAATTCTAGGTGCTCCTGAAATATAGTTGCCGATATTGACATCGCAACGAAACCCAGCTTTTACCGGGCCATATGTTTGACTCCAGCTTCTTGTTTGATACCCGTTATTTTTATATAGCGATCCTGGCGTTGTGACAGTCCAATCGCTAAACCTACCGTAAGTTCCATTTCCACTAATTTGATAAAGTACATAATAGCTATCAATTCCTCCTTCGTCAATATCGTTATCGGTTTTTTCACAAGACGAAAGAGAGAGAAGCAATCCAAAGGACATCGCTAGAAATATAATTCGCATAGTTTTATTAGTTTGGTAAAACCAAGTTAATAATAATATCGTATTGCCAAAAACATCTATTCTCTTTTTGTCTACAAATCGTCGATTTAGCAAATTAAAAAATCCCCTACCGAGCGATAGAGGATTCTTACTAACCAATTATAAACCTAAATTATGAAAAGACAAATTAAATAAGGGAGATCCGCACCTATCCTGTTATCTCCCTTATATGGATATACTTAAATATGCGATAGGTCAAATTTACTAATATTTTTAGTAATTGCAAATTATCTTTTTCGTTTTGTCTCCTTAATTTTGATTATTTTATTGAAGTCGTACCGAATTACTGCACCAATTTGAATAAAAGGAATTTCTTTCCTATCTCTCCATTTTTGGAGAGTTCCATGCGTAACGCCAAATTTAGCGCACATTTCATCCCCATCAATTAAGACTGGCTCAGGTTCAACAAATTTTTCGAAACTATCTTTGACACCATCGTCAACCGCTTTTTTTATCATGTCTTGTAAATCAGATAGTTTAATCTGAACGAATATAACTTGTTCCATATTAATACTTATTGTTTATGACGTCAATTACTTGTGATTGCACTCTATCAATCTTGCTCCAATCTGGTGCTATATAGGTGTCTGTTATTCTATTTTCTTCGCTTACATGATTTAATGCTATTGCGACATCTTCTTTTGATATATTCAGATCGTTCCGAGCAATTGTCGCAAATGAGTGTCGTGCGTGAAGCATTGTTAATTCTTCGAGATTTAAGTCATTCATAAAAGAACGAAGGCCAACAGATAGAGTATTATTGAGTCGATCAATATTTTTGTACTTCATATCAATTCTTTGTATAATCTCTTTTGCAATTACTGGGATTTTAACGCTTATGAAAGCGTCATCTTCGCGCTTCCCTTCTGTCTTGCTTCTATTGTAACCTATCCTTTCTGGACATTCTTTTAAACGATCCCAGTTATTAAATATGTCAACCGCATTCATCCCGCACATGTAAAACGATAACATAAACATATCGCGAGCGAAACACCCTCTAACTGTTTTTGGAATGTGCTGTTTAATGGAAGCCATTTGTACTATTGTTAAATTCTTATGCTTCTTACGCTTCTTTGGCTGTATCTTATATGTAGAAAAGGGATTGTTCCTTATGACTATTTTACCTGTATCTTCGTCGTTAAATTCTCGTTTTGCTTCATTAAATAATGTTCTAAAAGCTGACATGTGATTGTTTAATCCCTTATCGTTTAAAAATGTCTCCTTTTTAATCACGCTTTGCCCCTGTTTCCGGGTGATTGTTTTTGGAAGACGTAAAAAGCCTTCATATTGCTTCAGGAATCTTGATGTTATCTTTGAGGTGTATAGTTGAGGGCCGTTGAAATCTGTTAACGCATTTACAACAGTGACGAATGGTTTCGCCGTTTTATCTCTACCTTGATTCTTCAATCTAGATATATGAAGCTTAGCAAATTCTATAAAATTCACTTCCTATTTATCACCGGTTAATTCCTTCAAAACATCATCGACGGAAAGCAATTCGATATCTTCAATTTCATCGATAGCTTTTCGATATTTCCTTAAGTCCGTTGCTAGAAAATCGACTATATAGTCTACGCTTATATCGTCTTCATTTATTACGTCGCGTTCTGTTACGAATCGCCGAGTCTTTATGTATCGAGAAACCCGTTTGTGAGTGAGACGATACACGACTCTCCAGGTGTCATTATTATACTTGTTTTTCTTTAAAATCTTAGGTGCAATCGTAGCCATTTATTACCAATTCATAAAACATTCATAAAACATTTACTTACAAACATACGTAAAAACTAAGCTTTTTAGTATTTTCCTAATATTTTTAGCTAGAGTCGTTACGCTGAAAACGCGATTTAAAGATAAAAGGGGCTATTTTATGCAAATAGACCCCTTTTTTATTTCGCGGAGAGAGAGGGATTCGAACCCTCGATACAGTCATCCCGTATACAGACTTTCCAGGTCTGCTCATTCGACCACTCTGACATCTCTCCTGAGATTGTGGCTGCAAATATATAATTTTTCGTAACTTCAGCAGCATTTTAATTCAAAATAATTCAAAGGCCGCACAACATATATGAAGCGTATTTTATCAATTGATGGAGGTGGTATACGGGGTATTATCCCGGGCATGTTAGTCGTCTCCTTAGAAGAACGTATCCAAAGAATAACGAAAAAACCTGAGGCTCATATTGCTGACTACTTTGAATTCTTCGCTGGCACCAGTACCGGCGGTATATTAGTCGCTCTCCTACTCTGTCCGGATCCAGAAAATAATAATCGTCCAAAATATACGGCCAAGCAAGCTGTCGATATCTATTTGCAACATGGAACTGGCATATTTACGACTAGTAGCTGGCGTCGCTTCCTTAATCAATTTGGATTATTGACCGAACTTTACGACGTCAATGTGCTGGAGAAAACCTTAAATGACTACTTCGGAGATTTAAAGCTCAGCCAACTCATTAAGCCCTGCCTGATGACCGCATACAACATCGAGCTGCGTAAGAACCATCTCTTTCGACAACAGAAGGCTATCTCACATGGACTATCACGCGACTTTCTTCTTAAGGATGTATGCCGAGCTACTACTGCTGCGCCAACCTATTTCGCGGTAGCACAAATATTTTCCCTTGCTGGAACACGTTATCCACTTCTTGATGGTGGCGTATTTGCTCATAACCCTAGTATATGTGCTCTGATTGAAGTTTTAAAAACTTTCCAAACCTTCGACATTAGCGACGTACATATCCTTTCTCTAGGAACAGGATTAGCGAAAAACGCCTACAACTACGACGACTTTAAAAAGAAAAAAGCAATATCCATCGGACCCGCCCTTGTTGATATTATGTCCAGTGGATCTTCCGAATCCAATGATTTCTTTCTACGACAATTATTCCGATCGGTACAGAAGTCAAGTAATTACATACGTTTAGAGCCTACAAATCTTTCCTCCATTGAACCTTCACTAGATGCGGCCTCAGCAACGAATATCCAGAAATTGGTGTCTTTAGCAGACAAATTAATTAGCGACAACGAAGATCTCTTGGAAGCACTTGCCAAAGATTTAGTAGCCGACAAGCTGAAAACAGAAGAAAAGCTAGAAAAAGAAGGCTATTCTGTTTGGAAATTTCTACGAGACAAACTATAATTCACTAAATTTATCGAACATTATTATTGTCTTATGAAATCTTATTTCCTACTCCCATTATTCTTAACTGGATTGACGCAGGTTGTTTATGCCCAACAGGATTATTATATCAATAATACACAAGACACTATTTACGGTAGTATTTCCAAGAATTTCATGACTAGCGCCCTTAGCTTTAAGATGGGCGACGATTCCAAGTCTGTTAGATTAAGGCCTGAAGACTTTACATATGCGAAAGATAGCGAAAAGGGAATCACCTTTATCTCCGCATTTGATGAGTACGACCGAAATAAAAGAAAGCGCAGTATTTTTGCGTCCACTTCAAGCGGCCCAATCTACATTATCGAAAAGTCTTCCGCAGCGTATATGTCATCAAATCCCTCTGGAGGATCTTTAGTTCCTATGGCTAAGTCTGCAGAATACTGGATACATAAGAAAGGTTCCGATGTTGTTCTATTCTTCAATTCAATGGGTCCTTTTGGATCAGCAAAGGACAACAGGATTTTGAAATTGAAAAACATGATCGATGATGAACCTGTAACACTAGCTTTGCTGGAAACCGATAAGAATAAAAAAATAACAGCAAAAGAGCTTTATGAGCTTGTCGAAGACTACAATATCCGCAAACAATAGCCTATTTTATTATTCCGATACCACTGCCATACTGGATTTGCAAGATTTTCACTATCTTTCAAATGTTGAATTGATCATAAAAAGAGAAGACACAACATGGCAAAAACGATTGCATTAATCGCACATGATGGTAAAAAGGCAGAAATGGTTGCCTTTGTAAAAGACCATCAAGAAGAACTATCCAAAGCCCATTTGGTAGCCACGGGAACGACAGGTTCCTATATCCAACAAACAGGTTTAGAAGTTGAGCTAAAGCTCAGCGGTCCCAAAGGTGGCGATGCGCAAATAGCAGCCATGGCAGCCGAGGGAAAAATAAACGGTATCATCTTCTTTCGAGACCCCTTAGGTAAACATCCACACGAACCCGATATACAGATGCTAATGCGCATTTGCGATCTCTGGAACGTGCCGTTAGCCACAAACCCAGCAACAGGATCATTAATTATTAAAGGATTATTAGAATAACAGCAAAATATGGCACAAGAAGTACAAGTTACTATAGAAGAAGAGAATTATACAACCAAAGTAGCCTATGGCGACCTATCCATTTTAGCCGATGAACCTTTAGACCTTGGCGGACAGAACAAGGGATTGACACCTACCCAACTCTTATTAGCATCTATTGGATCTTGCAAGGTGATTACCATGCGTATGTATGCCAATCGTAAAAATTGGGAAGTCAAAAAAATAAATATTCAGCTGAGTAGTGAGGTGGTAAATAGCGACTTACAACAAACAACCTATATCCGTTGTCATATCTCTTTCGAGGGAAATCTAGCTGAAGATCAAATCAAAAGATTATATATAATTGCCGATAAATGTCCCATCCACAAGATGTTGCACAATCCAATTGTTATAGAAAGTAATGTAATTGATACAACAAAATAGGCGGAAAATTGTTGAAGATTGTATATTTGCGCTCGAATTAAGAAGAACGTTATGCCATTAATTAGCGAACATACCTTTACCAGTCCATTTCAAAACTTCACCCGTGAAGAGTGGAAAAGGTTAAATGGTCAGCTGAGTAATATGCTTGCTGAAGAAGATTTAGGTGCATTACACGCCCTGAATGAACCATTGACCATGGAAGAGATTGAAGATATCTATGTACCTTTAGCTCATCTCCTCGATGTACACATCAATGGCTTTCGGGAACTTCACAGGCAGAGTAATGACTTCTTCCGACGCAATAACAGTCAACTCCCTTTTATTATCGGTATTGCAGGTTCCGTAGCCGTTGGAAAGAGCACTACAGCCAGAGTGCTTCGCAAAGTCCTATCCTTGCTGCCAAATAAACCAAAAGTAGAACTAGTAACAACCGATGGATTCCTATACCCGAATAAGGAATTGATTCGTCGCGACATCTTAAACAGAAAGGGGTTTCCAGAAAGCTATGACACCAAAGAATTATTACAATTCTTATCAGATGTAAAGTCTGGAAAATCATCCCTTACCGTGCCGATCTACTCCCATTTGGAGTATGATGTGCTTCCGCAAGATAAAATAACCATTGCGCAACCAGATATCTTAATTGTCGAGGGGATTAATGTCCTACAAGTGAATTCACGCAGAAATGGGGTCTTTGTATCGGATTTCTTCGATTATTCCATTTATGTGGATGCCGATGAAAAGAATATTGTCGATTGGTATATTGACCGATTCGAATCTTTACGTGCAACGGCCTTCCAAAACGAAAAATCTTATTTCCATCAATACGCAGATATGAGTGTAGAAGAGAGTACGGAAATGGCAACACGTATTTGGAACGAAATAAATAGACCTAACCTACATGAAAATATTCTCCCGACACGTTATCGCGCAGATCTTATCCTCAAAAAAGGATCACATCACTTTGTTAAACGCGTAAAAGTTAGGAAGATTTAAGGACGCTTCGCTCAAACTTAATCACTTCTTTCAAAATCTCATTCTCTAACTGCCGATGCATGCGGTTGCTATTGCTGACAGCATGAAGATCTAATTTATAGCGAACAAAATCCTTCCCTAATTCAATAACCTTCAATTGAAAGTCCTCAGGTTTATCACTTAAGTTCGGGTGGGTCGTTAAACTATCTTTCAATGCCTGCTCTAATTCTTCGATATGAAGTGATGCCAACAAAGGCAACTCAAAACGAACCGTAAACAAAGTAGACTGGTGTGCCGAGAGGTTCATAAAGGTCGCTGTAAAGACCAAGTTATTTGGAACCATAATAATATCATCTTCCTCATCTTGCAAAACCAAGTTCGCAAAAGTAATATCTACAATTCTACCCCGATGCTCCCCTACTTTAATCCGATCACCAACGGAAAGTTGCTCTGAAAACATCACGATTAAACCAGAAATCATGTTCGTAATATAATCGCGAAAAAGCACAGCTATTGCCATAGCAACAATGGTTAAGCCCGTAATAAAGTCTTTCGGATTGATTCCAAAGCTTACTAAAAGAGCAATTAAACCAAACACAACATTTAATACGGCGGTCAGGCGGTTAACACCCAATACGAAGTTTCCACGTACCGCACGATGTTTATGCCTTGCATTATATAGTACAATCACAATAAAACGAACGAAGGATAGGAAAATACTTGGAATTAGGAACGTATATAAACCCCGCATTACTTGCTTTATATCCGCTTCACGGGATAACTCTGCTTTGAAATAATAGTCAGCAGCGAGCAAACCAATAACGAACAATACTTTTAAGAAAAATACGTACGGAAACTTTGGTTTGTTGTCTTCAGCTTTTGCAATCATGCTGATGAAGATATTAAATTTTATGTATTGCACAAAAAACATTCCCGGATACGGCTCTATTTCTCTCAAAATCAGCTACAAAATAACAGAATCGAGGATTCCCGGGGAAGCCTCGAATAATTTAGTTTTCATAATTTCTTAAAAAACAATTAACTTAGCTTCGCCTATGTTGGCAGCAAATAGTTTATGATGGAAACAACATTTGATTTTGAAAAGCCTATCGCTGATTTACAAACTCAAATCGAAAAGGTAAAGCAAGTAGAAGAAAAAACCAAAGTAGATATGGGCGCGACTATCCGCGAACTGGAAGAAAAACTCGAACAAACTAAGCTTGAGGTATATAACAACATGACAGGCTGGCAAAAAGTCCAGATGTCAAGACATGCTGATCGTCCTCAAACTTTCGACTATATCGACCTTATCTGTGACGATTTTATTGAATTACATGGCGACCGTACGGTAAAAGATGACAAAGCAATCGTTGGTGGCTTTGCCTCTATCGGCGGGCAGCCCGTGATGGTAATCGGTCATCAGAAAGGTAAAAATACGAAAGAGCGTCAATTCCGTAACTTCGGTATGGCTAATCCTGAAGGCTATCGTAAAGCTTTACGCTTGATGAAAATGGCAGAGAAATTCAATAAACCTGTTGTTACATTAATCGACACCATGGGTGCTTATCCTGGACTAGAGGCGGAAGAACGCGGTCAAGGTGAAGCGATTGCTAGAAACCTTCTGGAAATGTCTGTGTTGAAAGTTCCTGTAATCTGTATTGTTATTGGTGAAGGTGCATCAGGTGGTGCGTTAGGTATTGGTATTGGCGATCGCGTATACATGCTTCAAAACACGTGGTACTCGGTTATCTCTCCAGAATCTTGTTCTTCGATCCTATGGAGAAGTTGGGATCACAAAGAACGTGCTGCAGAAGCGTTAAAATTAACCGCTGAAGACATGTTGGGTAATGGATTAATCGATGGTATTATTGCAGAGCCATTGGGTGGTGCTCATCAAGATCCGGAAACAACAGCAATCAATGTGAAAAATAGAATTCTAGAGGATTTAGCACTCTTAATTCCTAAAGATAAAGACGCACTCGTTGCAGAACGTATTGATAAGTTCAGCAAAATGGGCGTTGTTAACGAATAATAACAATAAACATAGAGAAAGCGTCTGAAAGGACGCTTTTTTTTATGATTTGAGTCTTGCGAGGATGCTTTACTAGATAAAAAGACACACTCGTCAGTTTCCTTTATAAGGAATCGGATCAACGAGCTTAAATACAAATTCCATTTTCTCCCCTTTCCGCTCGACTTCCAGTTTAATCAAGTCCCCATCTTTATGCTGAAGCTTAGACATCAGGTCTTTCAGTTTCATATTTTCGGTACGCTTGCCGTTAACACGAAGTAAAATATCATCCTTCTGTATCCCAACATGCTCAGCAGGAGAGTTTTTCCGTACCCCAGCAACAACATAGACCGGCAACAGCTTAAATTCGTATTTTAATACTTGCGACTCCCAGGCAGTCACAGCACCATTTGGATTATCCCGATCCCGACTCCCAATACTGGTCGCAACCTCACGCTGCGTCCAAACTAAACCGTCATGCTTTATCTCCATCCCACTCATATTGAACTCAAAGGGTTTGCCATAGTTCCGATTCGGACGCAGGAAGATCTCATCTGCCTGATAGTTCAGAATCACATGGAAATGTCTAAGAACCTGATTGCCGACAGAGCCAATCCGACCTTCCGCCAAACGCGCAGCATGTACAGCATTCGTATCTGGATAGGATACCACCGGTTGCTTTATATGAAAACCCGCCCAGTCGAATCCCGAAATCCGATTCCGAAAACCAAAGATTTCCCCATTAAAACCTCTACCTATAAACTCATACACACTAGGATCCTGCACTTTAAAGTCCTTCAATACAAAAGGAAAGATGAGCATACCATCCGAATTCCCCATATCAATTAACATCTTCGCATGCTCTAAACGATGATCAGCAAGACGAATATCCACTTCTGTATAAGGACGATCGCGCTCTAATACAATCGGCACACGTGTATATTTTCTGGTCAATTTCGTAGGGTAGTCGAACGGATCAAATAGCTCTATTTTGCACTTCACATAATCGATCTTCAGCATAAACTCCTGTATAAATCGAGCCCCCAGAATACCATTTACCGGCATCCCAATATGACTGGAGATATCTAACTCCTCCCCATCGATAACAAATACGTTGTGAGTAGAATCACGCAAGATAGCGCCAATTTCCAAATCATTAGCAACCGCCATAATGCCCTCTACCCCATCCTCAATACCTATACCCGAAAACTTCACCTTATGAACATTATCCAAAGGAACAGAATCGCGGGTACTCGCAAATAAAATCGTCTCCTTTACACCAGTATCCAATAGAAATGATAACGAAACCCCATTCAACTTGACTGGAATTATTATCAAATTACCAACCAACTCAAAATCAAAAGATCGCTTCTTCGAAAGAAAAGAAAAATCCGATTGCCCATGAGCCATAAAACTCATCAAGCACAACAAAAGAAGTGCAAGTATTTTCATATAGATAGGCTTATAATACGAATATACGATTTAGACATTAGATTTTAGATGTTAGACGTCTAACCAACTATATGTCGAGCAGTTTCTAATATCCAAAAAATACGTTAGCTAATATTTTCGTCAGGTTCAATTGTATTCGTCCTATTTATCTAAGCATAAATGCTTTATTTCACCTCTTTTAAATCTAATGATGAATCAATAGGAAGGCATATCGCAAACCCTAATTCAGTTAAGTATAAAATCCTTGACAACTGACTAGTCCTGAAAAATAGATACGGTTTTTCAGTGATTAAAAATACATAATTTTATGCAGTAGTAGCCGAGAGGTTTCTACTGCTTTTTGTTTTATAAGTTTTGTAATTCATATTTGATTTGAGATGCATTTGATTGGGAGTTAGCATATGATTAGACCAATGTGGTCTGTCATTGTTGTAGATATTGATTGCTTCCTCTACAATTTGCTTCATCAAAGTTAGCTCTAAATGATAGCTATCAATCATGAACTCTTGTTTCAGGATACCGTTTATACGTTCAGCAATGGCGTTTTCATAAGGATCAGAGTTTTCTGTCATACTGCACTTAATCTTGTATTTGTTTAGATAATATTGATACTCGTCTGAACAATATTGTATACCTCTGTCGGAATGATGGATTAATGATTCCTTTATTTTTCTTTGTTTTTGAGCCATTTTCAATGCTTTGACAACATGACTTGTACACATTGTGCTTGAGATTTCAAAGCCTACTATCTTCTTAGAATATACATCTGTAATCAAACTTAGATAACAAGGTTTTTCTCGTTTTCCGATGTAAGTAATGTCACTCACCCAAACTTGATTGGGACGATAAATATTCATTTCTTTAATAATATTAGGATATTTTCTAAATCGATGATGTGACATGGTCGTGGTGCGATAACTCCGTTTTGGAATAATTAATAAGTGATTGGCTCGTAAAATATCAAAAAACTTGTCTCTGCCAACTTTTAATACCTGTAGTTCTTGGACCATTAAATGATAGAGTTTCCGTGTACCAATTCTTGGCTGAACAGCGCGTAGTTCCTGGACTAAGCTCACAACTTTACTCGCTATATTTTGACTTCTTTTAGTTCGTTTGATTCTTCGATAATACACTTGCCTGCTTAACCCGAACAACCCACAAGTAAAACTTAGGCTTTCTTGTTTTTCTTGTCGGAAACGATCGATTGTGCGGGTTTGAAGTTTTTTCTTACGTCTATTTTATATTCTTGTTCGGCAATATCGATCATCATATCAAAGATAATCGCTTTGGAATCAGCAATGTAATTCTGTCGCTCAAGCTGCGCTTTCTGCTTCTCCAACAATTTGATTTTGGCTTCTAATTCTAAGATGCGTTGTTCTGGTGACTTTGCCATACTGGATGGTATTTGATTCTCCCAATCAAAGTTACCATATTTTTTCAACCAGTTACGAATTGTGCTATCTCCTTGGATACCATACTTTCTTTGTGCTTGTGTGCTTGTCAATTCTCCGGATTCAACTTCTCTGACAACATTCAGTTTGAAGCTTAAAGTGTAATCACGCTGCGTACGTTTTACATAATTGGATATTTCTTTCATAACGATTCTTTTTATGTATCGTTATTTCAGGACGAGACAAACATTAAATACAAAAAGAGGAACCCAGTTTCCGGTTCCTCTTTTTGTGATTTCAAATCGAATGTCTAACATCTAGAATCTAATGTCTAACATCTAATGTCTATTATCTAACATCTATTCACACTAGATCGCACTCAACACCCCTCTAAAATAGCCTACAGTCTCGGCGATTCCAGGTAATGGGTCTTTCATGTCTTTTTCGAATTCGATGCTACACGAGCCTTTGTATCCGATTTTCAGCAAGCCTTTTGTAAATGCTGGAATATCGATTACCCCTCTCCCAAGCTCGCATGTCTTTCCGTCCTTTGTTGCGGATGTAACGTTCTTAAGGTGCAGGTCAAAAATACGGTCTTTATAGCGCAGTAGATCTTTTAACGGATCTTGTCCGTCGCGCATATTGTGGCCCATATCGAAACACATACCTACATTTTTATCGAGCGCTTTGATATTATTCCAAATTACGGTTGCATTCGGATAGATTTTATCTTCCGGTCCATGGTTATGGATGGCATAGCGAATATTTGTTTCCTTACATTTCTGCGATACATAAGGTAGGTCTTTAATTTCTGGAATTCCGACTATTAAGTCGACACCTACACGTTTTGCATAGTCGAATGCTTTGTCGATATCGGCTGTTGTTTTCGTATAGATTGGACCTACAGCATATCCTTTAACATTCGCATCAGCCAATTTCTTGTGGAATGCCGCAATCTGCTCTGCCGAGCTGGTCAATGGTAAGTGAAAATCTTTAATACATAAGTAGCGAACTTCAATACGCTTCATCATCGCTAGCGATTGATCAAGATCAAAATGAACGAAGCTATACCCGGCCATACCAAGTTTCAAGCGATCTTGTTTATTGACAGTGGATTGTTTCTCAAAGGCGTTTGCAGTACTGCTTAATAAAGAAGGTGCAGCAATTAATGCCGTACCCGCCATAAATGTTTGTTGTAAAAACTGGCGTCTTGATGCTGATTTATCTCTCATCGAATTAGGTTTACGTTGTGTTAACTTAAATATAAGGATATAGCCTAGCAATCCCAAATTGGATCCGTCAATTCAGCTGTTTTTCGATAAAATTATTACAGAAGAAGGTCGTTGCTGAAGCCTAGCTTAGCCCTAGCTGAAGCATACCTCATTCGAAGAATGCCAAGATTAATGGGTTAAAAGAATAGTCAATAGTGATAGATCTCTAGCGGAAAAATGAATGAAGAAAAAAGTGAGGAAGAAAAAAAAGCTGTACCATCGTTTTATGGTACAGCTTTTTATTTATTGCTTATGATATTTCGCTTAGAAAGTATCGATAGCTTGATTTAATGTTGCAGAAGGACGCATTGCTTTTGCAGCTAATTCATCATTTGGATAGTAATATCCTTCGATGTTTTGTGCTTTGCCTTGTGCGCCGATTAATTCTTCGTTGATTTTCGCTTCGTTGCTTGATAAAGCAGCTGCTAAACCTGCGAAAGCATTTGCTAATTCAGCATCTTTTGTTTGTGCTGCCAAAGCTTCTGCCCAGTATAGTGCTAAATAGAAGTGAGAACCGCGGTTGTCAATCTGACCAACTTTACGAGCTGGAGATTTATCTGTCGCTAAGAATTTAGCATTTGCCTCATCTAATGCATCAGCCAATACTTGCGCTTTCGCATTGTTTTGTGTTTGTGCTAAGTGCTCCAAAGATGCTTGTAACGCTAAAAACTCACCTAATGAATCCCAACGTAAGTATCCTTCTTCTAAGAATTGTTCAACGTGCTTAGGTGCAGAACCACCAGCACCAGTTTCGAATAAACCACCACCGTTCATTAATGGAACGATAGATAACATTTTCGCTGATGTACCTAATTCTAAAATTGGGAATAAGTCAGTTAAATAATCGCGTAACACGTTTCCTGTTACAGAGATGGTATCTAAACCTTGACGAATACGCTCTACAGAGAATTTCGTAGCTTCAATTGGAGATAGGATACGAATATCTAATCCGTTTGTATCGTAGTTCGCTAAGTATGTATTTACTTTTTTGATGATCTCTCTATCGTGTGCACGGTTTTCATCTAACCAGAAAACGGCAGGAGTATCTGATAAACGAGCGCGATTTACGGCTAGTTTAACCCAGTCTTGAATAGGAGCATCTTTTGTTTGACACATACGGAAGATATCGCCTGCTTCAACAGCTTGCTCCATATATACATTACCAGCCGCATCAACAACACGGATTGTACCATTTGAAGCTGCTTGGAATGTTTTATCGTGTGATCCGTACTCTTCAGCTTTTTGAGCCATTAATCCTACGTTTGGTACTGAACCCATTGTTTTAGGATCATAAGCACCATTCACTTTACAATCTTCGATTACTGCTTCGTAGATACCAGCGTATGAACGATCTGGAATAATCGCTAAAGTGTCTTGCTCTGCGCCATTTTTATCCCACATTTTACCACCGATACGAATCATTGCTGGCATAGATGCATCAACGATTACATCAGAAGGTACGTGTAGGTTCGTGATTCCTTTGTCAGAATTCACCATCGCTAAATCAGGACCGTTCGCAATTGCTGCTTCGATTGCTGCTTTAACCTCTGCTTCTTTTGCATTGCCTGCAATTTTAGCATAAACCTCACCTAATCCGTTGTTCTTGTTGATTCCCAATTCAGCGAATAAATCACCATACTGTGCGAATACATCTTTGAAGTAAACTTCAACAATAGCACCGAAGATAATAGGGTCAGAAACTTTCATCATCGTCGCTTTCAAGTGTGCCGACAATAAGATGCCTGCTGCTTTTGCTTCTGCAATCGCATCCGCAACGAATGATTTTAATTTTGCAATATTTAATACCGATGAGTCAATAACTTCACCTGCTTTCAGGTTACCTAAGCCTTTTAATTCTTTTACAGAACCATCAGCTGCAACAAATTCAATTTTGTATTGTGAATCATTTGCTACAGTTACAGATTTCTCTGTGCTATAGAAATCACCGTCTTGCATTGACGTTACCGCCGTTTTGCTATCGGATGCCCATGCACCCATACGGTGCGGGTTAGCCTTTGCGTAGTTCTTAACTGCTTTAGGTGCACGACGATCAGAGTTACCTTCGCGTAATACCGGATTTACAGCCGATCCTAAAACCTTCGCATACGTTGCTTTGATCTTCTCTTCTTCCGCATTTGCTGGTGCATCTGGGTAGTTAGGGATTGCGTAACCTGCTTTTTGCAGCTCTGCAATCGCTCCTTTTATCTGCGGAATAGAAGCAGAAATATTTGGAAGCTTAATAATATTAGCTTCTGGTTGAGTAGCCAATTGACCTAGTTCTGCTAATGCATCGCTTGTCTTTTGATCTGCTGTTAAATAGTCATTGAAGTTTGCAAGGATACGTCCTGCTAATGAAATGTCTCTTAATTCGATTTCAATATTCGCTGGTTTTGCGAATGCTTGAACAATGGGTAGAAATGAATACGTTGCCAATAACGGCGCTTCATCTGTTTTTGTGTAAATGATTTTAGATGACATAATTTTCTATTGAAATGATATTGTTTTGCTTTAAAAAATGGAAAACAAGCTATAAAACAACCTGTTTTTTTAAAATTCGCCTAAAGATAACAAAATGAAAATAAAATAGACATAAATACGCAAATAATACCTGAACATTGAAAATCAATGACCGATTCTAATTATTCCACCTTATTTTTTGTTATTTTTCTTGGCTTTAGCGTTGAATTCCGTGTAGTATTTCGGGCCCTTCATACAGCTTTATTCCGTCTTTCGGAAAATCAATGCCAGCAACTATTAAAGCTTTCGCCAAATCCGCCGTTTGAATAGCGCGATACTTATGAAATAAGCCAACCTGATTGAAAAATTTGATAGCGCGAACAGCGACTTTCTCACCTAAACGATCAGTGTTGGGCCGGTCAATAATTCCAGGGCGCAAAATCGTCAAGCTTGGAAATTCAAGACTTCGAATAGCCTCTTCTAAGGCGCCTTTCATTCTTGGATAATAAAACTTCGCTTGGGGATCCGCTTGCATGGATGATAAGAGCACAAAGGTATGCACGCCTTTCGCTTTAGCGAGCGCCGCAAAACTTAGGGGATAATCATGGTCAATCTTCCATTGTGCCGATTGGCTGCCAGCATCTTTAATTGTCGTACCAAGTGTACTAAACGCAATATCGCCTTCAATATGCTCGCTAAAATCAGCAAGCCTATTGAAATCGACAATAATCTCTTCTAACTTTTCTTGTGGTTCGAAATAGGGCCTGCGCAGCAAAACTCGAACTTTTTTAACGTCGCTACGCGCAATTAACTGCTTGACAAGCTCTTTACCTGTCGCTCCTGAACCACCAATAACTATGGCTTTTATACCCATTATCAACTGCTAAAATAAGACGTCACGAATATTCACATCCCGATCGAAAGATGCTTTCGCAAATGGACATAGGGGCAATATCTTGACGTTATTTTCACGCGCATATTCAACTGCTTTCATTAATAAGACATGTCCAATTCCCTTTCCCTTTTCTTCGGGATCAACTTCCGTATGATCAATAATGATCTTTCCCGGTCCTGCAGCCGAATAGGTCATCTCTCCTATTGTCTTTCCTTCTTCAATGGCATAAAATCCTCCTTTATTGCCATTAACCTCATGTTTTACTAGCATAGGCCTATTTAATTATGTTTAATTGATTGAATTAATTTATCCTCTATGGCCGATTTGGCTCCTACCACTTCCGCAGACACATCATTGGGTACCGTCATTGACAACACATAATGCTTGATAATCCAGCTACCGTTCTGTAGTTCCAATACGGCAGATCCTCGACAGATCTTCATCTGTGTATCTAACAATTCATCAAGCCATGCGGTTTTACCGTCGGCTGAAAAAATAATATGTCGTTCCAAGGCTTTCATGTTCCAAGCCCTTCCTTTATCGAAATGCGGCTTCGCATATGCCATAAACGCGGCTTTATCCCACCGTTCCGTCGCATCCGTACCGATAAAAATAGACTGCTCATCCATCATGTCAAAATAGGCTTTAAAGTCCGCACGTGCAGCGGCTAAATGCCAATCATCCATCCGTTTGGATACTACATCTGCAGGACGCTGCGCAAATAAGGACATCGATGAAATAATAAAAATGGAGAGAAACAGTAATCTTTTCATAGGAAAAATTTGAACTAAATATACTGATTCCCTAAGAAAATATGCTAATTACAGCACTGAAATGACATTCAGAAAGCATTAAGCTTTACGGAAGTGCTTCATGTTTTTGGTTACATTAACGGAAGTCCATTCGATATGTTTCTTAAATTCCTCAGAACGTATCGGACAGTCCTCTACGGCACAGTAATGACAACACTCTGGCAAACAAGGATCTGCATGAATAAAGAACTCTGTCTTGGATTCCAAATTCGCATTTAGAATTTGGTCAAAATCAGAGATACTATCGTGCACTTGGCTAAGGTCGTAGTAATTTGGAAGTGTTAAGTGGCAATCGATATGAAGCTCTTGCCCATATCGTTGAACACGTAAGTTATGTACATCAATCCACTCCGTTTTTCGTTTGTCTTTTAAGATGGCTACCACTTCGTCAATTACTTCTTGATCCGACTCATCCATAAGACCTGAGATAGATTTACGCAGTAATTTATAACCATTATATAAGATAAAAAATCCTAAGACGATTGACAAAGCTAAATCAATCCAAGGAAGCTTGGTGAGCTTCATAATGAATAAACCAACGATTAATCCAATGGAGCTGTAAGCATCAATTTGCAAATGTTTTCCGTCAGCTTCGATGGTGAGTGAGCGTAAGGCACGACCACGTTTGATTAAGTAAAATCCAACGCCAAAGTTGATGAGTGATGTAATAAAGATAAGCAACATCCCCTCTTCGACGTTTGCAACGGGTTGGGGGAAGAAAATATTGTAAATCGCCTTGACTAAAATAACACTACCGGCGATAAATATTAAGGCACCTTCGACAAAGACCGAGAAGAATTCAACTTTCCCGTGCCCATATGGATGATTTAAATCTTTGGGTTGTGCAGCAAGGTAGATACTATAATAAGCGAATCCGGAAGCTGCGATATTGACGATGCTCTCTGCGGCGTCTGAAAAAATTGCATTCGATTCTGTAATAAAATATGCAACGAATTTTATTAGCATTAATACAATCCCTGTCACTAAGGACAGTAACACCAATCTCATTTGTCTAGACATTTCCTTTTCTAGTTGAAGGCACAAAATTAATGAAATTATCAGCGAATTAAATTATTTTTTTATTACTATTTTCTATTAAATTGATTAGCATAGCGTTCTGCGATTATCGTAACAACGAAGATCTGGAACGCATGAAAGACCATTAATGGTATAATATATAGTCCCATATTTGGGTTCCCCGCAAACAGAAATTTACTGAAAACTGACCCATGGGTTAAAGATTTCTTTGATCCACAAAATAAGGCGGTAATTTGATCTTCTCGATTGAATTTAAGCACATAACGTGTGATGACATAAACCAATGCATACACGATAAAGAATAAAAAGATAACACCTATAAATAACCAAATGAGATACATTGTCCCTACTTTATGGAATACATCGGATAGAAACGACTCCGCAAAACTGCTGTAAACAATGGATAAAATAACAGCTTTATCAAATTTCGCCAGCGGCTTACTATACTTTGTTGCCCATTTTCCAAGATATGGCTGTAACATCAACCCTAAAATCACGGGTATAATAATCTCCTTAATAAGCCCCCAATACACATCTCCTAATACGTTCACCTGCTCAAACTCCAAGAAAGCTTGCATTAGTAACGGCGTCACGACGACTCCAATTAATCCCGATATACTCGCATTGAAAATCGCAGCGGGTATGTTTCCTCGGGCAATTGATACCATCACCACAGAGGACGATACGGTTGATGGCAATGCGGCTAAAAAATAGAAGGATAACCAAAATTGCTCTTGAACAATCCCTTGAATAAAAGGTCTAAATGCTAAGATAATCAGTGGAAATAATGCAAAGGTAAATAGCTGAATCGAAACGTGGAGTTTCCAGTTTTTCAAGCCCTCTTTGATCTCTCCAAAGCTTAGTTTCAAGCCATAAAAGAAAAAAATAAGGGACACGCCTATCGTGCTTATCGTATCAAATAAATGACCGCCTTGCGCACTTACTAAATCAGGATAGATATACGCCAGAATTATCATGGCGATCAGGGCTAATATAAAACCATCAAACTTGAGCTTCATCTTACGAAGGATTGTTTGGCAAAATTAGGAATTTATTTCATGGGCTTGTTGCCTTGATTTATTTAAAAAATCTCATCTTTATAAAGATTTTATTACATATTTATCAGTTTAAGTGAAAGCTATATAATATATTTGCAATATCATGAGTACAGCATCATATTTATCAGAAAGGATAAACAATCTATCCGAATCAGCAACATTAAAGATGACCAAATTAGGTCGCGAACTGGCGGCAAAAGGCATCAATGTCATTAGTTTAAGTGTAGGCGAACCAGACTTCAATACTCCAGCACATGTTAAGGATGCTGCAAAGAAGGCTTTGGATGAGAACTATACACGTTACTCGCCAGTACCAGGCTACCCAGATTTGCGCCAAGCGATCGTTAATAAGTTGAAAAACGAAAACGGCTTAGATTATGATATTTCGCAAATCGTCGTTTCTACAGGCGCGAAACAATCATTGTCCAATGTGATCTTAACTTTGGTGAATCCAGGTGACGAGGTAATTATTCCAACACCATACTGGGTTTCTTATTCCGAGATGGTTACTTTGGCAGAAGGTAAATCGGTATTTATCGACACCGATATTGAATCTGATTTCAAAATTACGCCAGCGCAATTAGAAGCAGCGATTACGCCGAAATCTAAAGTATTCATGTTTTCTTCACCTTGTAATCCTACCGGCTCCGTTTATTCGAAAAATGAATTAGAAGCTTTAGCAAAGGTTTTTGAAAAACACCCTGATATCTTCATCATCTCTGATGAAATTTATGAGCATATTAACTTTGTGGATCAACATGAGTCAATCGCTCAATTCCCAGCAATTAAAGATAGAGTAATCATTATCAATGGTTTTTCGAAAGCATTCGCAATGACTGGATGGCGTTTAGGTTATATCGCCGCAAATAAAGAGATTGCAGCAGCGAACGATAAGTTGCAAGGTCAAACAACATCTGGAACTTGTTCAATCGCTCAGCGTGCAGGAATTGTTGCTTACGAGCAAGGATTAGCAAGTGTACTGGAGATGAAAGAAGCGTTTGCTCGTCGTCGTCAATTAGTATACGATTTGTTAAATGATATCCCTGGAGTAAAAACTAATCTTCCTCAAGGTGCCTTCTATTTCTTCCCTCAAATTAGCTCTTTCTTCGGAAAGAAAGATCCAGAAGGAAATGAAATCAAGAACTCCGCAGATTTAGCGCTATACTTATTGAACTTCGGACACGTTGCTACTGTAGGTGGTGATTCATTCGGAAACAATAATTATATCCGATTGTCATATGCTGCTTCCGACGAAAATTTGAAAGAAGCTTTAAGAAGAATTAAAGAAGCGCTAGGAAAATTAGCGTAATCATAATAATATAAAGAAATCGGCCACTTCAAGAAGTGGCCGATTTGCATATGTATTATTTCGAAGTTAGTCTATGTAATTTGAAATTGTCGACCATTTATTGGCTAGCCATTCAATTTCGAGCAATTATTTGTTTAAACGATAACGTAATACAAGATTTCTGCGAGCACACAGCCTAAAGCGATTCCTGTAGTGATAGAAACTATTACTTTAACCCAAATAGGTAGTCTTCCAATCGTAGCCCTCAATTTCGTTTTTCTTTAGTATTAAATTGCGCAACAAATATCTGCAGGCATTTTTTCTTTGACAAACTTGACCGTCGATAAAACTCCATTTGTAAACTTTCAACTACACCGCGAGCCTCTTTAAAAACGCTAAATAAAATATTAACAAATAATTAGCTTTTATAGAATCTATTATCTATTTTTGCATCTCCGTAAAATAACTCGGAGTATTGATAAACAAAATTATTTAAACAATGCAACAGTACGAATCTGTAATCATTCTTACCCCGTTGCTTTCAGAAGACGCTGCGAAAGAAGCTATTGCTAAATTCAAAAGTGTTTTAACAGAAGGCGGAGCCGAAATTATCGCTGAAGATAATTGGGGTTTGAGAAAATTAGCGTATCCAATCCAGAAAAAAACAACTGGATTCTATCACTTAACTGAATTCAAGGCTCCAGGTGATTTAATTAAAAAATTAGAGGTTGAATACAAACGTGATGAGCGCGTGATGCGTTTCTTAACAATCTCTCTAGATAAGCACGCAGTTGCTTACAACGAGAAAAAACGTAGCGGTGCATTCAACAAGAAAACTGAACCAAAAACTGAGGAGGTAGCAAACTAATGGCAAACGAGAATATCCAATACGTAACTGCCCCTAAAGTAGAGGACAACCGTAAAAAATACTGTCGTTTCAAGAAGAACGGTATTAAGTACATCGACTACAAAGACGCCAACTTCTTATTGAAGTTTGTAAATGATCAAGGTAAAATTTTACCTCGTCGTTTAACTGGTACATCATTGAAATTTCAACGTAAAGTAGCTCAAGCCGTGAAACGTGCGCGTATCATCGGATTATTGCCTTACGTAACTGATTCATTAAAATAAGGAGGATACGATAATGGAAGTTATATTAAAACAAGATGTTAAACACCTTGGAGAGAAAGACGATATCGTAGTAGTAAAACCAGGTTATGGTCGTAACTACTTAATCCCTCAAGGATTTGCAGCAATGGCTACGCCGTCTGCAAAGAAAGTGTTAGCTGAGAATATCAAACAAGCTCAGTTTAAACAAGAAAAAATTAAGAAAGATGCTACAGAATTAGCAGCTAAATTAGAAGCGGTAAAATTATCTATCGGTGCTAAAGCGGGTGAGTCTGGCAAAATCTTCGGTAAAGTGAATAGCATTCAAATCGCTGACGCTTTAAAAGCTCAAGGATTTGATGTTGATCGCCGTCGTATTACTTTCGAAACAGAGCCTAAAAATGTAGGTGAGTACATTGCTAACTTAAACTTACACAAAGAAGTTAAAGTTCAAGTACCTTTCGAAGTAGTTGCTGAGTAATCTTACTTTAAAACATAAAAAAGGGTTATTTCTTACGAAATAACCCTTTTTTATTATACCACATTTAGCATTCTAGCTAGAAAGCCCCCAACTAATTCCAATAAAAATTCCATCCCTCCTACAAGTAGCCCCTCTACACGAAAACAAAAATAAAAACCGAATATCAATAAGCATCTACACACAGTACATCGTCAGCTTTCAAGGTTAATCTTCTGTTAGGCGACTCACAGCCAGAGAAGGTCGTCATGTAAAGGGATCGTGGAATAAAGCGGAGCGCAGTGAGCATTTATGCCGCGAAAGCCCTTTATTTGACGAAACCTTCGGAGGCTATCTTTGCTGAAACAGACGATTATCCGCTAATACCGATAGTAAATATACAGTAGTGCACTAAGAAATAATATCACACATCCCTACCGAAAGCTGTTAAAAATACTAACTACTATATACTACCTACCAACTACTACCTACCAACTACTACCTACCAACTACTATATACTAACTACTAAATACTAAATACTAAATACTAAAAAAAAAACGCCCTAAGGCGTCTAATATCTAATATCTAATGTCTAATGTCTAAAATCTACTATCTAAATTAACGTAAATATATCCTGCACCCCTAAAAGTCTTCTTGCTGTAAATCCTTCAGCATACTTCACTTGGATTGAACGACCAAGTTCATGCGCACGTGCGCGTGTAGACGCCATAAAATCAGGATTTGAGATATAGGTTTGTGGTTCTGTATCATCCGCTTGTACGTTAAACTGAGTCGTATACGCAAGAACGGATCGCTCTTTAATATCCCAGTAATCTGTAATATCTACAAGAATATCAGGCCTTATGTATTTGTCTTGAATTAATTGCAACTGTAATCTCGGGCGAAAAGCTTCTTGATCTACGCCATCAACAGCGGTTTCAACACGACGCAAACCGGCAATAAAAATAGCATCATTGACGAGCTTGCTGGCTCTCCCATGATCGGGATGACGATCATCTAAAGCATTCGTGATAACAATCTCTGGTTGGTACTTACGAATCGCTTTCACGACTTCCAATTGGTTGCTCTCGTCATTTTGGAAGAAACCATCACGTAGTTTTAGATTTTCACGAACAGCAACTCCGAGTATTCGGGCAGCTTTTGCGGCTTCTTGAGCGCGCGTCTCAGCAGTCCCTCGGGTTCCTAATTCCCCTTGCGTCAAATCTATGATACCTACCATTTTACCCTCAGCAACATATTTGGCAATTACACCTCCAGCACCCAATTCTGCATCATCAGGATGCACCGTCATCACAAGTAAATCTAATTTCATGAGTTTCCGTTTCTATTGTGCGAAAGTACGAAATAATAATCCTATGCAGGGCTGCTTAGCAATTCTTCGATCTTCTGATGTACCTTTTTTGACATAGGGCTGGTAATTGAGTAGAAATGATCAACAACCTCTCCTTTTCTATTGATTAAATACTTATGAAAATTCCAGAATGGGGCGGTCCCTACAGTACCATTTGCGGACTCGTCAGACAAGTACCGGTATAATGGGTCGGTATATTCGCCAACGACATGAATACGCTTGAAGACAGGGAAAGACACCTGCTGGTTGATCCGGCAAAAAGTCTCTAATGTACGACCAGTTAACGGTTCTTGATTTCTAAAATCATTGGACGGAAATGCTAATATCTCAAAACCTAACTCGCGGTATTTCTTATACAGATTTTCAAGCGATTTGAATTGCTTCGTAAAAAAGCATTTGCTCGCGGTATTGACAATTAATAAAACCTTGCCTTCAAAGTCTTTGAGGGACTTCTTTTGGCCATTAAATTCCAATGCATTAAAATCATAAACGGTAGCTTTCATACTAAATTAGGTCTAAGGGTTACGAATGGGGCGAACACGTTCATATTCACGAATGATGTTCTCTATTTCAAAATCCTCTTGCGGATCATAGGTACTTTTTAAGTTATGCCCGAATAGCTTGGCCACACCTTGATAGACAAAGGCAGATACTCCCCCCTTCATGTCTTTCACTAAATCATAGCTGGTGTTGCCGGTTTGGCGTTCGATAAGCTTTATCAGGATTTTACCCTGTGAGACGGTCAGATTCTTCACTTCGGAGGTGATCTTCTCTTTAATTTCGCGCTCACATTCTTTGATTAATCGCTTCTCTTCTCTTCCAGAATTGGCAGTTGCTAAGTCACGATCTAATTGGTCATATCGCTTTTGGGCATAAATAGCATAAGGCAATACACGAATAACATTTCGCTTAAGTCGTAAATAACGTTGTCGTTCATCTTCACTTTTCCATTGACGAACAGCAGTAATCACGACTTCTTCAATAGGAAACCAGGGAACAACTTCTCCATTGTCCAAGGTTGTAGTAGCATAATGTTCAACCACCTCGGCCTTCCCTTCTCCATACTGCGGTTTCGTCAATGTCTGTGCATGACTTAACAGCGACGTCGTAAGGAGAAAAACGCCCAACAAAACCCACTTATTAATACTCCTAAGCATCCTCAATAAATTATTTCCTCTGGCTTAATATTAATTTTTTTCGTATATTTATACAATACAAGAAACATTTTTTCTGTATTATTTGCCCAATAAATTTAGCAAATTATATTTAATTATCATAGTGATTTAGAGGAGTTATATGCAAGAATATGTGATTGATATTGAGGCTGAAAATAAGGAAATCCGAAAAAGATACCGTGCGTTATTAAGAGCTTGCAAACCGACATTACAAAAAGGCGATAAACAACAGATCCGTAAAGCATTTGATTTGGCCCTAGAAAGCCATAAAGATATGCGTCGTAAATCTGGAGAACCCTATATTTACCACCCTATTGCTGTTGCACAAATTGCGGCCGAAGAGATCGGCTTGGGAACGACTTCTATTGTCTGCGCATTACTGCATGACGTTGTCGAAGATACCAGCGTTACTTTACAAGACATCGAAGAACAATTCGGTAAAAAAGTCGTGCGTATTATCGACGGTTTAACGAAGATATCGGGCATATTTGACCCCAATAGCTCTATGCAAGCGGAGAACTTCCGCAAGATGCTCCTCACTTTAGCCGATGATGTCCGTGTGATTTTAATTAAGCTAGCCGACCGTTTGCATAATATGCGAACTATGGAATTTATGGCTCGCCATAAGCAGCTTAAAATCGCGTCAGAAACTAGTTATTTATATGCACCCCTCGCCCATCGTTTAGGATTATATGCCATCAAATCGGAATTGGAAGACCTTTCCATGAAGTATACCGATCCTGATACTTATAAATTTATCGCGAAGAAATTAAATGAGAAAAAAGCCGAACGTGAGAAATTCATTGGCGACTTTATTGGGCCAATTAATGGAATATTAAAAGAAGAAGGTATCAATGCCTCTGTTTTCGGGAGACCGAAATCCATACACTCCATCTGGAATAAGATGCGTAAAAAGTCGATCCCTTTCGAAGAAGTTTACGACTTATTTGCTATCCGTATTATCATAGACACAGAAGCCGAAAAGGAAAAAACAGAGTGTTGGAAGGTGTACTCGATTGTTACAGATCTTTATCGTCCAAATCCTGATCGACTACGAGACTGGGTATCCTCGCCGAAAGCAAATGGCTACGAATCATTACATACAACTGTAATGGGCCCTAGAGGCCAATGGGTGGAAGTTCAAATTCGAACTAGACGCATGAATGAAATTGCAGAGAAAGGATTTGCAGCACACTGGAAATACAAAGAATCGAATTCTGATAATGGTCTAGATCAATGGATACAGAAAGTTCGTGATATCTTGAGTAATCCAGAATCCAATGCAATGGATTTTGTCGACGACTTTAAGATGAACCTCTTCTCTGACGAAATCTTCATCTTTACACCGAAGGGAACACTAGTGCAACTTCCAAACGGTGCAACCACACTCGACTTTGCTTTTGAAATCCACACCGATATCGGTGCTACCTGTATTGGTGCTAAGGTAAACCATAAGCTTGTGCCTTTAAGTCATGAACTGCAGAATGGTGATCAAGTAGAGATTATTACCTCGAGCAAGCAAACGCCAAAAGAAGATTGGCTAAACTTTGTAGTTACTGCAAAAGCAAAATCTAAGATTAAATCTTCACTGAAGGAAGAAAAACGACGCGTTGCTGAGGACGGAAAAGAGATTTTAGAGCGTAAATTAAAATCTCTTAAAATCACCTACAACACCGAAAATATCAATAAAATTGCGAACTACTTTAAGTTTCCAAGCTCGCAAGAGCTGTTCTATAATGTTGCAAAAGGAACAATAGACATTAAGAATCTAAGAGAGTTTGTTGCTGCAGAACGTTCTGAAGATGCCAACCAAAATCAATTCCAGGCACATATCAGTGGTCTTGTTGAAAAAATCAACAAGAAAGATGATACCATCCTCATTGGGGATGACTATCAGAAGGTGGACTATACGTTAGCTCCTTGTTGTAACCCAATCCCTGGTGATGATATTTTCGGATTCCTAACCGTTAATGATGGCATCAAGATCCATAGAACAAGCTGTCCGAATGCTTCAAAATTAATGGCAAACTACGGGTATCGTATTCTAAAAGCTAAATGGGCATCTTTACATAACAATGTCGCTTTCTTAACTGGCTTGAGAATTGTCGGTATTGATGATGTCGGTTTGGTGAATAAGATTACCACGGTTATCTCACAAGACTTCCATGTCAATATCCGCTCACTCTCTATATCGAGTAATGATGGTATATTCGAAGGCGATATTATGGTCTTTGTCAATGATGTAGGACAATTGGATAGTCTCTTCAAACACTTAAAACAAATCCCTGGCATCACAGGAGTTACTCGATATGAGTCAGAGAACTAAAGACTTACAGCGCTTTGACAATCGAGCTATATAATACCATTCTATTTTGGTAATTTTGAACCTTAAAACTTGCTGAATAATATGAAACAGGGCGAAAACTACGAAACTGTTAAAAAGATTTTCGAAGCTTACTTGGAAAACAAAAATCTTAGAAAGACTCCAGAGCGTTATGCTATATTGGAGGAAATATATTCACGCTCCGATCACTTCGACGTCGAGTCTTTATATATCCATATGAAGAACAAGAAATATCGTGTGAGTCGCGCGACCGTTTACAATACCTTAGAACTTCTCGTTTCCTGTGATTTGGTAACCAAGCATCAATTTGGCCGTAACATGGCGCAATTTGAAAAATCTTATGGCTACAAACAACATGATCACGTGATCTGTATCGAGTGTAATAAGGTTGTAGAATTCTGTGACCCTCGCGTTTATCAGATTCAAACGATGATCGGCGAATTGTTGAATTTCGAGATCAAACACCACTCCTTAAACCTATACGGTATCTGCGCAGATTGTCGTAAATCTAAAACTGCAAAAGACCCAGTAAAAGAAGAAGCAGTAATTTCAAATTAATTTAACATTCGACAAATTAATATATACCTTTGTTCGGAAAAAGGCAAATACATTCCCTTTTTCCGAACATTTTTTTTAAGTAATCAAACAATAATTTTAACATATAAATTTCAATAAATACTATGCAAGTTGATGTGCTTTTGGGTTTGCAGTGGGGTGATGAAGGAAAAGGAAAAATCGTAGATGTATTTTGTCCGAAATATGATTTGATCGCTCGTTTTCAAGGCGGTCCAAACGCTGGACATACCTTAGAATTCGATAACAAGAAATTCGTACTTAACACCATCCCTTCCGGAATCTTTAACGAAGATACCTTAAACCTAATCGGTAATGGCGTTGTTATCGACCCTATTATCCTGAAAAGAGAACTAGACAACCTTAAAGCTGCTGGATTCGATCCGGTAGGAAAAGGCAAATTGGTATTAGCTCGTAAAGCACACCTTATTTTACCTACTCACCAATTGTTAGACGCTGCTTCAGAAAGCAATATGGGTGCTGGTAAAATTGGCTCTACTTTAAAAGGTATTGGCCCAACTTACATGGACAAAACTGGTCGTAACGGATTACGCGTTGGTGATACTACCCTTTCCGACTTTAACGAACGTTACGAAAAGCTGAAACAAAAACACCTTTCTATGTTATCTCACTACGGTGAGATTCCTGATTTCGCTGAAAAAGAACAAGCTTTCTTAGCTGCGATTGAATTCTTGAAAACCATTCCTCACGTAGATTCTGAACACTTAGTAAACGAGTACTTAAAAGAAGGTAAACGTGTATTAGCAGAAGGTGCTCAAGGAACATTGTTAGATGTTGACTTCGGATCTTATCCATTCGTTACCTCTTCTAACACAACTACAGCAGGTGCTTGTACAGGATTAGGTATCGCCCCTAACAAGATTGGTGAAGTATTTGGTATTTTCAAAGCGTATGCGACTCGTGTAGGTGGAGGTCCATTCCCAACAGAATTAGATAATGAAACAGGTGAACAATTACGTCAATTAGGACATGAGTTCGGCGCTACTACAGGTCGTGCTCGTCGTACTGGATGGATTGATCTTCCTGCATTAAAATATGCAATCATGATCAACGGTGTAACTGAGTTGATTATGATGAAAGCAGACGTATTAGATACTTTTGAAAAGATCTACGTTTGTACGCACTATAACTACCAAGGTGAGCAGATAGATTATATGCCATATGAGATTATTACCAACAAACCAGAGCCTGTATTAAAGGAAATCGAAGGTTGGAATCAAGATCTTACAGGAATTCGTTCGAAAGATGAAATCCCTGCAGCATTACAAAACTACATTGATTACTTAGAGCAGGAATTAAATGTTCCAATCAAGTATTTATCTGTAGGTCCTGATCGTACGCAAACTATCGAATTATAAGACAGACATGGCCGAAGCCATTTTTGAAGTGAATACCGATTTGTTTTTGTCTAAGGCCCTACAGTGGTCGAAAGGCTTTGATCAAGTTTGCTTATTTCAATCTAATGGATTTAGCGATCAATATTCACAAGTAGACTGTCTATTGGCTGTTGCTGCGAAAGAGGTATTTACATCTACAGCAGGTCAATCAACATTCGAACGTTTAGAACAATTTAAATCCCGGTTTCCAGATACATGGATCCCGGGATTTCTTAGTTATGACCTAAAGAACGAACTGGAAGATCTACATACCCAATTCCCTAATCGGACAGGATTTCCAGACGCTTACTTCTTTGTTCCTCAATATATCCTGCGCTTCAAATCAGGCAGCGTACAGATCATAGCGGATTTCCCAAATGAGATTTATCAAGCAATCCAAAAGGAGGAAACCTTAGACCCTTCCTATCAAGTACGCGGGCAAGTGAGATCCAGGATGTCGAAAGATGACTATTTTCAGGCCTTTCATCATATTCTGGACCATATCAAGCGAGGTGATATCTATGAGGCGAATCTGTGTCAGGAATTCTATGCAGAATCCGCACATATCGATCAGCCGGAAAGCTTATTTCAGAAACTGAATGAGCTATCTCCTACCCCGTTTGCTTGTTTCTTTCGCGTCAATCAATCTTATATCTTGAGTGCGTCTCCGGAGCGTTTCCTAGCGAAGCGAGGAAATACCTTAATCTCTCAGCCAATCAAGGGTACTGCGCCACGTGGGAAGAATGAGGCTGAGGATATAGCTCTCAAGCAAAACTTAGCGAGCAACCCGAAAGAGATTGCAGAGAACGTCATGATAGTCGATTTAGTAAGAAATGATTTAACACGTAGTGCTATCCCCGGCACCGTGCAGGTTACAGAGAAGCTAGGGCTATATAGCTTTAAGCATGTTCATCAGTTGATTTCAACAATCTCCTGTGAAAAGAATCCCGAATTAACGGATGCGGAAGTCCTTGAAAATACGTTCCCTGCTGGATCAATGACTGGTGCTCCAAAAATATCAGCCATGCAGCTTTGCGACCTTTACGAAACCGCTCGTAGAGGTGTTTATTCTGGCGCCATTGGTTACTTCGCCCCAGAAGGAGATTTCGACTTTAACGTCGTTATTCGCACGATCATCTACCATGCTGAAAATCAATACCTATCCTTCCATACGGGTGGAGCGATCACAATCGATGCAGAAGCAGAAAAGGAATATGCCGAATGTTTAACGAAGGCATCTGCGATTCTTTCGGCATTAGGGCAATCTCTTTAAATAAATTAAACAGAAACTCAAGTTGTTGTGATTATTTCTTCAATAAACTATCAATATCATTAACATTTTTGTATTTTTGAAGTTAATTATAAGGCTGTGGTTTTCGCTAATAGATCACAGTAACTATGTTTATTTTGTTTTAAAAATTAATGGGACGTCATATCTTAAAAAGAGAACAAGCAATTACGTTTGTTAAGGAGACTTTTGCGACTAAACTCAAGCATGCATTAAACCTAATTCCAGTATCGTCACCTATTGTGGTATTGGATGGAACAGGCATCAATGATGATTTAAATGGCATTGAGCGACCAGTATCCTTTCCGATAAAATCACTACAAGACCAAAGAGCCGTTGTAGTACATTCTTTGGCGAAATGGAAAAGAATTCGTTTAAAAGAATTGGAATTAGAACCGGAAGAAGGAATTCTTACCGACATGCGCGCCTTGCGTCCCGATGAGGACTACTCCCCGATTCACTCTATCTATGTAGATCAATGGGATTGGGAAAAATGTATCCTTCCAAAAGATAGAAGCTTAGCCTATTTAAAACTAACGGTAGAGAAAATCTATCAGGTTATCTATGAAACTGAACAGGCTGTCGCTGCACAGTATCCACATATCGCTGCTGTATTACCTTCAGAGATTCACTTTGTATCGGCTGAGGAGCTCTTGCAAAAATACCCAAACAGTACGGGTAAGGAACGTGAGAATGCTATTGCTAAAGAATACGGTGCAGTTTTCATTTACGGAATTGGCGGTTCATTAACCAATGGCGAGCCACATGACGGGCGTGCAGCTGATTACGATGATTGGAGCACAGGAAATGAGCGTGGATATCATGGCTTAAATGGAGATATTCTCGTTTGGAATCCAATCCTAAATACTGCCTTTGAATTATCTTCAATGGGTATCCGCGTCGATAAGAAAGCTTTGTTAACGCAATTAGAGATCCGAAACAGTCTAGATCGTCAAAAATTAACGTTCCATCAAATGTTATTGAATGATCAACTTCCAGAATCAATTGGTGGTGGTATTGGTCAATCACGTATTTGCATGTTTATGTTGAAGCTTCAACACATCGGGGAAGTACAAGTAAGCATCTGGGATCAATTGAAAAAGACAGAACTACTCGATAAAGGTGTCGAACTTTTATAATAAAAGTTTAAAAAGACAAAAAATAATACTAATAATTTTAGTATATAAGATTATTAGTATTATTTTTGTTTTTAATGAAGAAACCACGCTACGCTATTGTCGATATTGAGACGACGGGAGGTTCCGCCTCGGCAAGTAGAATCACAGAAATTGCGATCTATATCTTTGATGGCAAGAAAGTAGTCGAAGAATATTCGAGCTTGGTGAATCCTCAACAAGCTATCCCCTTCCATATTCAGGCATTGACAGGAATCTCCGATGAGATGGTCGAAAATGCACCCGTATTTGAAGATATTGCCGAAGACATCTATCACCTTTTAGGAAGCTGCATCTTCGTAGCCCACAATGTACATTTTGATTATTCTTTCGTTCAAGCTGAGCTTAAATCGGCAGGATACGAATGGAAAGCACAAAGACTATGTACCGTGCGCTTATCACGCAAAATATTCAAAGGCTTACCAAGTTATAGCCTTGGTAAACTATGTCAAAGTTTAGGTATTATTATCGAAGATAGGCACCGCGCGGCTGGGGATGCCAAAGCAACTGTTACTTTATTTCAAAAACTATACGAAGCTGATAGCGATCATTTTATAAAAATGGTCGAACAGACGAATGCCAAAGAACAAAGGCTTCCTACAAATATACCGGGTGAAGTTTTTAATCGACTTCCACATAGCACCGGAATCTACCTATTTAAGAATAATCAAGGTAAGGTAATCTACGTTGGAAAAGCCGTCAACATTAAAAAAAGGGTCATCAGCCATTTCACGGGCAACAACCCCGGAGAGCGAAGACAGCATTTCATCAATGAGATAAGTGATATCGATTTTAAAGAATCTGGAACCGAACTTATGGCGTTCCTAATGGAATGCGATATGATCAAGAAGATTTGGCCAATTTACAATCGCGCGTTAAAAAAATATGATCCCAAATACGGCCTCATTAGCTATGAAGATCAAAATGGTTATCTGCGTCTATCTGTATGCCAAATAAGGAAGCATATCACACCCCTATACGCCTTCAATACGGTCCTTGAGTCCACACAATTCTTATTGCAATTGATTAACAGTTTCGCATTGGAACTACGATTATGCGCGTTCTTCAATAGCCAGAAGGGGGAAAAGGATGGCGCCGAGCCAAGCTTAAGCAAAGAACCAGTGGATGTAGCAAACTATAATGAAAAGGTCTTAGCGGCGATAGAAAGCCTTCAGAATAACAAGCGTAGCTTTGTTATTGTTGATCGTGGTCGACATGAAGAAGAGAAGAGTTACATCTATTTTAAAGAAAACAAGGTTTTTGCCTTAGGGTTTGTTCAAAATGACCTGGAAATCAATGATATTGAAGAAGTCGTTGTGAATGAAAGTTTAGTACACAGCAATTTCTACATGAACAATTTAGCAATTAACTACGCAAAAGAGCATCCGTCGCGCGTGCAACAATTAACAGGAATCCCTTTAGAAGAGGCTTAGCTGAACATACTCTACCTTATCGGAAGATTCACCTTGAAAGTTTGAAACCGTAACGCCGAGTAAACGAACGCGTTTCTCCTGCATGTCTACCTTAGCCAACAGCTCATAGGCATACTCTTGAATTTCTTCGAGCTTACTTAAGTAGTGTAAACCGGTTTTACTCCGAGTAATCTGCGTAAAATCAGCATATTTAATCTTTAGCGTAACCGTCTTACCAAACTTCTCCCCCCGTTCTAAGCGCGAAAAAACACGCTCCGCCAATCGCGTAATCTCAACCTTCATTAACTCCGGATCTGTTAAATCAGATTCAAATGTATCTTCGGAACCAACCGACTTGGATATTCGATTCGGACGAACCGGACGCTCATCCAATCCGCGCACCATGTTATAAAAAAACTTACCCGACTTACCAAAGTGCTGTTGAATTTCAATCTCATTAAATCGCTTCAAATCAGCACCAATATGAATCCCCATTTGATTCATTTTCTTCGCTGTAACCTTACCTACTCCGAAGAATTTATGAATCGGCAAAGCCTCCAAGAACTTTGTTACTTTTGATGGACCAATAAACGTGAGTCCATCCGGTTTCTGATAATCTGAGGCAATTTTCGCTACAAACTTATTCACCGAAACCCCGGCAGAAGCAGTCAATTGCAACTCCTCCTTTATCGCTAGTTTTATTTGCCGAGCAATTTCAATAGCCGAACCGATATCTAACTTATCCGCTGTTACATCCAAATATGCCTCATCCAGTGAAAGCGGCTCTATCAAATCTGTATAACGCTGAAAGATCGATCGAATATGATTGGAAACCTCCTTATAAACATCGAACCGTGGGCGGGTAAACAATAAATTGGGGCATAATTGCAATGCCATATGTGAAGACATCGCAGACTTTACGCCAAACTTACGCGCTTCATAACTCGCCGTTGCGACCACTCCTCGCCCACTGGGAGAGCCGCCAACGGCCAATGCCTTACCCCGAAACTCCGGAAAGTCTCGCTGTTCGACTGAAGCATAAAAAGCATCCATATCAATATGAATAATCTTGCGCATATACAAAAATAAGAAAAGCCTGTGTTAACCCAATATTTCCACAAATGCTTTACGCCAGAACCCAAAAAAATTACAATATATCTACCTATTCTTAAGCCGAAATATGTACCCATTTCAACTAAGCTCATTATTTTATTCTATCTTTGCCAAAACCTTATATGTAATTGTAAAATGAGTAAAGTAAAAGTTGGTTTAGTTCAAATGTCCTGTGTAAAGGATAAACAAGAGAATTTGAATAAAGCGATCGAAAAAGTTCGCGAAGCAGCAGCAAAAGGTGCCCAAATCGTTTGCTTGCAAGAGCTTTTTACCTCCTTATATTTCTGTGATGTAGAGGATTACGATAATTTTGACCTGGCCGAAGCAATCCCTGGCCCTTCAACCGATGCCCTATCTATTGTGGCAAAAGAGTTGGGCGTTGTTATTATCGCTTCCCTATTCGAAAAACGTGCTCAAGGACTATATCATAATACAACTGCAATACTAGATGCGGATGGATCTTATTTAGGTAAGTACCGTAAGATGCATATCCCTGATGATCCAGCATTCTACGAAAAATTCTACTTCACCCCAGGTGATTTAGGCTATAAAGTATTCCAAACGAAATTCGGAAAGATTGGTGTGTTAATTTGTTGGGATCAATGGTATCCAGAGGCAAGTCGTATCACCGCCCTTATGGGTGCTGAAATCATGTTCTACCCAACCGCTATTGGCTGGGCAACAGACCAAGACGAAGAAACCAATCAAGATCAATACAATGCATGGCAAACGATTCAACGTTCTCATGCAGTAGCTAATGGCGTTCCCGTGGTATCAGTAAACCGCGTCGGATTTGAGCAAGATGGTGCTATGAAGTTCTGGGGCGGAAGCTTCGTCGCAAACGCACAAGGTAAGCTGTTATACTTAGCATCCCATGATCAAGAGGAAGTTCAAGTTGTGGATTTAGACCTCAATCAAACAGATTATTTCCGCAAGCATTGGCCATTCCTACGCGATCGTCGTATTGAAACATATGCACCTATTACAAAACGATTTATAGACGAGGATTAAATCAAACGTTTAAGAAATACAAACTATGCTCTACACGAGCATAGTTTTTTTACGTCATCAAATTATGAGTTCAGAAAATACTTCCCCTTTATATAAAAAAGAAGATACACCCAAGGCGCAGGGCTTTTCATTTCCTGCAGAATGGGCATTACAAGAAGCACTTTGGCTAAGTTGGCCACATAAAGAAGAGTCTTGGCCTGGAAAGCTAGATACCATCTACGCACCGTATTCGCAATTCATTAAACTCGTTGCTGAAGAACAGAACGTACGTATCAATGTTGCCGACGAAGCAATGAAGGTATTTGCGCTAACACATATCGAAGCGGCCGGTGCTAATCTTGACAATATCAGCTTCCATTTTAATCCAACTAATGATGCTTGGTGCCGTGATCATGGCCCCGCATTTCTTTTAAACAAAGAAACAGGCGAAAAAGCAATCGTAGATTGGGGATACAATGCATGGGGTGGTAAATATCCGCCTTTTGATTTAGACGATGTCGTTCCTACACGAATCGCTAATGAATTCAAACTCAAACTATTTACACCTCCTATTGTGATGGAAGGTGGATCGGTAGAATTCAATGGTGCTGGAACAATTATGACAACAACAGCATGCTTGTTAAATGAAAATCGCAATCCACACTTGACCAAAGAGCAAATAGAAGGCTATTTATTAGACTACTACGGCCAGGAGCAAGTATTATGGTTAGGCGACGGAATTATTGGCGATGACACAGACGGTCATATCGATGATATTACGCGTTTTGTCAATGAAGATACTGTACTGACGGTCGTTGAAGAAGATTCAAACGACGAGAACTACCCTATTCTTCAAGAGAATCTAGAGAAATTAAAGGAAATGCGCCTTTTGGATGGTCGCCCATTAAATATTGTGGAGCTGCCGATGCCACGTCCTGTAGTCTATGAAGATCAACAATTACCAGCTTCCTATGCGAATTTCTACATCGCTAACAAGGTCGTAGTCGTTCCAATTTTCAACGATAAGAACGATCAAAAAGCGTTGTCAATCATTCAATCCGTATTCCCTGACCGCAAGGTGGTCGGCATTGACTCTGTCGATATTATATGGGGATTAGGAAGCTTTCACTGTTTAAGTCAACAAGAACCAAAAAGTTAATATATATACTTATCAATGAATACACTAACTAAATTCACCTTAACTATCATTGTAGCATTTTTCGCTTGCAACAACCTCTATGGTCAAGGACATCCGCAAGAGCGTGATGACCGCGCTACAATCCTAAACTTCAAGGGAATACAGTTTAAATCTAAAGATTCCTTATTCTACACTAACTTTCGATTCCGTATGCAAAACCGTTTAGGGTTTAGCAATACCATCGATGGTGAAGATAACGGAAAATTTGATGCCCGTATTCGTCGCTTAAGAATGCGTATGGATGGCTATATCTATACCCCTAAAATCTCCTATACCGTACAGTTGGCATTCACGCGCAGTGATCAAGATTTCGATGATACCGGAATCCCTAATATCGTCCGTGATGCCGTGATGTTCTATAACTTTTCTGACGATTTCTATGTATCCTTTGGTCAGAATAAGCTTCCCGGTAACCGTCAGCGTGTAAACTCTTCGGGATCATTGCAGTTTGCAGATCGTTCGTTGGTCAATGGGAATTTCACTTTAGACCGCGACTTTGGTATATCACTGAACTTGAGCAAGAAAATT
The DNA here is from genome assembly GCF_009557615.1 of Sphingobacteruim zhuxiongii. Classification (NCBI taxonomy): domain Bacteria; kingdom Pseudomonadati; phylum Bacteroidota; class Sphingobacteriia; order Sphingobacteriales; family Sphingobacteriaceae; genus Sphingobacterium; species Sphingobacterium zhuxiongii. The sequence goes on from NZ_CP045652.1 coordinate 2,469,804, forward strand.
GGCGATATGCCTTTCAACGCAAAAGCTGCTATCTCTACGGGTGAAGGACGCCCCGCAAGCGCAACGGATAAAGGTCTAGCTTATACAGGAAGAATTGAATTCTTGCCTTTAGGTAAGTTCACAAACGACAATGATTACTCAGAAGGCGATTTAGAACGCGAAGAAACGCCTAAATTATCAATTGGTGGTGGATATAGCTATAATGATAAAACGATTCGTGAAGGCGGACAATTAGGCCGCTATGTACAGAATCCGTTTACCCTAAAAACCTCATTCGCTGACGCTGTATTCAAGTATATGGGTTTTGCCTATGCTGCCGAATATATGCGTAGAGATGTGGACAATCCTTTAAATTTAACTGATGAAGTAGATCCAGAACAAACCTACGCTTATAAAGGATGGGGGGTGAATCAACAGACTTCTTATCTCTTAAATAAAGG